>QCTE01000004.1 GCA_003211275.1 Synechococcus sp. AG-673-A03 | reverse complement strand
TGATCCTGTTCTTTCTGCGTTGGGTCTCACCGGCGGTGATCGCAGTTGGCCTGCTGATCAGCGTGGTGGATCTGATCCGTAACTGGACCGGACAGGGCTGAATTTCAGCCAATGCTCAGAACAGCCGATTGATATGGGCGGAGGCCATCCGCACCTCTTGCAGAAAACAGACCGACGCCAGCATCACCAGCAGCATTGCAGTGATGAACATCGGCACCACCACAAGTGTGAGGTTGATGCGGCTGATCACGCTGAAGAACATCACAGCCACCACGGCCGAGATCAGCAGGGTTGCAGCCGTGAGCAGCTCGATCGCGCGGATTGTGAGCTGCATGCGCCTGCGATACGTCCACTGCTCTCGTTCATCGATCGTTTCTCCTGCATCAAGGGCTGTTTTGGTTTTGCGCGCTCGATCAACAATCCTGGCGAGGCGGCCGGAGATCACATTCATCAATGCACCGATGCCTGCCAGCAGAAACACAGGAGCGACTGAAAGCTGAATGGCTTTGGACAGGCTCTCGGGTTGCATCGGCATCACGCCAGTCCTGGACGAACCTTAGAGCTCATGCAACAGAAATCCGGTAGACAGGTGCCTTGATGCACGCCAACACGATGCTCTGGCTCAAGCGCTGGAATTTCATTGAGAGGGCCAGGCTTGAACGGGAGCTCTGGGATGCCTTCGAGGCCAAGCAGGACCCTGAAGCCAAGCTGGATCAACTCCAGAGCTGGATCGATGCCGCCGATCCCTCAGAACCCACCCTTGCTGAACAGCGCTTCAGGCTGGAGGTCTGGACAACCACCTTGGCGCGTATCCGCAAGATCGAGGCAATGATGGCGTCGAAAGAGCGTTGATCAACAACGACGCCATTCGGTAGCGCCGCCGGGTTTGTCGATCAGTTCGATCCCCTGACTGGAAAGTTCTGCTCGGATTCGGTCGGCTTCAGCAAAATTCTTGGCCTGCTTTGCGGCCTTGCGCGCAGAGATCGCGGCGTCGATTGCGCTGATCTCTTCCGATGCAGCGTTGGAGTCTTCCATGGGTTGCTGAGGCTCATGGCGGAGTCCAAGCACTGCGGCGAGCTCGCGCAGCAACAGCCAGCGTTGATGCAGGGCTTTCAGCGCATCCTGGTCTTCAACCTGTTCTCCCCGCTCCAGACGGTTGGCCAGCGACCTCACTGGTTTGGCCAGTTCAAACAGAACGGCAAGGCCTCCAGAGCTGTTCAGGTCCTGATCCATGGCCTCGGTAAAGCGCTCACGAGCAGCCCCTAAGACTTCATCCACGGCCAAGTTCTGTGCCTGCATGGCTCCGGAAGGCAATGCTTCTGCTCCGCCCCAGCCCAGCTGTTCCGAATATTGACTGCCAAGGCCGAGAGCAGCATTCAGCCCTTTCCATCCGTTGCTTGCCGCCTCCAAAGCGTCTGCTGTGAAATCGAGTGGCTTGCGATAGTGCGCCTGGAGCACAAACAGCCTCAGGGTCATCGCTGATGTTCCGCTGTCGAGCAGCGCGCGGATTGTTGTGAAGTTGCCGAGCGATTTCGACATTTTTGTACCGCCCACATTCACCATGCCGTTGTGCATCCAGACGCGGGCTAATTGAGCTTCGTTAGCGGTTTCTGATTGCGCGATTTCATTTTCATGGTGCGGAAAGACAAGATCTCCGCCACCGAGATGGATGTCTATTGTTGTGCCGAATTCTTCGCGAACCATGGCGGAACACTCGATGTGCCAACCGGGTCGTCCTCGTCCCCAGGGTGATTCCCAGCCTGGTTCTCCCTCATTGGTTTTTTTCCAAAGCGCGAAGTCAAACGGGTGTCGCTTGCGTTCTTCTTCTCCTTCCTTGGTGCGGCCACTGGCTCCCTGTTGCTGCTCATTCGGGTCCCGGCCACTCAACTGGCCATAGTTCCTTGCTTTGGAAATATCAAAATAAACATCGCCATCAGAGCTGTAGGCGGCTCCCTTGGTTTCAAGTTCGCTAATCAACGTTTGAATGCCTGGGATGCAGCATGTTGCGCGTGGCATTTTGTCTGCGGGCAGAATATGTAGGCGAGCCATGTCGATTTCAAAGGCTTTGATGTTCTTTTCACTGACCTCCTTCATTGTTGATCCTTCGGAGTTGGCCTTATTTAATATTTTGTCGTCAATATCTGTGTAGTTTTGAACAAAAGTGACGTCGTAATCGCGCCAGATGAGATAACGTCGTAAGACGTCCCAGTTGATGTAACTGCGTGCATGCCCGAGGTGGCAGAGGTCGTAAACCGTGACTCCACAGCAGTAGATCGTTGCCTTGCCGGCCTCCAGCGGTTCAAAGTCTTCGGTGCGATTGCTGAGGCTGTTTGTGAGGCGCAGTGGCAAAGGTCTGATCAGGCTCTGCAAGGAGGTTACGGCCCGTTCAGTCCTGGACCGCCCTTGATTCACCTGGTTGCTGCCGAGTTGTTACCGATCTATTGTTTTCGCTGGCGTTGATCGCTTCCGCTAGATCTTGATGGCCAGCAGCTTGCCCCCTGCTGTTGATGGCAGCTTGAAGGGCAGCATTGCTTCTTGGTGAAGGTTGTTGTTGCCTTTGTTTCTTATGTTGGCTTGAAACCGTTCCACGATTGTCGATCCAAGATTTTCAGCAGTCTTTCGAGAACTGAGCGTTTGAGGTCACTTTCTTCGAGCTCGCTGATTTGCATCAGGTATTCGTGCTGGCTCCCATTCCCTCGCTGCCTTGAGCAGACCACGGTCACGTCGTCATAGCCAATGGGAAAGTCATTGTTGAGTGGAACTTTGAGGATCCATTCAGCAATAAATAGAAGAAAGTCGCAGATGACTGGATTGATGTATTCCTCTCCTTCGCCCAGATCTCCGCACGCAATCATTTGTTCTTTGCTTTGCGGTGTGTAGGTGACGAATGAAAAAAAGGATGGTGCACCAGTGGGCTGGAGGTGTAGCCCATAAAACGCTCTGCGGGTCATGGCGTCCTCATGGCTCGTGAGTGGAGCTCATCGCTTGCTCGATGAAGAGCCTTGGTGAATGACTCCTAATGGTTGGTTCATTGCGTGTTCTCAAAGAAGCCTGTTGAGCCTTGATTTTTTATTGTTTTTCCAAAGCTATGTCGATTGCAAAAAAGATCTTGCCCAGGCTCTTGTGCCAATCGCTCGGCTGTCTCTAGAATAGCTTCGTTGGGTCCTGGGATCAGGTGGATGATGCATCCAGACTGGATGGGCGTCGTTGCTCTATTAACAATCATCGTCTCAGTCACTGTGATTGGCTATCGCGAAGGCCATTCGATCCTGAAGCGTCGCGTTTGATCGTGTCCTGCCTCTCATGGACTGATCGCTTCACGGTCATTTCGCGTCCATCCAGTTGGCACCGAGGCCGGTTTCAGCCACCAAGGGCACGCTCAGTGTCACAGCATTTTCCATGGTGTTGACGACAAGCTTTTGAATCGACTCCAGAGCATCTGGATCCACTTCAAGCACCAGTTCATCGTGCACCTGAAGCAGTAGTCGTGCCGGTAGTGCTTGCTGTTCGATTGCAGCCTGCAGCTGAATCATGGCCAGTTTGATGATGTCGGCACTGGATCCCTGAATCGGCGCGTTGGCCGCAGCGCGCAATTGCTGAGCCTCCATTCCGCCGCGACGAGCGACATCCAAATCGATCTCCATCGGTTCCTTGCCCAGCAGGCGGCCCAGTCCGTTGCGATCAAAGTGGAAGGGGCGTCGCCTGCCCATGATCGTTTCCACATAACCGCGACTGAGGGCCAGTCGTTCCTGCAGTTCCAGAAAGGCGAAGACTTTGGGATATCGCTCGCGGTAACGCAGCAGGAAATCCTTGGCCTCTGCCTGATTAACGCCTGTTTCCCGCGCGAAGCGTTGGGCACCCATGCCGTAGATCACGCCGAAGTTGATCGTTTTGCCAAGGCGTCGTTCGTCGCTGTTCACTTCCTTCTTGTCGAGCAGAAGCCGTGCTGTCAGGGCATGCACGTCGTCTCCTTCCCGGTAGGCCTGTTGCAGCACGTCTTCGCCGGAGAGGTGGGTGAGGATCCGCAACTCAATCTGGGAATAATCGGCGCTGAGTAGCGTCCACTTCTCCTGGGGCAGGAAGGCCTTGCGGATGCGGCGGCTGTAGTCCGTGCGGACGGGAATGTTCTGGAGGTTGGGATTACTGCTGCTCAGTCGACCAGTGGCCGTGACCGCTTGATTGAAATCGGTATGCACCCTGCCGGTTTCCGCTTCCACCAGTTGCGGCAGGGCATCCACGTAAGTGCTCTTGAGCTTGCTCAGCACGCGGTGTTCGAGAACCAGCGGCACCAAGGGGTGGTCAGCCTCCAGCTTTTCAAGCACGGTGGCATCAGTGCTGTAGCCAGTCTTGGTCCTGCGCGATTTCTTGCGATCGAGGCCGAGGGTATTGAACAGCAGCTCGCCTAGTTGCTTGGGCGAGGCGAGGTTGAAGTCCGTTCCTGCCGCCTCTTTGGCTTCCTTCTCCAGCCGCTGCAAGATGTCCCCCATCTCTGTTGACAGGGCACTGAGATAAGGCAGGTCAATGCGGATGCCGGTGGCTTCCATCACGGCCAGAACTGGCTCGAGCGGCAGTTCCACGTTGTCCAGAAGGCTGGGGAGGCTTTCTCCTGTTGCCTGCAGCTGTTGGCGCAGATCAATGGCCAGTCGGCGTGTGAGATGGACGTCCATGCCGCAATAGAGCGCGGCCTGGTCAAGGTGCACTTCTGAGAAGCAACTCGCCTTGCCGTCCTTGGGCTTGCCCACCAGATCGCTGAACTGGGTAGGAGTGATTCCATACATCCGTGTTGCCATGGCATCCAGCCCGTGCTTGGCCGAGGCATCTTTCAGGTAATCGGCCAGCAGGGTGTCCATGGCCACGCCTGCCAACGGCAAGCCATGGCGTAACAGAATCAGGCGGTCATATTTCGCGTTCTGCAGTGCCTTGGGGTGCTCAGGGCTGGCCAGCCAGGGAGCCATCTGTTCCAACACCGTCTCGAGTGGAAGCTGCACCAGTGGGTGTTCGGGTTCCAGCGCTGCTTGCGCGGCTGCACGATGGCCGACAGGGATATAGGCGAGATCGGCATCACCTGGCCCCCAGCACACGCCAATCCCAACCAGCTGCGCCTTGAACGGGTTGAGATTGGTGGTCTCCGTGTCGAGCGCAACCGGAGCAGTGGCATCGGTGCAGGACTGCAACCGTTGCATCAGGCTATGGAGTGCTGCGTCGCTGCAGATCAGCTGTGGCTTTAGATCCGGTCGGGATGAGGCAGCGGCGTCCTGGTTGAAAGCATCAGAGGCGTCCTGCTCTGTGGCTGCAGCATCTTTCGAACTGTCGGCTTGAACGGAGTCGTTGGACACCTTGGTCTCGAGGAGGTGGCCGTTCTCCGCCAGACCGCCGGGGGAGAAGGTGGCGATGAAACCAGGAACCTGTCGCACCAGGCTGTTGAGCTCCAGATCCTTGAGCTGCGTCTGCAGTCCGTCGCCGTCCACGGGCCCAAGTTCGAGAACGGGCTCCTCAGGCAGGGGGATGTCAACCAGAATTTCGGCCAGTCGTCTTGAGAGGTAGGCGTTGTCCCGGTCGGCGCTGAGTTTGCCCTTCAGTGCCCCTTTCACAGCCCCTCTGCTGGCTTTGGGACCTTCCGCCTCGACTTCAGCAAGAACCTTGTAAACGCCATCAAGGTCAACATTTTCTTTGAGCAGATTGATGGCTGTTTTGGGGCCAACTCCTTTCACTCCAGGGATGTTGTCCGAGCTGTCTCCAGTGAGCGCTTTCAGGTCCACCACCTTGTCGGGCATGACTCCGAGCTTGAACTGGACACCTGCCTCATCAATCAGGGTGGGTCCGCTGCTCTTCGCGTAGGGTCCGCCACCCATGTACATCACGGCAATGTCCCGCTGGTCGTCCACCAGCTGAAACAGGTCGCGGTCACCGCTGAGAATTCTCACCCTCCATCCCGAGGATGCCGCTCGGTTGGCCAGGGTTCCGAGCACGTCATCCGCTTCGAAGCCAGGGGCCAGACAGAGGGGCAGTTGCAGCTGATTGCGCAGGATCAACTGCAGTTGGTCAAGGTCCTGAAAGAACACATCCGGCGCTACATCCCGGTGCGCTTTGTAGTTGGGATCAGCCTTGTGGCGGAAGGTGGGCTCGGCGGTGTCAAACGCGATCGCCACACCCTGGGGTTTCAGGCCTTTGCAGTTATCCAGTAGGGCCTTGAGAAATCCATAGGTCACGCTGGTTGGACGTCCGTCCTGCGTGGCCAACCCACCTTCGCCGCCTTTGCTGAAGGCATAAAAACTGCGGAAGGCAAGGGAATGGCCATCCACCAGCAGCAGCAGCGGTTTCTCCTTGGTTTTTGGCATGGATGAAGGCAGGTTCTGGCTCGGTCAGTCGCGCTGTTTCGCCCAGGGCGGCAGGTCAATGAACACGCGTGTGCCGGGCTGCACACCGGAGAGAATGGCACTCTTGTCGCCGCTGCTGGCACCGAGCTGCACAGGCTGGAATGTGGGCTCATCGTTGTTGCCAACCAGCAAAACGCCTGATTGACCTTGCTCAGTCACGATTGCCACTGTTGGAACCAGTGTGCTGGCGGCGGTGCGTCCGGTCTGGAAGTTCACATCTGCAGTCATGCCGATCCGCAGGGTTGGTGGAGGATCGATCAGGGTGAGCTCCACTTCGAATGAGATCACGTTGTCGGTTTTGAGTGCACGCGGTGCGATGTCTCGCACCTTTGCCGGAAAAAGCTGATCGGGGAAAGAGTCAACGCGAACAGTGGCGTCCTGGCCAATACGAATGCGACCGATGTCGCTTTCAGGAACCTTGGCGGCCGCTTCCAGGCCTTCGGACAGCTCAACAAGTGATGAGCTGGTGGCGCCGGCATTGGTTGAAGCTGCTGTGGTGGGGGTGACAAAGGATCCAGGTTCGGCGAAGCGTTCGGTAATGAGCCCGCTGAAAGGAGCGCGGATCAGCAGGTCATTGCCTTCAACGTTGCGTTGTTCAATGCGCTCGCGAGCTGCGGTCAGAGCTTCCTTGCTGCTGATGAAGGCAGCTCGGAAACCATCCAGGTCCGATGCGCTGATGGCTCCGACATCCACCAACTGCCGGTTGCGTAAATATTCGGCCCGCTTGGCTTCATAGTCCGCCTTGGCCTGCCGCTCGAGTGCGGCAAATTCATCCATTCGGTCTTGGAGATCACCGGAGTCCATCCGGGCAAGCACTTGACCTTTGGTCACGACATCGCCTTCATCGACATAAAGCGCTTCCACTAACCCACTCTTGTTTGGGCTCACGTTCACCCGTCGGATCGCTTCCAGCTCACCACTGGCCGTAATCACGCCAGGCAGAGATCCTCGCTCCGCCGCCACGGTGAACTCACTCAGCTGACGCGAACGATCGGACCCGGGACCTTGGCTCCAGATCACACCGCCTGCTGTGAACAGAACAGCTGCTGCTCCAGCACCGATCAAGCGACGACGCCTGCGTTTCAGGCCACTTAGACGGCTCAATGCACGCAGGGCTTCAGGAGTGGCCCCAGTTGGGGACTGGCTTTTTTGGCTGCCCATGGCCCCTTCAACATCTTTCGTAACCATTCTCGCCCGTGAATGGACCAATCGTGTTCCGAACGATGGTTCCCAAGACGCACCTGCCGATAGATTTCCGCCATGCTCAAAGCCGGAATCGTTGGATTACCCAATGTGGGTAAATCCACTCTCTTTAATGCCCTTGTGGCCAATGCCCAGGCCCAGGCAGCCAATTTCCCGTTCTGCACCATCGAACCGAATGTCGGCACCGTGTCCGTTCCGGATGCGCGCTTGGAGCAACTGACTGATCTGAGCAAAAGTGCCGACACCATTCCCACTCGCATGGAGTTTGTCGATATCGCCGGCCTGGTGAAAGGAGCGAGTCAGGGTGAAGGACTCGGCAACAAGTTCCTGGCCAATATTCGTGAAGTGGACGCCATTGTTCACGTGGTGCGTTGCTTCGAGGATGACGACGTCATCCATGTGTCCGGTTCGGTGGGCCCTGTTCGTGATGCCGAAGTGATCAATCTGGAACTCGGACTTTCAGATTTGACCCAGATTGAAAAACGTCGCGAGCGCCTGAAGAAACAGATGCGAATAAGCAAGGAAGCGCAGGCAGAGGATGCGGCGCTCGAACGAATTCAGGCTGTGCTCGAGGAAGGTGGTGCTGCGCGCAGCGTTGAGCTCAGCGATGAAGAAGCGCTGATGATCAAACCACTGGGACTCCTAACGGCCAAGCCCATCATTTACGCCACCAATGTGAGCGAAGACGACCTTGCTGCAGGAAATGGGTTCTGCGAGGAGGTGGTGGCTCTGTCCGCGAAGGAGGGCGCTGAAACCGTGCGCATCTCTGCACAGGTGGAAGCGGAACTGGTTGAGCTTGGCGAAGAAGAACGAAAGGACTATCTCGATGGACTTGGAGTCAGTGAAGGTGGACTGAAAAGTCTGATTCGTGCCACTTATCGTTTATTGGGATTGCGCACTTATTTCACGACCGGTGAAAAGGAAACACGTGCCTGGACGTTCAGGGCTGGGATGACTGCGCCTCAGGCGGCAGGAGTGATCCATACCGATTTCGAGCGAGGATTTATTCGTGCTCAGACCATCGGTTGCGAGAAATTGCTGGAGGCAGGATCGCTTACAGAAGCACGCAACAAAGGTTGGCTTCGCAGTGAAGGCAAAGAGTATGAAGTCAAAGAAGGTGACGTGATGGAGTTTTTGTTCAACGTCTAATATTTCAGGATCAGCAAGATTTTTGCGTTGCAAAGTGAGCTTTTTGCCTACGGTGCCGACAAGTTGGACAAATCCAATCAGTTTTTGCCGACAATCGCCACAAAGGATCTGGCACTTGATGGAAGAGCTCTGATCACCATGATGAGTTTGATAGTTGCTGCTCGGCATTGATAAGTTGTTTCTGGCCTAATGAGCCCAGTTGTGAACATCAAAAAGCCTCTGCGATTGCAGAGGCTTTGTCAGAATGACCTTTCGGCATTCCAGGGCTAATCAATTGCCTTGATCAAACGACTCTTGAAATAGAGAGTAACTCTGCCTGAGATGGGTTTTCTGCTTCTTCTGTAGCGCATTCATAAATGCAGACAACAATTGCTATAGAGATCACAATTCGCCAAAGCGCAAGCCAATCGAAAGACTGATTTTCGGACGTTTGAGATGTTCAGACAATTATTTTTTAGCAACTATCTCGTCGAAGTCAATGCATAATTTTCATGAATCAAGATTGCATTAGCCCTGATAGCAAGTAAGGGGTGTCTCGGTAGATCTCCTTGCTATCCATCAACGATTCTTCCGCCAACGCACTGGCTAGAAATTGACCAGAGCCCTCCAGCGGCCTTCAATAAATCACTGTTGTCTTGAAAAACTCGACCTTTTTGAGCTGCTGTCCAATTCCAAAGGGCAGGCCCTAGTCCAGCAAATAGAACTCGGTTGCTGTCTTGTGGTCTCGGAACACGTCGAAAGGGGTTCCAGAGTTCTGTGTCTTTGAAAAAGACTGAAATGCCTTTGGAGCTTTGGTGATCTTGCTGAAAAGACCACCAGGGATCCTTGCCTCGCTTTGGTTTCCCCGATTGAAAAACACCGAGTGTTTTGTCGTTTTGAATCAACTCACCTCTGAGCGATCCTGTTGTTCGTTCAGTGAGTCGAATCTTCACCGTAGAACTCTCTTCGCTGGTCAACTCGCAGACCAGAGGTAATGGGATGGCTGCTGCCGGTGCAGCAGCCCAGATCAGGCAGGAGATCAGAAGATTGCTGGCGATGTCTGCTCTCTTCATGTTCTGTCTTGACGCCCATTGCTTTGCTCGATCAATCAGCCTGAGGCAACCAATGCCTGTCTTCGATCAACAGGCATTGGTTCAGAACGCAGCTCAGTATGAGGGCGATTGGCGTTTCAATCAGCCGACGAAAGCATGTGGTTTGGCGATCCCTGGTGATGTGCTCCCTTTCAGAAATGCCATCATCGTGTCAGCGTCAGAGGATTGGAAAGGATCTGTCGGGCAGTTGTCTGCGAAATCAGGCTCAACAAACATTTTTTCAATGACCATGTCATTGACAAGCATCGAATAACGCCAGGAGCGCATTCCAAAGCCAAGATTTGACTTCTCGACGAGCATTCCCATCTTTCGGGTGAACTCACCATTGCCATCAGGAAGCATGAAAATGTTCTTGGTTCCAAGGTGCTTGCTCCATTGGAACATCACAAATGCATCATTCACCGATAGGCAGATAATCTGATCAACTCCGTGGCTTTTGAATTCCTCAAAGAGTTCGTCGTAGCGGGGAAGATGGTTGGACGAGCAAGTTGGTGTGAACGCTCCAGGAAGTGCAAAAAGAGCGACTTTTTTGCCGCCAAAAATGTCTTTGCTGCTCAGCTCCTGCCACCGGAATGGATTGTCTCCTGCGATGGATTCGTCTCTGACACGTGTTTGGAATGTGGCGTCAGGAACGTGGGTGGGGTTTGACATGTTTGGGCGCAGTCGGTGTGGCAACTTCCCTCACGGTTTAACCATTCCCGCTTGCCCTGGGATGAGTATTTATTCTCAGGACTTAAAGGCAGAAGGCGTTGTCGTCTGCAGTGTTGCGAGCAGGTTCAGATGGCGTCGATCGCCTCCATTGCAGGGATGAACTGTGGACTGTTCTGATCAAAGTCATTGCAGCTTTTGTTCATCGCTTCACTGGTTAGAGCGACAACGCGAATGGCTTGAGGTGACTGCAGCCATTCAGCTTCTTGTTCCCACCCTTTGTTTTTGATCCAGGTGTTCAGGATGTTCTGGGCTCTGTCTCGGCTGTAGCCGGCGTGCATGATTTTGCATTCTGTAAAAGCAGCCATGGCAGCCATGGCATGACGCGTTTCTGTTTCGCTGGCTTGAACCGATGGCTGCAGCGCTCCCAGAAGTGCGCTGAGCATCAAGGCTGAACGCCAGCCGAGTTGCCAGCTGTGCGAATGGCCCAGCAGGCACCCAACGCTGGCGTTGACACCGATTGCCATGACTGCAGCAAGACTGGCGGCAGTTTATGGAGTGCTTCCGCTCCAGTGATGTTCAGGATGGATGTGGATGCAATCGGTTATGTGGCCGCGGCTCTGACCACCTTGAGCTTCTTCCCACAGGCCATCAAGACGTTGCGCACCGATGACACGCACTCCATATCCCTTTCGATGTACAGCCTGTTTACCAGCGGCGTTGCCATCTGGGCGGCGTTTGGATTGCTCAGTGGGAATGGGCCCGTGATCCTGGCTAATGGATTCACCTTGATCCCAGCATCGTTCGTGCTGCAGAAGAAGATTCGCCACCGCCTGAAGGCTGGTGAGCGTTAATACTCCGCCCCAAACTGTTCTCCTACAGCGGCTTTGACTCCCAGCTCTTCGCGCCACTGATGGATAGGTTTCTCCCAGCCTTCCTCCCAGCGCTGCAGCACAAGAGGCGTCGCTTCCAGGCCAATGCGGCTGCCCACGGCGATCGCTCGGCTGATCTTTTCAAACTCATCCGGTTGGAAGCGAAATGCGCGGAACCCCGCCAGCGTGTTCAACAGCACATAGGCAGGAAAACCGATCTGGGTTGCTGTGATCGACAGCACTCCCGACTCACCAGCCGTTTCGGTGTTGAATCCACCGATTACGTGATGCAGATCGTGGGTTGAGGCGATTCGCTGCGTCAGCCAGAGCGCTTCAGTGCTGGTGTCTCTTGGTCGGAAAAAATCAGCGTCGTAGTTCAGTCGGCGGATCATTCCCGCATAAGCCCGACCCAGCGTTCCCTCCGGTAACTTCTCCAAAGCAGGGATATCAGGTTGGAAGGGTGGATAACGCTGTTCCACCATCTCCTTGCCACCGGGCAGAGCTTTGAAACGTTGGAGGCAAACCACCATGGCCTCACTGTCGATGAAGTTATCAACCAAATCCCCGACACCGTTGAGGCCACCATTGGTCTTGGCCAGTTCCCGCAGAACTGAAAGGTTTTTAACGGAGCGAAGCAATTCGCGGGCTCGGGACATCCTCGTCGTTCTCCAGTGGGGTTCCATCTAGACCTGCTGTATAGCGAGGTCGCACGGTTTTGAGCAGCGGCATCACAGCCAGGCAGATGACGGCCATCAGTAACCAGAGCTGCACGCCATGACCCTGCTGGTCAAGCAAGGTTCCGGCCAGCAAGGGTGCACCGGTGGCACTGATGGCGAAACATTGGGAGAACAGCGCCATGGACAGGCCCCTGTGTTTCAGAGGGGTCTCTTCCACCATGGCTTCGGCAGCACTGGGAAGAAACGCCGCTTCTCCGAAGGCCAGGGGCACCATGGCCAGTGAGATCAGGACCATTCCACCGCTCCAGAACGCCGAGCTCGCCAGAAGCAGGCAGCCGATCACGAAGCCAACCAGTCCAGTCCCCAATCCAAAACGGAGGCTGCGCTTCGCCACCCAGTTGCCCACAGGCCACTGCAAAACAACTAATAGAGCTAACTGCAGCGCGATCAGTGCACCGCTGCCCGCTTCGCTCACTGCTGGCCGCGAGAGGCCTCCACGCACCAGATCCAGAGGCAGGGCGCTCTGCCTCAGAGCAATCATTCCTGTGGCAACGATGCTGATGGCCAGCACCGGCAGCAGCGGAGTCAACCAGCGCCATCCATCGGCCGAAGGAGGCTTGGCCGTGGATTGTTCTTGATCAACGTCGTCGAGATGCAACAGGGCAGCGCGCCCATCCGGCAGAGGTCGCCAGCTCAGCACCAGCAACATCACCACCACGGCCGCCGCTTCCACCAGATAAACCGTACGGATCAGGCCGAGAGCTGTGACAACCGCGCCGATCAGTGCGCCCAAGGCAACACCCAGTGCATCAGCGCTGCGAGCGAGTGCATAACCCCGGCTGGACTTGAAGCCGGCACAGCTGAGTGGCACCGCAAGCTCAATTGCCGGGAAATAAAGCCCTGCGGCTAGACCGATCAGCAGTTGTCCTGTGAGGTAACCACCAAAACCTTGCGCTTGCAGCAGGATGAAATCGGCGATGAAGGCCAGCACTGCCGCAGCACGCACCGGCCAGGAGCAGCAAAGGCCCCGATCCAGTAAGACACCGCTGAGCAGACGGGCAGCCGTTCCGATCAGTGCGGCAGCTGCCAGACCCTGACCAACCTGAGTCGCCGTGAAGCTGGCCTGGTGGAACACGATGGGCGTCATATAGATGACCCCACCCGCTCCCAGCGAAGCCAGGAGCCTGATTGAAGCCACTTCCTGCAAAGGTGCGGGAAACTGGTTCCACCAATGAACGGGCCTTGGCCTTGCGAAGACGCTCAACAGGACAACGGTTTGCCGTAGGACTGGTGTGCAGTCTGATGCTCGGTGCCCTGTCACCGCGACCTGCTCGTACAGCCTCCGAGTTGGTCGTTCGTCTGGATGGGATGGATCTGCCCTTTTCGATCAACGATCTGGGGGGATGGCTGCGTGGTGAAGAACGCGGCTCCTCGGAGCTGAGTGTGTGGCTGAATTTGCTTGAGGAAGACAGTCGTCAGGGAGTGATTGATCTGCTCAAGGCCCCGCTGATCAATGACCGCAGCATGGCCCGCCAGATTCTCAACAGCTGGGCAGGTCGGCGTTTGCTTGATCAGGTCAGTGACCTGGTGCTGGTTGACGACGATGCAACAGGCCAAACCGTTCAGGTGACGCTCGAGTCGCTCCTCGACAAGCGCGCACAGGTCACGACTCTCGATCTGCTTGAGGCACTGCCAGCGAAGCGTGTTCGCCTCGATCTCGATGCCCTACTCCCTGTCGCCAGCAGCTGGAGGCGTCAGTTGCAACGGCAGCAGGCTCTGGTCAAAACCCTCAACCAACTCCCGGTCTCGTCTCTGACTCAGAGGATGGATCCTGTTGATCAGGCTGAGAGCGCCTCTGATCGCGCGCTTCAGCGATTGACCTTGCCGGTGGAGCATCGGGCTCAGCCGCTGCAGATTCAGCTGTGGCGCCCGCTGAGTGCAGACGGTCGCGAGCGCAGACATTGGCTCGTGCTGATGCCAGGTCTGGGGGGTAGCCCGGATCATTTCCGCTGGCTTGGACGAGCCCTCAGTCGGCAGGGATGGCCGGTTCTTGTGCTTGAACATCCAGGCAGTGATGCGCTTGCCGTGCAGGCCCTGCTGGAGGGGCGGCGTCCGCCGCCAGGTGCTGAGGTGTTGCCCGATCGCCTGAGAGATCTGGATGCGGTGCTGGATGCACGCCAGAGAGGTGTTTTCAAGCTTCCTGGCACCCGACTGGTGCTGGGTGGTCATTCTCTTGGAGCACTCACGGCTCTGCTCGCAGCAGGTGCCGGGCCTGAGACGGGCCTTGGTCGTCGTTGCGGCCAGGATCTTGATGCCCTTCCGATTAGCAACCTGTCGCGACTTCTTCAGTGTCAGATCGAGGAGGTGCCTCTGCCCGCCGTGCGTCCACCCAAGCAGCTGGCTGCTGTGGTGGGCCTGAACAGTTTCGGCAGCCTGCTCTGGCCTCGGAGGATTCCCCTGCCTGGGGATGTTGCTGTCTTTCTGAGCGGCGGAACTCTTGATCTGATCACCCCTCCACTGAGTGAGCAGTTGGGCCTGCTCAGGTCATTGCCCGCCAATCCTGCAACCCGTGCTGTGTTGGTTGAAGGCGCCAGCCATTTCTCCCCTGTGCGCGTGGAGGGGCAGAGCGGTGGTAGTCAGGGTGAGGATGTGTTCCAACTCGGCGAAGAGTTTGTTGGGGTTCAGCCTCTGCGGGTTCAGGCCCAGCTGGAGAGAGAAATCGTGCGCTTTCTTCTTGATCTAGAGCTTGGTCGTGTGTCCGGAGCCGTGCAGGGTGGTGTTGAACACCTGCAGGTGGGGGATCTGCATGTGCACCGTCTGAATCAGAGTGGTGCAGAGCGTTTCCTGGATTGAAGCGGCCTGGAGATGCCCTCAACGGTGCCGTTCAGTAACGGACCCTTGGATCCAGAAAGGCGACGAGGAGATCCACAGCCACACTGACGAGCACCACCAAAGCGGCGATCACCACCACAATGCCTTGCACCACTGGATAGTCGCGCTGGTTGATGCTTTCCTGCAGGCGCAGTGCAATGCCCGGCCAGGAAAAGGTCACCTCAATCAGCAATGCACCGCCAATCAACGAGGCGACGGTGATTCCGGCAATGGTCAGCACTGGCAGAAGTGCATTAGGCAGGGCATGTCGAAGAATCACCTGGGTTTCGCTCAGTCCTCTGCTTCGGGCCGCCTCCACATAATCCGAGCGAAGACTGCGATTCAGGTTCAGGCGCAGGGCATTGGTGAAGACGCCGCTCAACAGCAATCCGAGTGTGCATGCCGGCAGCACCAAGTGGCGCAGAGCACCCTGCAGTGCTGCCCAGTTAGCGCTGATCACACTGTCGGCAATCAGAAAGCCGCTGCCATCAGGCGCAATCATGCCTGGGGGAAAACGACCTCCAACAGGCAGCCATCCCAGGGTGACGGCAAACAGAAGCTGGGCCAGCATGGCCACCCAGAAGGGAGGTAAGGCGTAGGTGCCGATGCCGTAAAAGCGTCCTGCCAGATCAATCTTGCCCTCGGCACGGGCAATCGCTGTGAAACCAACCGCCAGTCCAGTCACGGCTGCCAGCAGCAGGGCGGTCACGCTCAATTCCAGGCTTGCCGGAAGCGCCTCTCGGATGATTTGACTGACCGGCTCCTGATTGATCAGCGCCTGGCCAAGGTCGCCATGCAGCAGCCCGCCGAGAAAATCCAGATATTGCTGCCCCAGGGATTGATCCAACCCCAAACGCGCTCTGAGTGCGGCTTTGGCTGCTTCAGGAGCGCGGCTCCCGAGCACTGCGTCCACTGGGTCGCCAGGCGCAACCCGCAGCAACAGAAACACCAGCGTCGCGATCAGCCAGAGCATCACTGGAGCTAGGGCCAGCCTTGTCCCCGTGTAGCGAAGCAGCTCTCGACTTCGTCCCATCAGCGCTGCTCCTGCAATCGGGCCAGCACCACCTGACCATTGCCGTCAAACTCCGGAGTGGCCAGGGCGGTACTGCTCCAGGCCCTAGGCGTCACAAGCCAGACCGGAATGTAGGCGGCGCCTTCAGCGGCCATCTGCTCCACGCTCTCCAGATCACGCTGTCGTGCATCACCGCGGCTGCGGTCCGACTGCAGCAATGTTGTTTCCAGACCTGGCGCTGTCCAGAAACTTCCGCTGATGGCGGCTTCCCCCCGCTTGCAAATGGATCTCTGCGATTCCTTGCAGCTGAGCAGAGGTGCCAGGTAGGCCTCTGGGTCGGGATAGGCGCCTCGCCAGTCGAGCATCACGGCCTGGAAAGCCCCTTCGCCCAGCTGTCGATACACAGTCGTTGATTCCACGCCGTCGAGTTTGAGCGAAAGGCAATCAGCCAGGTCGCGTTGGATTTGGGCTTGCCAGGTGAGTGCCATCAGACGGTCTGCGGGCACATTCGACCGGTAGGTAAATGGCAGATTGAAAACCTTCCCATTGCAGTACCCCGCCTGAATGAACAGGTTTCTGGCCCGGGCGGCATCGTGCCGTGGCCAGGGCTTGAGATCTCCGCCCGGCAGTCCCGGCGGAACCAACGAAAAAAGCGGAGGCCGCAATCCGTGGCTGACTCTCTTGTTAATCAGGTCTCGATCGATGCTCAGTGCCAAGGCCTGACGCAGGACTGGATTCTGCAGTGGCGGTGTGTTGCTCAGCAGCGTGATGTAACCGATCACCAGGGCAGGACCCTGCCCTTCTCGCAAACGCCCCTTGGCGGCCATGCGATTCAGAGCCAGGCGCTGATCCTCATCGATGGAGTCAGAGAGAAGAACATCCACTTCGCCGCTGCGCATCGCACCGAACAGGGCGGTGGAATTGCTGAGATAGATCAGATCCAGCCCTGCGTTGCTGGGCGAGGGTCCCCAGTACTGCTTGAAGGGCTCCAACCGTTGCTGCACAGCTCGGAAGCTGGTCAGTTTGTAAGCGCCCGTTCCGATGAAGCGGTCGTTGAGAAATCGATCCTGATGATCCTGATAAGCCCTGGGGGATACAGGGGTCAGGTTGGTGGCGGTGAGGAGATTCTCAAGCGAGCTTGAGGGGCGGCTCAAGCGCAGTCGTAATTGATAGGTCTCGGGGGCTTCAACTGCGGTGATGCGATCACCGACCACGTAACTGAGCGTTCCTATTTCTAGAAAACGGCGCAGGCTGAAGGCCATCGCTTCTGCATCAAAGCGAGTGCCGTCATGGAAGAGCACGTCCTCACGCAGGGGGATCGTCACGGTGCGGCCGTCATCGCTGATCTCCGGCAGCGCTGATGCCAGAGCCGGCTTCAGTTCTCCTTCCGCTGTTCTCTTGTAAAGAGTGTCTCCGAGAGCGCTGAGCAGTTGCAGAGCTCCGAACGTGCTGGCCTGGGCCGGATCCAGAGAGGTGATGCGGCCTGCGCTGGCCACTGTGATTCGATCACTACGTCTGCCTGGCTGACAGGCGCTCTGACTGATGCAGAGAGCCAGGGCAGTGCTGAGTGACAAGGCTGAGCTGAGTGGCTGCATCTGTTTGCAGCGTCGTTTCAGCGAGGCCAGGCGTGACTGTCTGGATTGATCGATCACGCCACTGAAGTCAGACGCAGCCATTCAAAAGCCCCGCGTCCTAATCGGGACCAGAGGGCGGCGTGATCTGGTCGAGAGGAACCTCAAAGACAGGGGATCCCTGGGGCTTTAGGGGCCACTGTCGGACCCAGCAGCGGTCGTGATCGCCATCAATGCCGATGATCTGAAACAGACCGGCATCACTCCGCAATGTGATGCAGTCGCCCTGATGGAGCCTCATGACGGATCGAGATTCCGACTGATTGCAGCGTTGCCCCTGAAGAACAGAGAGATCGTTCGGCATGAACGTTTTGCAGCATGAATCCGCGAATGCGAACCGGAGCTGTGATGGTTCTTACAACTCTGCCTCATCCGGGGGTGCATTCGCCAGGGGATGCGAAGACCCACTGATCTGCGAATGGCTTCCAAATGGATTCAGAAGCAGCCGAAATGGGCCGCCAGAGAGCGGACTCCAGGTAGAGAAGCAATGGCCTGTAGGGCGTTTTGCATCGCTCCATTGCCCACTTCGTGAGTGATCACAACGATTTCAGCGCCTTCGTCGCAGGCGTCGAATTGGACGATGGATTGGATCGACACGCCCTGTTCGCCAAAGCAGCTGCCAATCCTGCCGATCACGCCGGGGGCATCTTCCGTGTTGAAACGCACGTAGTTGCGCTGTCGGATCCGGCTGGAATCCACCAGATGGCAGGAGCGCCAGCTGCTGGCGGCGAGCAGGGGATCAAGGCCACCATCACTGCTGTTGAGCTGTCGGATGCCGGCAATATTGAGAATGTCGGCAACCACTGCGGAGGCTGTCGGCCCAGACCCGGCACCGGGGCCGTAGAACATCACCCGGCCGATTGGGTCGCCTTCCACAAGGATGGCGTTGTTGACGCCACTCACTCCGGCAAGTGGGTGATCCTTCGGCACCAGCGTGGGCTGGACACGGACGCCCAGAGGCAGGGATCCCATGGGATCCCCATCGCTTTCCAGACGTTCTGCAACAGCAAGCAGCTTCACGCCGTATCCCAGTTGCGTCGCGTAGTCGACGTCGCGCCCCTGCAGATTGCTGATGCCTGTTGTCGGAACGGCGCTGCGTTCGATCGGACCGCCAAAGGCCAGTCCGGCAAGGATCGCGATCTTGTCCGCGGCGTCATGTCCGTCAACATCAGCGGCCGGATCCGCTTCCGCATAGCCCAGTTCCTGGGCTTCCTTTAGAACGGCGTGATAATCAGCGCCTTCATCGGCCATCCGACTGAGGATGTAGTTGGTGGTGCCGTTGATGATGCCGCTCACCCGCTCGATGCGATTGCTCCCGAGCGACTGCTTGAGCGGTTCGATAATCGGAATGCCACCGCCCACGGCCGCTTCAATTAAGACGTAGACACCGGCTGCAGCGGCTGCAGCTGCGATTTCCTCACCGTGTCTTGCGATCACGGCCTTGTTGGCGGTGACCACGGATTTGCCGGTTGAAATGGCTCGCATGATCAGGGTGCGAGCCGGCTCAATGCCGCCGATCACCTCCACAACCACGTGCACGTTCGGGTCGTCCACGACCTCATTGGGGTCAGTGGTCAGGCGATCGGTGGGGATCGCGACGGGGCGGCTGCGCTGTAGGTCACGCACCGCCACCCGAACCAGCTCAAGGTCGGCAATCAGAGGATGGCGACCTTCCGGACTGTTCAGGATGCTTGCCACGCCTGCGCCGACGGTGCCGAGGCCAAGCAGGCCGATGCCGATCCTTGTCGCCATGGAGCGGGTCCATTAGATGCGCTGAGGGGTCGACTTTAGGCAGCGGTCGGTCCGCTGCTTCTGTTCACCCCGATTCGTTCAGTGCACTGGCTTGCTGTTGCATCATCCGCAGGATGTTGAGGAAGCCGTTGGCTCGGGATGGTGTGAGGCTGGCGTGAAGGCCCGTAGCGGCGATAAAACCGGGATCAACGGCGACGACCTGTGCCGGGGTGAGGTCGCCTAGTCCTTTGATCAGCAGGGCCAGCAGCCCCTTGGTGATCAGGGCATCGGAATCTCCCTGCCAGTTCAGGCGCCCATCTACCAGCTCCGATGCAATAAAGACCTGGGATACACACCCCTTGACCTTGCGCTCTTCTGTTTGCAGCTCTGGCGGCATGGAAGGCAGCTTTTTGGCGAGCCAGAGAACGTATTCGTAGCGTTTGCGCGGATCTGATGTGCTGCTCAGCCGCTCGGCGAGTTGATCGAGAGCCTGGCTGCCGTAGCGAGTGGTGGAGCTGCCTGATTCAGCCATGGCTGGGTCAGCGTTGTCGAAGCCTGCGCACCCTAACCATCAGTCCCACTACTCCAACCAGGGCTGGTGCCAAGGCCCAGTCCAGCCCTCTTTGGTGACCAGGGTTGATCACGACTTCATCCAGGTTGACTCGTCCTTGTTGAAGAGGAAGGGTGAGGTAGTCACGGTGGCCTGGTCCTCCATCCACCTGCAGGTCCAAGAGCCCATCTCCCAGGTCTGGAAGGGTCATCTGCAGCCTGCCTCCCGCATCGATGCGTCCGAGTTCCTCACCGGGTGTTCCATCGGCCTTCAGGATCCTCACTACTGCCCCTTCCACGGGTTCTCCGGTCGAGAAGCTGCTGGTGAGTTCGAGTTGTCCGTCGAGATAGCGGAGACTGCTTTGTACTCCATGGGCTTCAGCCTGCAGGGGCTGCGTGAGAGCCAGCCCCAGTGCGGTAGTGACCATCAGTGCAAAACGGGATGGAATGGCCATGGCGCACCTGTCATTAAGGCACCCATCGTGCGGGAGATTGCGCTACTCAACCAGTCCTGATTGAGGGGGCTCTGAATTCCCTCAAGCCAGGTTTCCTTTGATTCAGGGCAACGTCTGATGGAAACCGTTTTCGCTCAACCAGCCCTGGAAAGGCCGGTCCCAGGGGTCTGAAGGCAGTGCCTGAACGCTCACGCAGGCGCTGGGGAGCACAACGAGTGCAGGGACTCCTCTCCAGCGTTCCAGGCAGCGAAGGCGGTCGTAGTAGCCACCGCCGTAGCCGAGTCGGATGCCCATCCGATCCACAGCCAGGGCTGGTACCAGTAACAGAGAAATCTGTTCAGCACTCAGGGCTGGTTGGTCCAAAGGAGCCGGGATCCCGCAGCCGTCCTGCGTCAGCGGTGCTGTGTTCCAAGCTCGATAGGTCATGTTGCCTTGTCCATCAGCGGCAGGCAGCGCTGTGCTTAGCCCGAGTTCGTTGACAAGCTCAAGACGCAGAGGTGTCAGGTCCACTTCTCCAGGCAATGGCCAATAAAGCCCGACTGACTGGTGCAAGTCACCATCTCGGTGGCGCCGCCTGAGTTCCTGTCTGGCCTGATCTCTGATCCTGGCCTGCAAGGTTGGTTCAGCTTCGAGCGCCAGGAGCCTTCGTGTTCTGAAGACCTTTCGAAGATTGGCTTTACTCGCCTTATCAAAGGCCTGCATCAGGGCAAGACCCCCCAGCGACCCATCAGCGGCAAATGCAGTGTCAGTTGATCTGAATTCTGAGGCCAGACCTGGTTCAGCTCATCAGACAGTTTGTTGATCAAGAACCGTGCCTGGTCATTGCCATCAACCTGCTGGCTTGCCTGTCTGAGTGCTGACCAGGTGCAGATAAAGCCAAGAAGGTCGTTCTGGGTCCAGTGCTCGATGATCTTCAATCCCTGGGGCAGCGGTTGATCGCAGACCGGGAACTTCAGATCGGCATAGCAGGTGTCGACATGGATGCGTTCAGGTGGCCATAACGGTTTGAGTCGCTCGTGATACAGCTTGTTCAGCCAGGTTTGTAACTCCTCTGGTGCTCCCTGGATGGGTTCATAGCCCAGCCAGACCAAGAGCCCCCCCGGTCGCAGCACTCGACGGACTTCTCGATTGAAGCGCTCCACATCCAGCCAGTGAATGGCGGCAGCAATCAGCACGGCATCCACGCTGTTGCTGCCTAAATGGGATTGTTCCGCTGCTCCCTGTCGGTAGTGAATTCGGGGGTGCGGTTCTGCTGCCGCAATCTGCTCGGGACTGAGGTCTGTGGCTTCAACTTGGTCAAACCAGCGGCTCAGCCCGATGGAGGCCTGGCCATTCCCGCAGGCTGCATCCCAACAACAATTCAGGGCGCTGGCCTGGTCGGCCATCCAGGCGAAAAAGGCATCCGGGTAGCGGGGCCTGCAGCGCGCGTAGTCAATCGCCACAGAATCAAACCAGCCTTTGTCAGTCGCTGGCATCAGCAACGTTTCAGCATCTGGCGGTTGTGAATCCTTTCGCACTGGAGCTTCATCAAGCCTTGATGTTCAGTTGTCTTGAAAGGTGCATTCCAGCAGTGCAGCCGTTAGCAGTGTCTTCATCTCCTGCAGATTGTTCTGCTCGACTGGGTCCCCGCCCGACCATCGATCGAGCTGATGACTCACTGCACCAAGAAGCAGACGCAGCCCTGCGGCATTGAGGGTGAGATCGATTGTGCTTTCGGTTCGGTCCGTCACAGCCCCATCAAGCGTTGCAACCCTTGCAATTCTGCACCCTCTCTACAATCTGTTCTCCCACCACGAGCAGAGATCTCGGATCCATGGTCTTTGTGTTGGCGGCGTTGTCACCTTGCTCAACCCTCCTGCTCAAACCTGTTGCTGATCCATCGTGCTGAACTGTTGGTTCAGCTCTTGAACAGAAGCCAAGTCCGTCGTCAGTCAAGGAGACCAGTGACGACACATTGTTTGCAGAAAAGGTGAGTAATGGTCTGTTATTTCCACTCTGGATAACATTGTAACCATTAGAATCAGACTGGTTTGCCAACAGTTCAAGCCCGATGAGCTTTGATGTCGTGACCAGTATTCAACCGCTTCAGCTGATGTCTGACTTCATTGAAGAGTGAATTGATGTCGGAGATCAGGAGCAGCTGCTTCGCCAGGAAGGTCTGTTGTGAACAGATTGAGGACAATGCTTCTCGCAGCCTGGGGCATCTCAAGAGCCTGCGGCTTTCATGTCACCTCTGTTTCAGTGCCTGATCTGCGGGCAGTCAATCGAGCGATCCAAACGCTCTTACTGGAAGCGAAAAGGGCACTTGCTCTGCTCCACTTGCCGAGATCGGATTGACAGCGGTGAAGACCATCCAGTTGAGGCGTCAACGTCGCCTCCCAGTCATCGGCAATGATCAGAAGCTGTGCTGTTTCCCGAGCTGAATCAAAAGTCAGCTGACCGTGTCATTTGCATGACGGCCCTGAAAACATTGCTGCCAAGGCTGGAGGTCTGGTTTCACTAATGTTGCGGAACGCACCTGTAAGTCAGTGTTCCCAGCTATTAACGCGCTTGCCTACACAGCATTTCTCACCTTTGTGGTTATTCAGGCTGTTCGATTGATGCGTTTATCTCTCAATTCAAAAGATCGAACCGGGCTCAAAACCACCCATCCAGAACTCTTCGATCAGAACGGCAGTGTGACCAAGGAAAAATTACTCGTTGTTCGTTTTGACCGACCCAAGCCTGTTCTCCCTTCAGAGCTCTAGTGGCTAGGCCCTGGTCTCAAGAGTCTTCTGATACCGGCTTAGCTCCAGGCGAAGACTTTGATGTCCCCTTCCCGCTGCTGCCGGTGATCTGACCTGGCCGCTTCGACTTCGGCATAATGGAGTCATGATCAAGATCATCTGGCTGTTAGCAACGGTCTATTTCATGAGCCGACTCGTGAAAAAGCTCCTGTCGTCTATGCAAGAGATCAAGAGAGAAGAGGATTTCGATGCAGGTGATGCGGTTGTGGATGTGGAAGCTGAGTGAAGGTCCTGGGGGCCGCTCGTTGATGGCATCCACTCACTGCCAGGTGATTGTGCAGCGATAACGGATGTTAAAGCCAGCGGTTCCAATCTCTTGGCAGGATGTGTTGGTCACGTTTGCTCCCTGAGGAACTTTCGACATCAGTCGATTGATCGTTATCTCTTTATCAACACCTTCTGCAGTCGATGATTGACTGTTTGCGAAAGCATTTGTTCCTAGAAGAATTGAAATTGCGTAAATAGGGATGAATGCTTTCATGCCTGTTTTGGTGGGCTGATCGAAAGCTAGCAAATCGTCCCATAGATCAACATTAGACTTGTTTTTCAAGGATGAATGTCGATTTGTCTCTCGGTGATCAGCTCCTTGCTGTTGTCCTCTTCTCAACGTCTCTGTTGGTCATGGATGGTCTTTCCCAAGCTTCTCAGCCCTGTCTTCTGATGTTGGATTGAACAGGCCACTCCGATTTTTTTGTTTTTTCTTAGGGCGCGGTTGCCACGGCTGAGGGGTTGAACTCGCCAGATTCGCCCGAGCAAAAGGCTTTGTTGCCGTGTTGTCTTCTGAGATTCCCCTGACCATCGAACAGCAGTTTCGCGTTGAACGTGCCTGTCGCAAGATCGATGAGTGCAATGACGTGGAGTCTCTCAAGCAACTCTCGAAAGCGCTGATTGTCACGGCTGCAAGGGAGAGAGCTTTTTCGAGAGTTGTGATGGATCGGCTCAAGGAATGACTACACCCAACTCATCCGTGCCCCGAGTTTCAGGGCGATGGCCCGACGCTTACTCGTTTCGTTAACGACCTTGTCGCTGCTTAACGAACTTCATCCTTTCAACTGTCTTTGGCTCCAAGTTCGCAACTGGTTACGTAGTTTTTGGTCCTCAAGCCACTCGGACTATGCGCCAGATCAATTTCACCCTGATCTTCGTGTTCGGCCTGAGCATGGTGTTTTTTACGCTGGAAAACACAGCTGCAACCACCGTTCATGTGCTGCCGGGGCTGAAGTACACCACCCCCCTTGCAGCATTGCTGCTGTTGTCTGCGGGGATTGGCGCAACGTCCGCCTGGCTGTTTGCTGCGTGGAGTGGAATGCTGAACAGCGTGGATCGCTTCAATCAGTCCAGTGATTTCGATGCCAAGCAAGTGCGCATCCAAGAATTGGAGACCGATCTGAATCGGTACCGGGCAACCGTTGAAACGCAGCTGGGCTTGCTCCCTTCAGCAAGTTCTGAAGAAGGAGAAGCAATGGAAGAGGCCCCAGCGGTGCAGGTGTCCAGCTCAGACTGAGCGTTTCTCCGTCGTCCAGAAAGCCAGCGGCAATTGCAAGCCCCCTGTTAATGGCTTTCAAGCCATCGTTCTGATCTCGCCCGACTGCCGAGGTTTTGACTCTTTGAGCTCCCTGAATGAATGATTTAAAACTCATCGTCAGGCATGATTTGGTCATGCCTGTTTTCCACAATTTGGCATAGTTATCAACAGCGAGTTGTGGAAAAGAGCCAACCATTCAGTCTTCTTTCATCAATCTTTCATAGAGTTCTAAGTGATCATCAGGCTGCTGTAATCATTTGCTACTCCATTAAAGACGTTGATCAGCAATCCACCTCTTCATCATGTCTGTTTGAGTTTGTATCGAGGCCTTTATCGCTGAAACCATCCTGTCAATGCAACGGCTAGAGCATCCGCAGCGTCGTCTGGCCTGGGCGGTGACTCAAGGTTGAGCTCGCGCATCACGGCTTCAAGAACTTCATCCTTGTCAGCATGGCCATGGCCAGTGAGAGCCTGCTTGATCTGCATCGGCGGAAACTCGACGATCGGGAGTCCGAATCTGCTGAGAGTCATGATCACGACGCCACGCGCTTGAACAACGGCGATGGTGTTGCTGGATCGGTAGAAGAAAAACTTTTCAACGGATGCCAATTCCGGGCGCCAGGCCCTGATCAGCTGACGCAAGTCTCGGGCAATCTCCACCATCCGTGCGCCTTCTGAATGGCCTGGATCGGTACGGATGATGCCGCAATCGAGCATGGTCTGCTGACCGTCAGAGATGTCAATCACCCCGTAACCAACGCGGGCGAGACCGGGGTCGATACCGAGAATTCGCACGCTTACCGGTCGAAGTGCATCAGGCGGCCAGAGCCAGCTCAAATTCGGCTTTGTCGCTGCTCTCGCTGCGCTCGAACACTTTGCAGAACACCTTCACAACACGATCACCGGAATCGATCTGCTCCAGGGGATCTTTGCGCAGTCTGTGGCGAAGACAACATGACGCCACGCGAGCGACATCCTCTTCGGTGACCTCAGTTCGGCCTTCAAAGGCAGCCAGTGCTCGTGCAGCCCTGTTGGTGACGATGTCACCCCGGAGGCCGTCGACATCCAACTCTCCACACACAGCGGAAATCCTCAGTCTCAAGTCATCGTCGATTTCAACCTGGTCCAGCCTCTGCTGGGCTTCTACGACCCGTTCTTGAAGTGCCTTTTGTCCAGCTTCAACTGAGGAGCTGAATGCATCAGGATCAGTGTCAAAGGCGGTGCGCTGGTCCACCACCTGAACGCGAAGTTCAGGGTCTCTGACGGTCCGAACCTCAACACTCATTCCAAAGCGGTCGAGCAGCTGTGGGCGCAATTCGCCTTCCTCAGGGTTTCCGGAACCGATCAGCACGAATCGGGCTGGATGGCGCACAGACACGCCTTCTCGTTCAACTGTGTTCCAGCCTGACGCCGCAGAATCGAGCAAGACGTCGACAAGATGATCGTCCAGAAGATTGACTTCATCGACGTAAAGCAAGCCACGGTTTGCCTTAGCCAGTAAGCCTGGTTCAAAGGCCCGTACACCTTCGCTGAGGGCTTTCTCGATGTCGATGGTGCCGCACAGACGGTCTTCGGTTGCGCCTAGCGGCAGATCAACCATGGGCACCTGACGGTCTTCTGTCGCCAGGGTTTCCCCATGCTCGAGGCGCTGACGCACATCGCTGCTTTGGAGATCAGGATCGGTTGGTGAGCTGTTGTAAGGGTCTCCGGCAACCACTTCAATGCCAGGCAGCAGGTCCGCCAGTGCCCGGATCGTGGTCGACTTACCAGTGCCCCTGTCGCCCATGATCATCACTCCGCCAATGCGGGGATCGATCACGTTGAGCAGCAGAGCAAGTTTCATTTCCTCCTGACCGATCACGGCCGTGAAGGGAAAAACTCTGCGCTTGCGCGGTGAACTCACGGACGATCGACTGGTGCTCTTGTGGATTGTTTCACAGGTCGGAGAGACAGCACCTGGGGAGGGGTGGCATCCGCTGGGTAAACCAGGCGGACGCGCACCGAACGTTGTTGCCCTGGAGCAAGAGTGATATGCCCAAGTTGGGGGCCCTCTTGACCCCGTCGCAGCACCAGGTGAAACCGTCGACGTCCACTGGGTCGCCCCTCTTGTCCATCCAGACCACTCACCTCAATCGGGCCACGAAACATCACCGGACCGCTTTGACTGCTGCTGAACACCAGTTGGCCGCTGCCGCTTCTGTTCTTGTCAGGGGATTCCAGGCTGATCGCCACCGTTCGTTGCTGTGATCCCTGATTGCGGAGGGGAAGCATCAGGTCGTATTCAACGCCGTAGTTGCCGTGTGCTGCCCAGGCGGTGCCTGCATCAAATCCTTTCAGCTCTGCTGTCTGGATTTGTCCTGTCTTCAGCTCACCGCGTTCCAGGCTGCTAATCGGCCAGGAGATGGGTGCATCCTCAACATTTAGGTGGCTGGACCCTGGATCGGTGAGGGTTGCCCTCCAGGTGCTGCCGATCTGTACACCGCTGACGCGTGAGTAAACAATCTTGCCGCGGGCTTCACGCGGTGTTGGTTGGTGCTCCTTGGGACTCTGCCGCCCCTCACTCAGCAGCTTCCTCCACCGGTCTTGGCCAGGAACCTTGTTATTGCTTCCATAGGCGGCAATGGTTGCGAGATGGACCGGACCTGAACTTTGAAGTCGCAGCTGAAGGTTGCGACCGTTGAGAAGGGGGTCCAGTCCGGCGACCGGAATCGGAAGCACGACCAGGGGGCTGATTGACCCAGGCGCAATCTGCCATTCCCGCTGAAGTTCATCGGCGATGTCTCCGCGCAGCAGGTCGCCGGCCACCTTGCTGCCAGGACCGGAGGCAATCGCTGTGCCGGATTCAGCCATCAGGGCGGGCAGCGGTAGAAATGGTGATGCGGTTTGGCCCTTCAGAGTCGCCTGTGAGAGGGAGGTGCTGCCACCCAGAAGTTGCAGAGTCACCGGAGCGTCTCCAGCTGGCTCGGCCACAACAGCAAGCCAGAGAGTGGAATCGAGCTGATCGGGCTGGCCGGCATAAACGTGATGGCTGAACAGGTCGAAGCGACCGTTCAGCGCCATATTCAGGCCCGGCGCCTGAGGAAAGGTCGAGACAAGGATGCCTTCCCCGGTGATGAGTTCCGGGTTGTTGTCATTCACCATCAGCACGTCATCCAGCTGGCCTGGAAGTGCACGGACCTGGCTTTGGCGAGTCAGGGTTTGATCAGTCGGCTTCTGCTGGTCCGCGGCAAGCTGTGATGGTGCAAGCACCATTGCCATGGACGCTGCGGCCATGCTCAGAGCGGCCAGCGCCTTCAGGCGGTTGAGACGAGTCATGGATCGATGCTGGCGGCACTTGCCGAGGAACGGGCAACGGCGGGTTTGGGTTTGAGAACCGGCGCCATCGCCGCTGCCAGCTTGCGGATCAGTTCCGTTGAGCGGGGATCGTTGAACGGCCCCTTCACCAGGAAGGCGGCAACAGCTCTGCTGCCATCCGGTAACTCAATCAAGCCGGCGTCGGCGTAGGCGATCCCGATGTCCCCGGTTTTATTGAGCACTCTGTAGCCCTTCACCATCAGGCTGTCGTCAGGCTCTCCTTGACGACCGCCAAGGCCACGCAGCAGTCCGCGCGGCAGAAGAGTATTCGTGATCGATGTGCCCATGACCTCCCGAAACAGATCGCGGCTGCGGATCGAGAGAGCTTCCCCTGTGTCAACGAGCGCGATCGATCGCGCCAGGTCTCTGGCACTCGTGCTGTTGGTTCCCTTGAGATCGGGTAACCAATCATTCACCTTTGTGGCGCTGAGGCCCAAAGCATTGAATCGTGCATTCAGCGTCTCCTGACCTCCCAGGCGTTCGATTAAGAGGTTGGTGGCGGTGTTGTCGCTCACCCGGATCATTTCAGTGGCGACTTCGTGGGTCGGGAACCTGGTGCCCAGTGGTTTCGATGCCATCCAGCCAGCACCCCCGCCCACGACGGTTTTGCTGAGTTGCAGAGGTTCGTTCCAGCTCAAGCGCCCTGCATCAAGCTCCTCAAGGGTGACGAGCAGGATCGGCGTTTTGATGGAGCTGGCAGCCGGCAGCGCAGTGTCAGGCTCCAGCTGCGCGTAGCGACCGTCATCCAACACGAGCATGAAGGCGCTGACTTTCAGGTCGGGCTGTTCTGCTGCCAGTGTCTGCCAGCGCTCACTCAGAGGCTTGAGTTCATTGCGGGTCTCGAAGCGGCCCAGGGATTCGGTGCGATTAAGGGACGTGCTTCCGCTGTTGTCGGCAGTTGCTCCAGGCTTGGCTTTGCTCTCTTGGTTCTGCTCGGATAACGGCAGCCACGCAGGCAGTGCAAGATCGCCTGTCTCAACGGCTGGGCCGGCCAATTTCAGCAAGGACCCGGTAATCACGCCAAGGCCCACCCCCATCAGAACAAGTCGCAGCACAAGCCGCAGAGGACGTCCCCAGCCAGGGTCTTGGCGTCTGGATCGACTGGAGGCCAATGAACTGCGCGAGAAAGCCAGAGATTACGGGCGGTGGCAACGAATCGCCCAACGAAGTTGTCGGACCATGCCGCGCAGCATGGCCAATTCCTCTGGACGCACCAGCGATCGTTGCAGCAGCCCTTTGACTTTGGCCATGCGTGCTCTGGCGGTGTGCTTCAGCAGGAAACCCGCCTCCAGAAGCAGATCTTCTGCGTCATCGAGGCAGTCGATCAGCTGGGTTGGTGCGGCTGTTTCCGCGTCCTGAAGTGCTGCTTTCAGCGGCTCTGAGGATCCTCTGCGAACCCGCTCTAGCTCATGCAGCATCACGGCAACCGCATGGGACAAATTCAACGATGGATAGGCCTCAGAAGAGTGAAGCCGTACGACGCGTTGACTGAGCAGCAGCTCCTCATTGCTGAGTCCGCGGTCCTCTCTGCCAAAGACCAGTGCGACTTGCGCAGCTGATTCAAGCCCCTGTTGCACCCAGGGCATGACCTGTTCGGGAGCTTGAAGAGGAATCTCGCCATGCTCGATCCGTCCGCAGCTGGCTACAACGCGCTGACAATCCGCTAAAGCTTCAGGAAGGGTTGGGAAGCGTCGTGCACGGCACAGCACCTGTCCGCCATGTACAGCCATGCGTTGTGCATCTGGATCAGTTGGATCACAACGTGGAGCGACCAGCCTCAGATCCTCGACCCCGAAATTTGCGCAGAGACGAGCCACGCTCCCGATGTTGAGCGGACCGGCCGGTTCCACCAACACCACGGCAAGGCTCACGACAGCATCAGTTCAAGGTGTGCAGGTAACTCAGCAGGTCGGCCATTCCTTCTGGCTCAATCTCAAAGCGTGGCATTGGTGGCGTTTCCCCACTCACGATCTGGTGGATGAGCGAGCGGTCCGGCCGTCGTTCGCTCACTGATTGAAGGGTTGGACCCACGAGTCCCTGACCTGCGATGCCATGACAGCCAGCGCAGTTGATGCGGAACAGCTGCGCCCCATGTTGCACATCGCCATTCAATGCCAGGGTCGCCTTGCTGTAGGGATCCAGACGGGTGCTGAGATAAAACCATGCCCCTAGGGCTATGGCTGTGATCACAGCCATGACGATCAACGCCGTCACCAAACCACGGCGTCGTTCCGACGTTGCAGCAGTTGATGACGGTGTCGTCACAGTTGCGTCATGTGCATGGAACAATTGTGGTCAATCCTTCCACTCAGCGCGACGCCATGATCGAACCTTTGCTTTGTGGCATCGTTCTTGGTCTGATTCCGATCACACTTCTCGGGTTGTTTGTCGCAGCTTGGAATCAGTATCGCCGCGGCAGTGCTCTGGGGGGTTGAGAATCAGCAGGCTGCTGGCTCCGTAATGACGTCTGTCGACTTCCTTCCAGCCTGAAGGAACTTCGATGACTTCTTTTGTGGCGTACTCACAGACCACGAGACCCTGGTATCCCACCCAATGACCGCGCTCGAGCATGTTGAGCACTGGTTGGTACAGCCCAGAGGCATAGGGCGGATCGAAATAAACGATTGAGAATCTGCGTTCGCTCTCAGGGCAACCTTGTTTCAGCCAGCTGAGCAGATCTCTCCTGATCACGTTCACCGTTGCCTCACAGGCATCGTTGGAGGCCACCAGTTCGAGATTCTCGCGACAGATCGCCGCAGTGTGCGCATCCCTCTCCACTGCAACCACGTGGGATGCGCCTCGGATCAGCGCCTCGCAGCCCATCACTCCACTGCCGCTGCAGAGGTCGAGCCAGTGGCAGCCTCTGATCTCAGAACTCAACATGTTCATCAGGGCTTCTCGCACGCGCGACGTGGTCGGCCGAGTTCCCTGGCCTTGAGGGCTACGCAGTCGACGCCCACCGATCAAACGCAGTTGCCCACCTTTCACTGGGGCAGCGGAGCGCCGGACTGCAGCCATCTGATCCATTGCTTCAGCAACTGCGCGCCGGCTTTCGCTGATTTCTCAGGGTGAAACTGGCAGGCTCCAGTGCGGTGCTTCCACACCATCGCTGTGGCTTCCCCCTGCCCGAAGGTCACTGTCGCCGCGAGATCAGACGTCTGGTTGGGGACCGCTGCATAGGAGTGCACGAAATACACCCAGGGTTGTGCGCTGCCCTCTTGGAGCAGTGGGCAGGGCTGTCGAGGTTGCAATTGACCCCAGCCCATGTGAGGAATCCGTTCGCCTTGTTGATCCGGGAGGCGTTGAACGGCTCCTTCGAAGAGTCCCAAGCCTTCGGCGCTGCCTTCATCGCTGCGTTTGAACAGCAACTGCAGGCCAAGGCAAATCCCGAGCAAGGGGCGTTTGTTGTTGTGCCAGCTGCGTAGATGCTGCACGAGTCCAGAGGAATGAAGCTTGTCCATTGCCGGATCGAAAGCTCCGACTCCCGGCAGAATCAGCGCATCACAACAGTCAAGATCCTGCGGATTGCGTACCTGGACCAAAGGTTGGCCCAATCGATTGAAACTCGTCTGAACGGAATGGAGATTCCCCATGCCGTAATCGATCAAGCCGATCCTCTGGATCGGCTTGGATGAACTCTCAGGGAAGTAGTCAGCTGACGAGGTCAGTGGTGGCCTCAGAGGTACTTGGCAATCGTGCCAGAGAGAGTTGCCTTGGGAACGGCACCAACCACGGTGTCGACTTTCTGGCCGCCTTTGAACACCATCAGAGTCGGAATGCTGCGGATGCCGAACTGGCTGGCGACGTTGGGATTTTCATCGGTGTTGAGCTTGAACACCTTGATCTTGCCTTCGAACTCCTTGGCAATTTCGTCAACAATGGGAGCCACCATGCGACAGGGGCCACACCAGGGGGCCCAGAAATCGACCAGCACGGGGACGTCGCTCTGAAGGACGTCCTGTTCGAAGGAGGCGTCGGTGACAGCGGCAGCGCTGGACATTCAGGATCGGTCGAATTGGGCGAAATTTAGCAACCGTTTCTGAGGTTGCTGCTCAATCAACCAGCTCTTCGCCTGAACTGTGATGGATGAACGAAAGACAGAAAGCCCGAACGCGTCGGGCCAGGGGGTGTGAGGAGTGTGTGAGCCAAGGCTCGCACGGCTTGATTTTACCCATGTCTCAGCGGCGTCACTCTTGTCTCGGTGCGAGAACAGTGTTTATTTGCCCATGCCCAGGCGCTGGGCTTTCTGATACACCTTGCCCTCGGTGAGCAGCGAGGGAGCCACCACCACTTCGACTTGCTGCATCTCTTTGATCGTGCGGGCTCCAAGGGTTCCCATCGAGGTCTTCAGGCAGCCCAGCAGATTGTGGGTTCCATCATCCAGTTTGGCCGGCCCACGAAGAATGCGTTCCAGGCTTCCTGTGCTGCCGACGTTGATCCGGGTGCCGCGAGGCAGCACCGGACTCGGTGTGGCCATCCCCCAGTGAAAACCACGGCCGGGTGCTTCTTCTGCGCGGGCGATCGGTGAGCCGATCATCACGGCATCAGCCCCACAGGCGATGCATTTGCAGATGTCTCCTCCGGTCACAATGCCGCCGTCGGCGACGATGGGAACGTACCGATTGCTTTCCTTCTGGTAGTCCTCACGGGCCGCGGCGCAGTCCGCAACCGCTGTGGCCTGTGGGATTCCAACGCCCAATACACCTCGAGAGGTGCAGGCCGCTCCAGGGCCGATCCCCACCATCACGGCAGCTGCTCCGGCGCGCATCAGCTGAAGAGCGACGTCGTACGTCACGCAATTGCCAATGACAACGGGAATTCCCAGGTCTCGACAGAGGGCTTCAAGGTCGAGTGTCTCCTGGCCCTCCGGTCCGACGTGATTCGTCGACACCACAGTGGCCTGTACAAAGAAGAGATCGGCGCCTGCCTCGGCGATTGCTTTGCCGAAGCGCAGAGCTGCGACCGGGGTTCCGCTGACTGCGGCAAGACCACCCTGGGCCTTGATGTCCTGGATGCGCTTGCGGATCAGCGACTCCTGGACTGGCTGGCTGTAGATCTCCTGCATCAGAGGAACGAACTCGTCCTTGCCGACGGATGCAATGCGATCGAGAACGCTGTTCGGGTCTTCGTAACGGGTCTGGACTCCCTCCAGGTTGATCACACCGAGTGCTCCCAGCCTGGAGAGATTCACGGCCATATCCACATCCACGACGCCATCCATGGCGCTGGCGATGATTGGGATCTCTCGTTCGATTCCTCCGATCGACCAGCTGGTGTTGGTCACCTGCGGATCCACGGTTTTGCCGCCAGGCACCAGTGCGATCTCATCGATGCCATAGGCCCGGCGTACAACCTTGGAGCGTCCGAGCTGAATGTCCACCGCAGGAGCTAACAGAGTCGGATCAAGCTACCAATCGATGCTTCGCGCTTCGTGACGCTTCGGGTTACCGCTTTGTGCCCCCGCGCAAGCTGGTCCAGAGATCATTCACGTTGGCCGAAATCTTTTTCCGCTCTTCTGCGCGGATCAAGCGGGTGGCTGCAAACCAGATTGCATAAAAGGTGCCGACCAGCTGAAACAGTCGGGGAGCCAGTGGGACCGTGGCGATGGCGTCGAGGATTCCTCCATAGATCCGCATCGTCAGAATGACGACAATCAGTCCGCCGAGCAGAAAGAGAGGCTGGCGGAGGCTCTGCCATTGATCTTGAAGGTTGTTGGCCTCAAAGAACTGCTTGATGCGGCTGGACAGCAGATCCCACTCGCCGCCGTCTTCTTCGCGGCTGTCTGCAGATGCCTGCGCTGGAACGCTGATGCGTTCTGCGATCGACGGTGTGGCTGGCGCTGTAACGGTTGGTGCGGCTGGTTCTGGAGCCACTGGTGTTTCAGCAACTGGTGTTTCAGCAACTGGTGCGGACTCTGCAGCAGCTTGGATCCGCTCCGCTTCGACTCCTCGCTCAGTGATGTCGCCCTGAGCTGAAAGATCCGGATTGATGGATTCGGCAGGAGCTTGCTTTTCGGAGGGCTTGTCGGACGACATCAACTTCAGTCCATGTGGCGAGGCCAAAGGGTAAGGGCCTGATCCGTGATTGATCCCACACAGACAGCAAAAGGTGACGCGCCGGGTGTCATCCGATCGCACATCCGCGATAAACTGGTAAGCGATCTACAGGTCTTGTATGGCGGATTCAGTGGGGCCCGGCAGCGGCGGTCCCGGCGATTCCGACGATCGGATCATCCAGACGGACCTGCGCAACGAGATGTCGCGCTCGTATCTCGAGTACGCGATGAGCGTGATCGTCGGCAGAGCTCTGCCTGACGCCCGCGATGGTCTCAAGCCTGTCCATCGCAGAATTCTCTATGCGATGTATGAGCTGGGTCTCACCAGCGACCGTCCTTACCGCAAGTGCGCGCGTGTGGTGGGTGAAGTGCTCGGTAAATATCACCCACACGGAGATACGGCGGTCTACGACGCACTGGTGCGGATGGCCCAGAGCTTCTCCATGTCGATGCCCTTGATCGACGGGCATGGCAACTTCGGTTCGGTGGACAATGATCCACCAGCCGCCATGCGATACACCGAATCGCGGTTGCAGGCACTCACGACCGACTCCCTGCTCGAAGACATCGAGGCGGAGACCGTTGATTTCATTGACAACTTCGACGGTTCGCAGCAAGAGCCCACGGTTCTGCCATCACGGATCCCTCAGCTGTTGCTCAACGGCTCGGCAGGAATCGCCGTGGGCATGGCGACCAATATCCCTCCTCACAACCTGGGAGAGCTGATTGCTGGCCTTCTGGCGCTGATCGAGAACCGTGAGATCGGCGATCAGGAGCTGATGGCCCTGATCCCAGGCCCCGATTTCCCGACCGGAGGTCAGATCCTGGGTCGCACTGGAATCAAGGAGACCTATCTCAGTGGTCGCGGTTCGGTGACGATGCGCGGTGTGGCCGGTATCGAAACACTCGAGATTCCTGGTCGTCCTGATCGCGATGCCGTGATCATTACCGAACTCCCTTATCAGACCAACAAAGCAGCGCTGATTGAGCGTATCGCCGAGATGGTCAACGACAAGAAACTGGAGGGGATTTCCGATATTCGTGATGAAAGCGATCGCGACGGCATGCGGATCGTTGTGGAGCTTCGCCGCGATGCCTACCCACAGGTGGTGCTGAACAATCTCTACAAGCTCACGCCTCTGCAGAGCAACTTCAGCGCTTACATGCTGGCCCTTGTGAATGGTGAGCCGATCCTGCTCACCCTGCGCAAGATGCTCGAGGTGTTCCTCGACTTCAGGGTCGAGACGATCGAGCGCCGTACGCGTTACTTGCTGCGCAAGGCAGAGGAACGTGATCACATCCTGCTGGGTCTGCTGCTGGCCCTCGACCAGCTCGATCCGATCATCGCCCTGATCAGGGCTGCCCCCGACACCGCCACAGCGCGTCAGCAGCTGCAGGACCGTCATGGTTTGAGCGATGTTCAGGCGGACGCGATCCTGCAAATGCAGCTGCGCAGACTCACTGCGCTTGAAGCCGACAAGATTCGCTTAGAGCATGAGGATCTGGTTGCCAAGATCGCTGATTACAAAGACATTCTCGGTCGACGTGAGCGGGTCTTCGGTCTGATCAAGGACGAACTCCATCAGCTCAACGATCGTCATGCCGTGCCGCGTCGCACGGAGATTCTCGACCTTGGTGGCGGCCTCGAAGACATCGATTTGATCGCGAACGAGCGATCGGTCGTGCTGGTGACCGAAACGGGTTATCTCAAGCGGATGCCGGTGAGTGAATTTGAAGCCACCAGTCGGGGCACCCGCGGTAAGGCCGGCACCAGAAGCCAGGGTGAAGATGCGGTGAAGCTGTTCATCGGCTGTAACGACCACGACACCCTGTTGCTGTTCAGCGATCGAGGTGTGTCGTACGCCCTGCCGGCCTATCGCGTGCCTCAGTGCAGCCGAACGGCCAAGGGAACACCTGTGGTGCAGTTGCTGCCCATTCCCAGGGAAGAGGCGATCACCTCGCTACTGGCGGTGTCTGAGTTCAATGACGACACCGATCTGTTGATGCTGACCCAGGGGGGATTCATCAAACGAACCCGCCTGTCGGCGTTCAGCAACATCCGCTCCAATGGTCTGATCGCCATCGGTCTTGAGGATGGTGATGCGCTCACGTGGGTACGGCTCTCCGTGCCCGGCGACAGTGTTCTGATCGGCTCGAAAGCCGGAATGACCATTCACTTCCGCCTCAGCGACGATGAACTGCGTCCTCTGGGCCGCACCGCCCGTGGTGTTCGCTCGATGAATCTGCGCGCAGGAGATGAACTGGTGAGCATGGATGTGCTGCCGGTGGAGCTGGCCGATCAGATCGCTGCTAGTGCTGACGACGGTGATGACGAAGGCACTCCTGCTAGTGAGGGGCCCTGGGTCCTCGTGGCCTCAGCTGCAGGCCTGGGCAAGAGAGTGCCGGTGACGCAATTCCGTCTGCAGAAGCGAGCTGGAATGGGTCTGAGGGCCATGAAATTCCGCACCGATGCCGATCAGCTTGTGGGTCTGAGCGTTCTTGGAGCCGGTGAGGAGTTGCTGTTGGTGAGTGAAAAAGGGGTGATCGTCCGGACCAGTGCTGATGCCATCCCTCAGCAATCACGCGCGGCCACGGGCGTTCGCCTTCAGAAGCTCGACAAGGGTGATCACCTCCTCAAGGTCGTGTTGGTTCCACCGGAAGCCGAGTCGCATGAGCTGGATGACGCCTCAGCCGACTCTGATTCCAGTGAGGCTGGCGACGTCAATGCTGAGAGTGCTCCGGCGGACAGCTGACCTTGGCTCGCTGCGCTGATGTGCTGGTGCTTGGGGGCGGTCCAGCTGCCCTCTGTATTGCTTCTGAGCTGAACCAGCGCGGAGTGGCTGTTGAGGGCATCGCTCCCGAGCCCGTTGACGCACCTTGGCCTAACACCTACGGGATCTGGGTCGACGAGTTGAAGGCCCTCGACCTAGATCACCTCATTGAGCATCGCTGGAGCGACACGGTCAGCTACTTCGGATCTGGTGGCTCAGAGGCCGCAGATCAACCGCTGGTTCACGGCATCGACTACGGCTTGTTCGATCGGGCTGCATTACAGCGCTATTGGCTGAAGCGAGCCGATGGCGTGCTCTGGCATAAGGACTTCGCCGAACGGGTCGAAGCAGGAGCAGAGCACACCCTGGTGAGCTGCGCCTCTGGCGAAGTGCGCAAAGCCAGGCTTGTCATTGATGCGTCCGGTGCCAGCAGCCCGCACATCCGCAGGCCTGATCAGGGACCTGTTGCTGGGCAGGCCGCCTATGGGCTCGTAGGGCGATTCTCAGAGGCCCCCATCAGCAGCGGACGTTTCGTGTTGATGGATTACCGCAGCAACCATCTCAGTGAGAAGCAGCATTTGGAGCCTCCCACGTTTCTCTATGCAATGGATCTCGGTGATGGGGTGTTCTTCGTCGAAGAGACCTCACTGGCTTTGGCACCGGGAGTTGCCTACGACGTTCTTCAACAGCGACTGAAGCAACGCCTCGAGCATCGCGGGGTTCAGATCACCGAAGTCCTCCATGAGGAGTTCTGTCTGTTTCCGATGAATCTGCCTCTACCGGATCGCAATCAACCTCTGCTCGCGTTCGGGGGTTCCGCGAGCATGGTGCACCCGGCATCGGGCTACATGGTGGGGTCTCTGTTGCGTCGGGGCCCTGGATTGGCTGAAGCTCTGGCGGCCGCTCTGGCTGACCCGTCGCTCGGATCAGTCGATCTTGCGCGGCGCGGCTGGCAGGCGCTCTGGCCAATGGAGCTGGTGCTGCGCCATCAGCTTTATCAGTTTGGTCTGGGGCGATTGATGGGATTCAACGAACAGCTGCTGCGGCGCCATTTCGCGACCTTTTTCTCCCTACCTCGGGAGGATTGGTTCGGCTTTCTGACCAACACCCTGCCGCTGCCCCGCCTGATGGGCGTGATGTTGCGACTGTTTGCCCTGTCCCCATGGGAACTCAGGCAAGGCCTTGTGCTGGGAGCCTCGCAGCACAAGGCCCCACGTTTCAGGCAGTAAGGCTGCTCCAGTCAGCCGGCTGAATCAAGGGGAAGAGAGCGTCTTCCTCCTCCAGCTCTTCCAGCCATCCCTCCGGTAGTTGCTCCCGTCGCTCGATTGCGGCGATCAAGCGCCAGAAGCGTTCGAGGTGACGCTCAATGCGCTCTCGGGCCAGTTCCGTTGTGGTGCCTGCCCTGAGAATGAAACTCCAGTCCGAGGACTGAGCCAGCAGCAGTTCCCGTCCGGCCTGATGCAATAAACGAAGATCCAGTTCGCTGCCCACACCGCGGCTGCAGCGATCGACCATGACCCGACCTGCTCGGCTCCATTCAGGAATGACCCAGGCGTTGGTTTCGTTGAGCCAATAGTCGTGAAAGCCACCCCTGCCCCAGCTGGAAGGGCAGGGATCGCAGACCTGAAGATTCGGCTGGGTGTTCAGGACGCCACGCAGGCTGGTGAATCGGATGTTCTGTTCTGGTGCCTGTCGGAATAGTTCGGCCAGAAAACCTGGACCTTCAAACCACCAGTGCCCGAAAAGCTCGGCATCAAAGGGAGCAACGAGCAGAGGTTCGATAGCCATCCCGTCGCTGAGCTTGTCGAGCTGCCGCCGTCGGCCCTCCAGGAAATGCTGGGCATGGTCACGGGTGCGTGCGAGGGCCTTTTCGGGCTGATAGGGCTGCTTGCCATCCAGGCCACCGGCAGGATCGCTGACGCGGTGCAGTTTCAGTCCCAACGGACGCTGGGTTGGCAGACCCATGGCTTCAATCTGTTCTGCTGGCAAATCCCAACCCAGATCCCGGTGAAATTCCCGGTACCAGGGATCGCCTGGATAGCCATCCTTTGCTGACCAAACTGGAAGGGTGGCATCACTGTCGCGACCGAAGAAGGCCACTCCCTGACGGCTCACAATCGGCGCATACACCCCATAACGCGGCCGGGGTTGGGCATGCAGAAGTCCGTGGCCATCGAGGACGGCGTAGCGCAGTCCTGCATCGCGCATCCAGCGATCCAGTCCTTCGTAGTAAGCGCATTCGGGCAGCCAGATGCCAAGAGGCCTTTCTCCCACCAATCTGTGGTGCTCTCTAACGGCAGTTCGCAACTGAGCACGCACAACCTCTGGGTGCTCCCTCAGCAGAGGTAGATACCCATGGGTTGCTCCACACGTGAGCAGATCGAGAACGCCCTGGCGCTGGAGTGCTGCGAAGCGTGGAATCAGGTTGCCGTCACAGCGTTGCCAGGCTGCGAGGTGGCGCTGGAAGCTGCTGGTCAGATGCTCCGCTGCCGCTCGTCGGTCAGTCGGGGCATGGTGCAACAGGTTGAGTCGAGCTTGGATCCAGGCGGGAAAACGCTGTCTCAGAGTGGGATCCGCCAGTAGTGACAGCAGCGTCGGCGACAGCCCCATGGTCAGCTGTGGGCTCTGCCCTGGATCGGCAGCAGCTCGCTCGAGCGTCTCCAGCAGGGGGAGATAGCACTCGATCAGAGCCTGGAAGAACCAGTCCTCTTCAAGCGAGTGAGCTTCCGCGCCGCGGACGAACGGCAGATGGGCGTGCAGAACAAGAGCCAGTGCCCCGTTGGCCACTTTTCCGTCCCATTAGTCGTGTGAATGTACCGGGATTCCGGGCGGGATCTACAAGATTGCCACTGGCTGACTCGCTTAGAGTGGACTTACCCATAGTCATTCCGACTAAATCGCGTCGAGGCTTTTGCCATGGCCCACGACCCAGGCCGCGTTTTGATCTTCGACACCACCCTCAGGGATGGTGAACAATCACCGGGAGCCAGTCTCAACCTTGAGGAGAAACTGGCGATCGCGCAGCAGCTGGCTCGACTGGGCGTCGATGTGATTGAAGCGGGTTTTCCCTTCGCAAGTCCTGGGGATTTCGCCGCTGTCCAGCGCATCGCCCAGCAGGTCGGTGGTGAACACGGGCCAGTGATCTGCGGGCTGTCGCGGGCGTCGAAAGGCGACATCAAGGCCTGCGCGGACGCGGTGGCTCCGGCACCACGGAGACGGATTCACACGTTCATCGCAACGAGCGATATTCACCTTGAGCACAAGCTGCGCAAAAGTCGTAAGGAGGTGCTGGCCATCGTCCCGGACATGGTGGCTTACGCCCATTCCCTGGTCGATGACGTTGAGTTCTCCTGCGAAGACGCAGGACGCAGTGACCCTGAATTTCTTTACGAAGTCATCGAGGCAGCGATCGCTGCCGGCGCCACCACCATCAATATTCCTGACACGGTCGGCTACACCACACCGACCGAGTTCGGAGAGTTGATCGCAGGCATTGATCGCCATGTTCCCAACATGGGCGAGGCGGTGTTGTCCGTTCATGGACACAACGATCTTGGTCTTGCCGTCGCCAACTTTCTGGAGGCTGTCAAGAACGGTGCGCGACAGCTCGAATGCACGATCAATGGCATTGGTGAGCGAGCCGGTAATGCTGCTCTTGAGGAACTGGTGATGGCGTTGCATGTGCGCCGCCGTTATTTCAATCCCTTCTTTGGCCGCGATGCGGACTCGCCAACTCCACTCACGGCTGTGCGCACTGAGGAGATCACCAAAACCTCACGTCTGGTCTCCAATCTCACCGGCATGGTGGTGCAGCCCAATAAGGCGATCGTGGGCGCGAACGCTTTTGCCCATGAATCGGGCATCCACCAGGACGGTGTTCTCAAGAACAGGCTGACCTACGAGATTGTCGACGCCCGCACGGTTGGGCTCAGTGACAACCGCATTTCCCTTGGCAAGCTCAGTGGCCGCAGTGCGGTGCGAGCGCGTCTGGAAGAGCTGGGCTATGACCTCAGCCGTGAGGATCTCGATGATGCCTTTGCTCGTTTCAAGGACCTTGCCGATCGCAAGCGTGAAATCACCGATCGCGACCTTGAAGCCATTGTCAGTGAGCAGGTTCAGCAGCCGGAGGCTCGCTATCAGCTGAAGCAGGTTCAGGTGAGCTGCGGCAGCAGCCTCAGCCCCACCGCCACGGTCACCTTGGCTGACGAAGATGGCAAGGAGCAGACGATGGCATCCATCGGTACCGGTCCGGTCGATGCCGTGTGTCAAGCACTCAACGGTCTGGCCGGGGTGCCCAATGAATTGGTGGAGTTTTCCGTGAAATCTGTGACCGAAGGCATTGATGCCATCGGTGAGGTGACCATCAGGCTGCGGCGCGACGGTGAGTTGTATTCAGGTCATTCCGCCGATACGGATGTGGTTGTGGCTGCTGCTCAGGCCTTCGTCAATGCTCTGAATCGTCTGGTTGCTGGGTCTGCACAACCTGCCTTGCATCCCCAGAAGGACACCGCGCCTCTGGATGCCCGTCCCACCCTCTGACCTGATGCAGCCCTCCGTCACTCGAGACCCAGCTGGCAAAGCTGGGCTTCGTGCCGGGGCTTTGCTCCAGCTGCTGCTGCTGATTCTGCTGGCACTGTTGGTGCTCGTGCCCCTTCTTTGGTTGGTCAGCACGTCACTGAAGGGTCCTGCAGAGGATATTTTCACCAGTCCCCCAGCCCTGCTGCCCTCGCAACCCAGTCTTGACGCCTATGGAAGGCTGTTTCGAGACAACCCTCTTGGTCGTTATCTCTTCAACAGCACCGTGGTCAGCCTGTTGGCTGTGGTGGCCAATCTGCTGTTCTGCTCCCTGGCTGCCTACCCCCTGGCGCGCATGCGCTTCACAGGGCGTGGATTGGTTCTGGGGTTGGTCGTTGCCACCATCCTGATCCCGTTTCAGGTGGTGATGATCCCCCTTTATCTATTGATGGTGCAGCTGGGTTTGCGCAACACCCTGATGGCTCTCGTGATTCCGCAGGCCGCAACCGCCTTCGGGTTGTATCTGCTTCGTCAGAGCTTTCTCGGGGTTCCAGCTGAGCTGGAGGAAGCCGCCCGCATGGATGGCTGCGGCAAGCTCGGTGAGTGGTGGAACGTGATGATCCCAGCTGCGCGAGCTGATCTGATCACCCTGGCCATGTTTGTATTCATCGGAACCTGGAGCGATTTCCTCTGGCCACTGGTGATCCTGGATGACCCTCAGCTGTTCACGCTGCCGCTGGGTCTGCAGCAGCTGGCCAGCAGTTTTTCCCTTGATTGGAGAATTGTGGCCGCAGGATCTGTGGTTTCAATTCTTCCCGTGCTGCTGCTGTTCATCCTTTTGCAGCGCTTCATTCTCCCCAGCGCCAGCGGCGATGCCGTCAAGGGCTGAGGATTGGCTGTTGAGATGAAGGCTGTTGAGATGACGGCCCTCCGGGTGGTGCTGTTCGCTCAATGTCCCGGTTGTCTGGAAGGTCAACATCCGGATTGGTTGGGAACGGTGCCTGGATCCTGTTCCAGAGGGCCCGTTCCCGATCACCGGAAGCACGCTGCCAGCTTTCCAGATTGCTGATCTGCCTCTGCAGCGTTTGTTGTCGTGTCTGCAGAACCCCAAGCTGCTGCTCGATCAGTTCCCGGTTGCCTTCTCTGTCACGCAGCTCGACACGTTCGAGTCCCTCGAGCTGCTGGACCAGATCCTGAATGGTGCGGTTCTGTTGTTGCAGGGACTGCCAGAGAACAATGAACAGCACCAGCAGGAATGGAAATCCAGCTGCGGGGATGATGATCCAGAGCCGTTCACGCATTGCTCTCTGGGATGGCTCAGTTGCAGCCCTGAACGGAAATGCGGTAGCTGAATCCTGTTGAGTTGGGATCGCTGCCTGTACCGATCTTGAAGTTCACCTGGTTGACCTGTTTGCCCTGGGGAACAGTGAATGGCCCGAACTGCTTGCCTGTGCCGATTGGCGGAGTCATGGATTCCTTCACCACGCGCAGATTGCTGCCGTCAGTGAATTTCAGGAATGCTTCCACTGGATAAGTGCCGCTGGCTGTGGAGTCGGCTGTGAAGAAAAGCTTGAAGCTGCTGTATGGAGCATTGACGGCAAAGTCAGTGTTCCAGTTGGTGCGGCCGATCAGCTTCTCTCTGCTGACCCGCTTTTTAACGATGTTGCTGCTGCCATTGCTTCCGACAGGGGGGAGGAAGTTGCAACCAGCCTGTGCCGCTGATAGGCCGGCTTCAAGGCTGATCAGGCCAACACTGAGGCCGAGCAGAGCAGTCGTGAAACGGGGGGTCCTCATGGTCTTCAAAAGTCCTTTGCGATGTCTAGCAATGGTCTGGTGGAATGGGGTTGTGATCACTGCACGCTGCTGTTCATGTCTCTTCAGGATCTCGATACCCTTCTCAAGCAACGCCATGAGGAGCAGGAGCTGGCGCAGCGCCTTGCAGAGCCGGTGTCTGTCGAGACCTTGATCGAGCTCGGCCATGAGCGCGGCCTTTCAATCACTGAAGATGATGTGATCAACGCTCAGTTAAGGGAAGATTCCGCTGCTCCGTCTGCGGAGTTGCAAAGGCGTATGGCTGACGAGTCAAGACGTCTCAGGCATTTTATCCAGGGTTGACTGAAGATCAGATTGCTAACTGATTTGTATGCACAAAATGTTTGCATGCTGTTCTGAATCAAGGTGTTGAAGACACTTGATTTGGTCTAGAAAAAGCAACTCAGGCAACGAACTGAGTGAGATCGCCGCATCTTGTCACTTTCTCATTACTCAGCCACATTTAGACCATTTTCACCACGTCGGGCGTTTGACCAAACACTTCTCCAATCCAGAGTGCGTGCGTGACAGCTCCTTCGTGAGTATGAAATTCCCAAGCTGAATCAGGGCTGGAGCTGCGTTCGATTTTCTGGCTTTCGTCGTTAACCCGCAGGTAATGACCGGTGCTCGCATAGCGCAGAACATACCGCTCAAGGAGTGATGATCTCATCATGAATCTCTGCGAGTCCTGAACTCTGCCTAGCCAGCTTTGTGCAGCTGGTGACGGTGACTTCAGCTTTTCGTGGGTTTTCCTTTGCCGGACTAATGGTCGGTGTCTTGATATCGGCTGCTCCGGACCCAGGTCAGGGGTTCCTGCAAGGTCATCCGTAGTTGATATCCGCCGTTGCGGAACCAGGGTTCTTCAACTGGAGAGAGCTGAGAGGGCTGGAGTTGCCAGCTCTGATGCAGGTACGTCTCAATGACTGCCTGCTCAGGGGGCTCGTCCCGCTGCCAGTGAACGATCGCCAGCTCCGTCGAGCTGGATTGAAGGGTGACAACCCTGCCGAGAGGACCTGCCTCCTGATCGGCTTCCACCCGTTCATTGAGGGTCTCTTGCACCACGAAAAGGCGTAAAGGACTCTGGGTGGTCCGTCCATCCAGGCAGTATTTGTTGAGATAGAGCTGTCTTGCTCGGGCGAACAGAGGCGCAGGAGCGCGGCTCAGAAGTTCTGCATAAGCGTCAGTGAGAGCTTGACTTGGCATCGCGCAAGGAGGGCTGTGCACACACTTCGTGATGGCGCGTCGCTCGACGCCGTGGAACACTGTAGACAGATGCGAAAGTGGACAGATGCCTGAGTCCGGCTGCCCCCTCTACAGGCTCGTGGCATTGGACGGGCAGCCGCATCCGGTTTTAGACGCTCCCTATGAATCCATTGCTGCTGCGGAAGCGGCGGCCAGTCGCTGGTGTGCTGGACAGGGGCGTTCGATGTCGGTGGTTCAGCGAGGAATCGCTTTAGAAGTGCAAACCCGTTGCGGGGAATGGCGCACCCTTGGCTACCCCAGTGCCTGCCTTTTGGAATCGTGAAGAGGCGCTTCAGCGCGCTGAGAAGCTTGTAAGCGCTTGCGCGCTGGTCGGATCTTGTTCAACCATGGCTGAAGCTGGCTGATTGGCTTGTGCGGGTAAGTGTCGATCTCTGTTTGGTTCCGCTTGGGGTTGGAGTGTCGCTAGGGCCTTCGATTGCTTTGTGCCAAGAGGTCATCAAGGCTTCCGGGCTTGAACATCAGCTCGGCCCCGATGGCACGGCCATCGAAGGGGAATGGGATGACGTCTTCGCTTGCGTGAAGGGCTGTCATGACCGCTTGCATCAAGAGGGAGTGCAGCGGATTCACGCCACGCTTCGCGTCAACACCCGGATTGATCGCGTTCAGTCGTTTCGCGACAAAGTGGGCAGCGTGAATCGCCTGATGCCGTGAATTCAGGCGGAAGGGATGCCAATTTGATCCAGCGTGTCTTGAATGAGACCAGGAACTGGAGACGTTGGTTTGCTGGGTCTGGCTCCGTCGGCTCGAGTGCGTGCTTTCGCTGCGCTTGCCCTCACTCTGTTGGCTCCGTTTTTCGCCGGATCGTCCAAGGCTGAGACCTGGGATCGGATCGGAAGCTACGCCGCTCTGATCCGCCGGGCGGGAACCCACACGCTTGTGGCCAAAGATTGTCCGTCCGCCCTTCTGGGTGCCTTCCATGCGCCCCGAAATGCCCTGTTGATTTGTGCCAACAACATCGAGGACGATCCAAGGCAGGTCTGGGTTGTTCTTGCCCACGAGTCGGCCCATGTGATGCAGCACTGTCACGGCGGGCCGTTGCTCGCGGATCACCAAGTCGGCAATGCCCTCGCGCGCATCGAATCTCAATCCCAAACAACGTTCCAGGAGCTGCGTCTCTATCACCAGTCGCAGCGTCGTGATGAAATCGAGGCACGGCTGGTTCAAGGGATGCCCCCCGAGGAGGTGGAAGCCTTGTTTCGCAGTTTCTGTGCTGACCGTCTGAGTCATCGCAAGGTTGCTCAACCGCCTGATGTTCTTGGTTCACCTCCCTGAGCCATGAATTGGCTGAGCTGGATAAGGCACGGAACTTACGGTGTGCAGATGTGTGGCATCTCTCCATGGGTCCGCGGCTCAACGGCTATTGGTTGATGACCTGGCTAGGTCTGGTGGCCAACTTGATCGCTCTGCCTGTGATCGGCCTGCTGGCATTTCGAGAAGGATCCTCTTCCGGCATTGCCATCACCAACATCAGCCTTGCGTTCTCTCTGGCTTGGCCCGCTGCGATCGTGGGCATCGTGGCTTCAGCAGGCTTGCTGGCGCAGCGACGCTGGGGTGTGATTCTGGCCATCGTTGCCCTGTCCATGAGTCTTGCCGGAGCCATTCCCTATGGCCTTGTTCGCCTGGTCCTGGGGCTTGAGCCGCAGACCATGGGGTTGGGACCTGTCGTGCTCGGGTTGATCAATGTGCTGGCGCTGATCTATTGGTGCCGCCCTGCCCATCGACGTGGCGTCAGGCTTTGATGCCTTGGCAGCAGCTCTTCCTCAGCTCGCGGGCTGTGCTCTCGTGCTCGAGCACCCTCAATATCTGGTGGTCGATAAGCCATCTGGCTTGCTGAGTCAGCCCGGTCTGGGTTCTCATCAACGTGATTCCCTGATCACGAGACTCCAGGACTGTTGCCCTGAGCTTCGCTTGGTGCATCGCCTCGACCGGGAGACCTCTGGACTCGTTCTTGTGGCCAAAAATCAGAGCAGCCTGCGATCGCTCAGTGCTCTGTTTGCTGCCCGCAGAGTTCACAAGCTTTATCTCGCTGATGTCGTCAGGCCTTTGTTGGGACGGCGGGGAAGCATTCGTCTGCCCCTGGCCAGGCTGCAGCGCCATCCGCCTTTTTACGGACCGCATCCGGAGGGCAAGCCCTGTTGCACGCTTTGGCGCAAATGGACGCAGTCAGCAGATTGCACACGTTTGTGGTTGCGGCCTCTGACCGGCCGATCCCATCAGTTGCGGGCGCATCTCGCTGCCGTGGGGGCGCCCATCTGTGCTGATCGCATCTATACCGCCCCCGACCTTCAGGGTCCGATGCATCTGCATGCTTATGGTCTGAGCTTTCAGGACCCTTATGACCATCGAAGGGTGCGTGTGCGTTCTGCACTCCCGAGCTGGGCTCAGGCTGACTGGGCTCAAGCGGAGAAGCTGCGCTTTGCGGGAATGGGATAAGGAATGCGGCGATGCCGCATTCTTCGCCACACACGCACGAACGAATGCATCACCAGTTCCAGTTCGGCCCGACTGAGACTGCTCTGGCTGAGTTGTCCGTCGCTGATGCGAGCCTCAACGATCCGCTTGACCGTGTCACGAGCTTCATGATCACTCGTGTCCGGCGGTAGTGAGCGCAATGCAGCCTCACAGCCGTCCGCCAGCATCATGATTCCGGTCTCCTTCGAGCGAGGCGTCGGTCCGTGATAGCGGAAGCGTTTCTCAGAGATGTCAGGATTCTGCTGCCGGGCCTGATGCAGGAAATATCCCATTCGCAACGTGCCCTGATGTTCAGGAATGAAGTCCGCAATCGGGCGAGGAAGCCGATGTCGTCGTGCCAGTTTCAGCCCCTCATCCACATGGGCTTGGAGCACTCCTGCACTGGCCAAAGGGTCGTTGAGCCGGGTATGCGGGTTCTCTTCACTGGTTTGATTTTCGATGAACCAGTTGGGGGCATGGAGCTTCCCCACATCGTGATAAAGGGATCCTGTTCTGATCAGGTCGACATCGGCGCCGATCGACCGCGCTCCCTCTTCGGCCAGGCCGCAGATCATCAAGGTGTGCTCAAAGGTGCCTGGGGCTTCTAAGGACAGCCGCCGCAGCAATGGGCGCTCCTGATCGGCAAGTTCCATCAAGCGTGCTCTTGTCAGCAACCCGAAGGAGCTTTCCAGAAGAGGAATGACCAGGATCGCCAGCATCATTGCCAGCCCAAGCAACAAGGCTTCCGAGGCGAGTTCCCCGGCATCGGATGGCAAGCGGATCCATGACCCAGCAAGCGGTTGGCCCTCTCGGCTCATCAACACCAGCTCGGCCAGCCATGCACCCACCGGCAGCAAGACGGCGAGTTGCAACAACTGTGCTCTGCTGCGCAAGCGACCTGCTTGCAATGCAGCGACGGTGGCTGTGGCAGCGGCAATCAGCAGGCGTCCTTCCCCCAGGCCAGTCACTGGGGTTGGCCAGAGAAGACTGGCCACAGCCATCCAGGCCAGTGCACTGGTTGTGCCAAGGCCCTGAGCCAGGAGAAGGGTGGGCGGCACGATCACCGCCAGCGGGCTCACCGAAGCACCAAACCAGAGTTTGCAGGCTTGACCCAGCAGCAACAGACCCAGAGCCAGCAGGCCATGGGGTGCTTCCAGGCAGGGACGTTCGCGGCGCATGACCAGCAGCAGAACCCCGCAGCTGGCCAGTGCTTCTGTGAAACGGATGAACCAAATCCCCAGCTTCGGTCGGCGATTCACCATTCCGAAGAAATCGAGAACGTCGTAGGCCTGTGAGCTGATCGGCTCGCCCTTGCGGGTGATCAGATCGCCGCGATTCACTTCAATGGTGGGGATTCCTTGTTGGGTGATCAACTCCTCGATCAGTCGCTGGCTTCGCAGTGGATCGGTTTGAAGGTTGCTGGCGCCCTGAAGCGTTGTGGTCAGCACCTTGCTGCCCAGACTGCGGCCCGCTGGCTCGCCTTGATTGAGGTCTTCGAGCTGCAGGTCGCTGGCCCGTTGAAGCTGTTCCAGTGCCAGCGTGTTGACAAGCCCCTGACTGAGCATTCGGTCGAGCGCTCGGCGAAGAGCCATACCCCAATCCCGACGTTCATCCTGGTTTCGTTTCTCCAGCCATCTCTGCTCGTTGAGAGACAGGTTCACAGGTCCGATTCGCTCGGCATCGTTGCTGTTCGCGACCCGTTCCAATTCGCTGAGGTGTCGCTCCAGTCGCATGCGGATTTGCTCGTTTTCCTGAGGGTCCAGAACCTGCACGAAGGTGCTGGATCCCAGGCTTGAGCGCCTCTGCTCCAGGGCTTCACTGTCTACAACTCTGGCGTCCTTAGGGGCCTCTGCATCAAAGGGAGCGGCCAGTCCTGGCCGCAGGTCGGGTTCCACCAGCCACGGCCAGCTGGACACCAGTGCCACCAGAACACAGAGGATCAGCAGCGTTGCTTTCTGCAATCTGTTCCAGCGCAGCACAGGGCGGCGAGGTGATTCGCTCCTGAGCCAGGACCTCCAGAGACGTGCAAGGCGATGCGAACGCAAGTCAGCTGTGAGCATCCAGCACAAACGCTAGCTCTGCCGGAGCGGCATGCTGGATTCACATGCATCAGATGGCAATGGCCCTCAGGTTGGATGGCAAGGCCCTGGCCAAGACACTCGAGCTACGGCTGCAGTCTCAGGTCCAATCTGCACGCCAGACCGCCGGTCGCCCGCCGGGCTTGGCTGTTTTGCGTGTGGGTGATGATCCTGCCAGTGCGGTCTACGTGGCCAATAAGGAAAAGGCCTGTGCTCGAGTCGGTGTTGAGAGCTATGGGTCTCACCTTCCAGCAGATGCATCACCTGACCAGGTGATGCAGGCGATCCGTGCCTTAAATGCTGATCAGAGGGTGGACGGAATCCTGTTGCAGCTTCCGCTCCCGCAGGGATTGGACGAAACACCTTTGTTGGCTGCGATTGATCCTGAAAAGGATGCCGATGGTCTGCATACGCTGAATCTTGGCCGGTTGCTCAAGGGCGAAAAGGGTCCCCGGAGCTGCACTCCTGCCGGCGTGATGGCGATGCTGCGCAGTGCAGACATCGATCCTGCTGGCCGTCGTGCCGTTGTGGTCGGACGCAGCATTTTGGTGGGGCAGCCCATGGCCCTGATGCTGCAGGCCGCGAACGCAACGGTGACTATTGCTCACTCACGAACCAGAGATCTCGCTGCTCTAACGCGTCAGGCAGAGATTCTCGTGGTGGCGGCCGGTCGTCCGGAAATGCTTGGAGCAGATCATGTGAGCCCAGGCACGGTCGTGGTGGATGTGGGGATCCACCGTCGTCCTGAGGGCGGACTCTGTGGTGATGTGAAGGCGGCAGAGCTGGAGCCCATTGCCGCTGCGCTTTCGCCGGTGCCCGGAGGCGTTGGCCCCATGACTGTCACGATGCTTCTGGTGAACACCGTTGTGGCATGGTGCCGTCGCCATGGGGTCGATCACGATCTGGCTGACTTGATCATCTGATGGGGCTTGCGTGCCCGCCGGCCTGACAGAATTCGCCCAGCATTGCGCTCCCCATGACCGCCACGGCGACTAGCCCTGAAGGCGTTCCGCCGCCGGGTGAGCCTCAGCAGAGCTTTGATTTCAAGGCTTATCTGAATCACTCTCGCGAGCGGGTCGAAGCCGCTTTGGACGCCTCGATGGGGCCTGAGCGGCCGGAATCTCTCAGAGAAGCAATGCGCTACTCCCTGGTGGCGGGAGGAAAGCGTTTACGACCGATTTTGTGTCTTGCGGCCTGTGAGCTGGTGGGTGGCGATCCCTCAAAGGCCATGCCCACGGCGGTAGCGGTCGAAATGATTCACACCATGTCGCTGATCCATGACGATCTGCCGGCGATGGACAACGACGACCTCAGGCGTGGCCGGCCGACGAATCACAAGGTGTACGGCGATGCCATGGCGATCCTCGCGGGAGATGCGTTGCTCAGTCGCGCTTTCGAGATGGTGTCGGTGCGCAGTGCCGATGTGCCTGCAGAGAGGTTGGTGAAGGTGGTCGGAGAACTTGCCATGGTCTCAGGAGCGCCTGGTCTGGTGGGGGGACAGGTGGTTGATCTGGAGTGTGAAGGCAAACAGGTCGACCTGGAGACGCTGGAATACATCCATCTGCACAAGACCGCTGCGCTGCTGCGGGCCTGCGTGGTGACCGGTGCCTTGATCGGCGGTGCCAGTGATGCCCAAGTTCAGGCCATGCGCACCTATGCCAATGGCATCGGCCTTGCGTTCCAGATTGTGGACGACATTCTTGATGTCACGGCCAGCAGCGAGGTGCTGGGCAAGACGGCCGGCAAGGATCTGCTGGCAGACAAGACCACTTATCCCAAGCTGCTCGGTCTGGAGCCTTCGAGAACCCGCGCCCTCGAGTTGGTGGGAGAGGCAAAAGCTGCCCTGCACCCCTGGAAACATAAGGCTCAACCTCTGCTGGCTTTGGCCGATTACGTGGCCAGTCGGGACCGTTGATGATGGACGACGTCACTCTCAGCATCCCCCTGAAGATTCTTGATAATGGAGTCCTGGCCTGGGGTCTTGCCGCTTGCGGTCTGGCTCAGCTGTCGAAGTTGGTGATTGAACTCATCGTTTTTCGCCGCTGGAGGCCTGCGGTGCTGATCGAAACCGGTGGGATGCCATCAAGCCATGCAGCACTGGTGAGCGGAACGGCCGCGGCGGTGGGCTGGCAGGAGGGATTCGCATCTTCCGTTTTTGCCCTGGCCGCCACTGTGGCGTTCGTGGTGATGTACGACGCCAGCGGTGTGAGGCGTGCCGCCGGTTTCACCGCTGAACGGGTCAATGCCCTGCCGGAATCTCTCTGGCAGACACCCTTCGAGAAACCACTTAAGGAACGACTTGGGCATTCCCGAACGGAAGTGCTGGTTGGGAGCCTGCTGGGCCCGATGATTGCCTTGCTTGGCCTCAACTATCTGGGATCGCCGCTTCAATTGACGCAATTGATCACCAACGCTCTGGGTTGACGTCATTTCCCCACGCTGAACTGAGCCTCACTGAGGATCAACACAAGGCCGCAGAGGCTTTCTCCGACTGGCTGCAGCAGCAGGACGCTGGCCTTCCCTTCGTCCTCAGTGGCTATGCCGGCAGTGGCAAGACCTTCCTGTCGATGCGCCTGCTGAGGCAAGTGGAAAGCAGCGGTCTCTGCTGGACCGTTGTGGCTCCAACCCACAAGGCTGTGGGGGTGTTACGGCAGGCCCTCAGCCTCGAAGGTCTTCAGCCCACTTGGTACCCCTCCACGATTCATCGTTTGCTGCGTTTGAAGCTCAAGCGACAGGGTGATCGGGAGCTGTGCGAATCCACTGAACAAACGGCCGCAGCGTTGGAGCATCTCGGGCTGGTGCTGGTCGATGAGGCCTCGATGGTCGACAGCTCGCTGCTGTCCATTGCCTTGCAGTGTGCCCACCCGTTCAAAACGCGACTGGTGTTTGTGGGTGATCCGGCCCAGTTGCCACCGGTGGGTGAAAGCGAAAGCCCGGTGTTCGGCATCAATCGTGCTGTTTCCGCCTGCTTGCGTGAGGTTGTTCGTCACCAGGGCCCGGTCCTGCAACTGGCCAGTTGTCTGCGCGATGGTCGCTTGCCCTGCGAAGTGCCACCGCTGCTGCCTCCCGTTCGCTCGGATCTCGGTCAGGTGGGAGTGCTGAGCCGAGCTGACTGGTTGTCGCGTGCTCAGGAGGGTCTGCGCCAGGCGGCGGCGAGCGATAACCCCGATGCGGCGCGAATCCTCTGCTACACCAATCGCCGCCTCGAAACGTTGGTCCCCCATGCTCGCAGAGCCATTCATGGAGAGATGGCGGATCAGATGGCTGTGTTGCCGGGTGAGGTGTTGATCACGCGCACTGCGGTGATGGCACCGGCATCCAGCGATGGAGGCGAGACCGGCGAGGAACCCGATCTGGTCTTGGGTTCCAACCGTGAACTCGTGGTTGAAGACGTGTCTCCGGAACGCTGCGATCTTGCGGAGTTCGGTGTTGCTGGTGAAGCGCAGCTGTCGTTGGCCGGACTGGGTGTGCCCGTGATTGAGACCCTCAATGCGAAGGTTCGCAGTGGCGAGCTTGAGCTCAGGCTGCGCCTTCAGCCTCCTTCCGGCAGTCAGGCGAGGGAGCAACTGGATGCACTGCTGAAGCGTCTGGCTCAGGAAGCAAGGAACGCCGGGAAACGCGGCGGGCGATCGCTTTGGCGCCGTTACTTCCTGGTGAGGGATGCTTTTGCATCACTTGGGCCTGCTGCAGTCCTCACGGTGCATCGCAGTCAAGGCAGCAGCTTTGGTGAGGTTTTTGTTGCTGATGATGTGTTCCCTCGCAGCCTTGACCGCCTGGCGCCAGAGAGGCAGGTGTTTCATCAACAGCTGGCTTATGTGGCAGTCAGTCGTGCCCGGCATGGGGTTTATCTGGTGGGTGATAGCCAACGCAATGCAGCCTCCTGGAGCAAGGCTTTACGCGGGATTGGCTAATCGTTCAGGGCTTTCCTTCTGAAGGCTCGCGATTGGGTTCAGATCGCTGTCAGTCCGCTCACACCCTGCCATCCGAGGTAGATCCCCAGCCCCAGGCTGACCCCACCAACCACAAGACTTCCTCTGGCAAATAACACCTCTTTCCCTTTCTCGAGAAGTGGAATGACCTTGTCACGGCCGATCACAACGGCAACAAAAGGAGTGAATAGAAACAGGCTGGCTCCGAATGTGAAAGCAATCAGACCGACTGCTTCCTGCCAGGTGGGCAACTGCGCTGACAGAACCACTCCAGCTGACTTGGCGAACAGCACGATGTCGTCTGGGCTAATGATTTCGCCGACGGAACCCAGCAACAACAGCAGCGGTAGCGGCATGGCCAAAAAGCGGTCGATGCCTTTGGTCCAGGCCGGCGGCTCCGAACCTTCGGTGAAGGATTTGATCAGTTCCCGTCCACCGATGGCGACCAGCGCTCCTCCTGCCAGCAGATCCAGGCCCGTGCGGTGATGGGAGCCATGGCTCATATCCAGCACCAGCGAATGTCCAACCGTCACTAGCAGCGTGGCTGCAAGCAGAGTCGTGACCACCCAGCTTGCGAGGAACCATCCGCCTCGTTTGATGGGGTTCGGACCCAGGAGCAGCAGCAAGAGAACGGCGATATGAATCGGCGAGAGGCCAATGCCGGTGCCATAGGCCAGCAGTTCCGCCCAGAGGGTTGTGTCGCTCATCAGAACCGGCCGTCAGCAGGCGCATTCCAGCGCACGATCGCATGATTTCCATGCTCGAAACCGAGCACACAGAGACTTCCGGTGCTCAACATCAGCAGCCTGCCGCCCTCGGCTCCCAGGCCAAGCCAGGTCCCGGCTAAGGCCCGCAGAAGATGTCCATGGGCAAACAGTGCAACGTCTCCATCTCCGGGCGATTCCATGGAAAGCCGAATCGCGGTTTCACAGCGTTTTTGCACGGCCTCAGCGTCTTCGCCATTCGGACAGCCATGGGTGAACACATTCCACTCCGGCACCTTGCGCTGAATGTCAGGGGTGGTGATTCCTTCGTAATCACCGTAATTCCACTCCAGCAACTCCTTCATCACGGTCATGCTTGCGCCCAGCCCTGCCAGTTCGCAGGTTCGCCGAGCACGTTGAAGAGGTGAGCTGAAGACCGCCGCGAAATGCTGTTGGCTCAAGACAGGAACCAGTTGCCGGGCTTCGTCTTCTCCCTCTAATAGCAGAGAGACGTCGGTGTTGCCTGTGTGACGTCCGCTGCGAGCCCACTCGGTGGCTCCATGGCGAAGCAGCCAGAGCTGGCGTTGATGGGTCATGGCCAGAATCAGCCGTCTCTGCTCAGATTCTGACCATCAGGAGTTGATTTGGCTTCGCAATCAACCCCTTGCCAACACGTTCTCAGTGACGGATTTCGAACCAGTCGGCACCGGTGATCGGCATCTGGCAGGGACGAACAAGACGAACCTTCGCTTCGCTGGGACCCTGTTCACACCAAAGCCTCAGCTCGTTGAGGGGAAGCTGATCACCTTCGGCTTGTACTTCCACACGGCCGTCATCCAGGTTGCGGACCCAGCCGCTGAGGCCTAGTTCAAGAGCACGTCGACGACAGGCCTGCCGAAAACCAACGCCTTGAACGGTTCCTTCCACCAGAAAACGCCAGCGTTCCTGAAGAGTGACCGATCTCTGCCTGGTCTGGCGGGTCACAAAGCGGCGACGTTCCGCTTCGCCGCGAAGCCGAGCGCGGCGCGCCATCTCCGGGGGATCATCGAGGATCCGCCCCAGTGGAGGTGGACCCAGCTTGCGTGGAGATTGGGCAGGTTCCATCCCTCAGCTCTCTGCTCAACTTTCCAACCTTCAACCTGCCACAGCGGCCCCAAGCTGCCAACGCTTGCATCCGATTCACGGCACAGTTGCCAGCGATGAAATTCGTGGCCTCTGAGCCTTTCACCCTTGCGTAACAGCAGGCTGTCGGTTTGAGCCTCCAGCTGTCGGTAGCCCACCTGCAGTCGCCCACGTTTGGCTTCAAACGGCAGGAGACCAGCCATCGCATGCAGTGTCCCGTCTGGATCGGCCAGGCCTCGACCTAGAAGCAGCATCCCTCCGCATTCGGCGTAGATCGGCTTGTCGCGAATCCATGCGTGTAGCGCTGAGAAGGTTGTTTTGCATTCACTCAGTTGATGTGCATGCAGCTCTGGAAATCCCCCGGGCAGAATCAGGCCGGTCGCTTCTGGTGGTAAAGCGTTATCGCTCAAGGGACTCCAGGGAAGCACTGGCATCCCCAGCAGCTCCAGGCATTCCTGCATTTCGGGGTAGCGGAAGTGGAAGGCCGAATCCTGTGCGACGGCCACAGGCAACGATTGTTGTTGTGATGTCTCTAGCTCTGGAGACAGGACATGCCGAATCGGGTCTGGGCCGGGCCTTGGTGCTTTCAGGAGAGGACCGAACACTTTCATGTTGAGGTGCTGCTCGGCCAGAGCAGACCAGTGCGCCAGTCGCTTTTGCAGGGAGCTCAGTTCATGGGCGGGAGCAAGACCCAGATGCCGTTTTGGTAACTCCAGGTTGGGATCCCCTGGTAGGCAGCCCAGGCAGTGCACACCAATGTCCGTGAGCACCTCCTCAAGCAGCTCCCGATGCCTGGGACTGCTCACACGATTCAGCACGACGCCAGCAAGATTGAGGCGTTGATCCAGATCTCTGAAACCTCGAACCAGTGCACCGAGAGACCGGGCTTGGCCTCCAGCATCCACCACCAGCACCACCGGAAGGCCCAGGCTCACAGCCACATCGGCAGTGCTCCCCTCGGAGCTGGATCCAATGCCATCGAACAGGCCCATCACGCCCTCAACAATGGCCATGTCACAACGGCCGCCATAACCGTTGAAGCTGAGCTGAACCCAGTCTTCGCCGCATAGGGGCAAGTCAAGGTTTCTGCAGGGCTGATTCGCCGCTAACGAGAGCAGCTGCGGATCGAGATAGTCCGGTCCGACCTTGAACGGCTGAATGCTGTGCCCAACTTGGCGGGCCCAGGCAATCAGGCAGAGGCTGAGCAGGGTTTTTCCGCTGCCGCTGGCCGGAGCAGCGATCACGCAGGCCATGGTGTGAGCGGAGATGGTTGGAGCGGAGCGACAGGAGCGACTCCGCTCAGCGGGGAATTAGCTGATCAGCTTGGCAGCCAGCGGGGCCGCTGCAGCCAGCAGAGGGTTGGTGGAGTCGTGGCCTCCTTCCAGCTGGCGGGACACATCCGCCTCCACTGGGGAATGCTGCACTGGAACGACCTCTTCAATCAACTCCATGCTGGCCATTCCACCGGCTTCGAGTCGCATGCAGCCCCCAGACTCAGCGCAGAGAATCACGCAGATCGAAGGCTGATTGTCTGGCTTGCAGATCAGGCGCAGACCCACAATTTGCCCAGGGTGAATGCTGGGTTGCCCCATGGGCACTGGCGACACGCGCATTTGAACATCAGTTCCATCAGCGCGCTTGAAGTTTGCGCTGATGCTCTGATCAGGGTTGCGCTGGGTGTGCTGCAGCTCCCAGCCAAGGCGGTCGGCGATCCAGGATCCGAGCAGCAGCCCCTGAACTGGATGGTCGCCCTCGACATCGATGTCGAGCTGAACCACGTGGCCGAGGGCATCGCGGCGATGCGGTGAATCGAAGACCATGGCCAGGGTCTGATGCCAGCTGCCAAGGCGCAGCCAATTCAGATCGTTGACCGCCTGTCCTGCTTCGATTCTGGAGGCCAACAGGTTGAGGCAGAATCCAGGCTCTCCCAGGGCGGAATCGAGAATCAGACGGCGCGGTGAGCTAGCAAGTTGTTGCAAGAGCTCAGGGGCTTCATCAAGGGCTCCGTTCCACCACACCCAGGAGGGGAGTTCCTCTGGCAACAAAGGATCGAGGATCGTGAGACCCTGCTGAAGGGCAGGCTTGCCTCCACGCAACACCACCACATCACCGCAGGCAACCGTTCCACCGCCTTCTTCCGGAAGTGGACAGTACGCAGCCACAAGAGTTTCAAGCGGCTGTTCTGAATCAAGGCTGGGCGCAAGAGTGATCAGTCGCCGAGGGCGCAGGTTGCTGAGAGCGGCATCCACATGCTGGCCTCGCAGATCCTCACTGGTATGCCCCCCGTCCATCTGGCCGAGACAAGTCGCCACTGCTTCGGCGAGCGGTGGTGTGCTGATGGGCAGATCGCCATCCACCACAGCCTGACGGCCTGCAGCAATCAGCTGTGATCTCTGCACGCCAGTGATCGGGCCATCCAGGCGGCCGGTGCGCACCAGCTGTTGCTCAACCCAGGCCGGTTGCCAAATGAGCAGACAGAACGTGTGGGCACCGACGTTGTTGGGCTGATCCCGCGACCAGAGCTGTTCGAGATAACCGGGGACCTCAGAGGGCGGCAGTTCGAGAGGGGTTTGAAGTGTGAGCTGGGGGGACATGGAGCAGCCGGTTGATTGGGACAGGTGTTGTCAGTCGGATCTTGTTATGGACGTCGCCAGAGCAAGCCATCACGGGCAAGCAGGGCATCGGATGCAGCAGGTCCCCAGGTTCTTGATTCGTAGGGGTGGATCGGCAGCTGCCAGGGGCTATCTTCAATCAGCTCCAGAAGAGGGGTGTAGAGACGCCAGGCTGCTTCCACCTCATCGCTGCGGGTGAACAGCGTGGGGTCGCCGAGCATGGCGTCGGCTAGCAGACGCACATAGCCCTCATCGGATGGCTCTCCGAATGATTCGTCGTAGGAAAATTCCATTTCCACAGGTCGGCTGCGCATGCCGGAACCTGGAGACTTCACCTCAAAACGGAATTCAGCACCTTCATCGGGCTGAATTCTCAACACCAACTGGTTAGCGGTTGGCCCGCCTCCGGCGGCATCAAACAGATGCACCGGTGCTTCCCTGAAGGTGAGCACCACCTCGCTGAGGCGCTTCGGCAGTCGTTTACCTGTGCGTACATAGAAGGGCACTCCCTGCCAACGCCAGTTGTCGATGAACAGTTTCATCGCCACATAGGTTTCTGTGGTGCTGTTGGCATCAACGCCATGTTCCTGGCGATAGCCGGGCAGAGGTGAGTCGTGGGTTCCACCGGGGCCGTACTGACCGCGGATGCAGCAGTTCCAGGGTTCGTTTTCGTCCGCCAGCCGTGCTGCCTGCAAAACTTTCGCTTTTTCACTGCGGATCGCTTCAGGGTCAAAGCGTCCAGGCGTTTCCATGGCTGTGATCGCCAGCATCTGGGTCAGGTGGTTCTGCACCATGTCCCTGAGGGCACCTGATGTTTCGTAGTAGCCGGCCCGTTCCTCGACACCGACCGTTTCCGCGGCTGTGATCTGAACACTCGAGATGTAGTTCCGGTTCCAGATCGGCTCGAAAATCGTGTTGGCAAACCTCAGAACCATGATGTTCTGAACGGTCTCTTTGCCCAGATAGTGATCAATGCGGAAGATCTGATTTTCCTGCCCACAGCTCTGAACCACCCGATTGAGGTTCTGGGCGCTTCCGTAATCCCTGCCAAAGGGCTTTTCGATCACCACACGACTGCGTTGTGGATCCTTCAGCAGGCCTGCGTCGGCGAGAGAGCGGCAGCCACTGCCATAAAACTTGGGTGAAACCGAGAGATAAAACGTACGGTTGTTGCGGGTTGCTCGCGTCCTGTCGATCTCGTCGAGTCGGTGCCCGAGCTTGACAAGATCCTCGGGCTGCTGAAGATCCACCGGTTCGTAGAACATGCCTGCCGAAAACTGCTCCCAGGCCGCACGGTTCTCATTCACTGTGGTCTCCATGGCTTCCGCCATTTTTTGGCGGAACTCCTCATCACTCCATGGGCGCCGAGCACATCCCAGCAATGCAAATTCACTGGGCAGGCGTCGCTGTCGAAACAACTCGAATAGGGCCGGCACCAATTTGCGATGCGTGAGGTCACCACTTGCGCCGAAGATCACCAGGCATTGGGGAGCGATCACTCGCTCCTGACGCAGGCCGACCCTCAGCGGGTTTGTCATCGTTGCGCTCATGACACCGGAAGCTCTGACGCAGGTTTAACCAGGAATCCCCGCGCTGACAGTGCTCCGGAACATCCCGCCACGTTTTGTGGTCGTCTCGGGACAACTGATGCCCATCAAAAAACCCGCCATTCGGCGGGCATGAGAATGAAACGAGGTCCTCCTGACCGAAGTCAGTAGGTTTCAACGTGCCAGCGGTCGGCTTTCTTCAGCTGAGGACGCAGCTCGGCCCAGTCGAGACCCTTGGCAGCAGCAGCAGAGGTCATGGCCTCATCGATGCCGGGTTCCATACCTTTAAGCCCACAGATGTAAACGTGAGTCCTGGAATCTTCGATCATGGCGAAGATTTCATCAGCATGTTCCAGGACGCGATCCTGGATGTACATCCGACCTCCTTTGGTGTTCTTCTGCTCGCGGCTGATTGCCTTGGTGTAGCGGAAGTTGTCTGGGAACTCGGACTGATACTGCTCGAAGTCGTCGTCGTAGAGAAGGTTTGGAGTCTTAGGAGCTCCCATGAACAGCCAGGCTTTGCCTTTGTAGTTCCAGCCGTTCTTCTTGCGCTCTGAGGATTCGAACATCCGTCGCAGATAGGTGCGCATCGGTGCAATCCCTGTGCCGGTGGCCAGCATGATCACGTTGCAATCCTCTTCCTCGGGAAGAAGCATCTCCTTGCCGACAGGTCCGGTGATTTTCACTCTGTCGCCAGGCTTGATATCGCACAGATAGGTGGAGCAGACCCCTTTGATCTCTTCACCTGCTTCGTTCTGGTACTCGAGTTGACGCACACAGAGCGACACTGTCTTGCCAGCCATATCGTCGCCGTGACGCGTGCTGGCGATTGAATAAAGACGAATCTTGTGTGGCTTTCCTTTCGCATCGGTTCCTTCGGGAATGATGCCGATCGACTGCCCCTCCACATACTCAAGATGTGGCTCACCTCCGCTTAGATCGAAGGTGATGTGCTGGACGCGCCCTATGGCACCATCCTCGACGAGGCTGTAGTTCCCGAGAACGGTACCCATGAGGGGAGTTTTCGGTTTGTAGATGTTGACAGGAACCGATCGGTGAGCCGGCTTTGCAGGAGCTTTGGAAGCGTCCACTTTGGTTACAGGTTTGGTGGGAGTTTTGGATGCAGCTGTTTTGGAAGCAGGCTTTACGGGCGCTTTGGTGGCGACCGATTTCAGAGCCTGTTTGGCGGAACCCTTTGAGGCGGATGCCTTTGAGGACGATGTCTTCTCAGCAACAGCTTTGATGCTTGTAGCTTTTGTAGCCTGCACCCCCGCTGTGGTCGGCTCATTGTCGGGAATCACAGACTGAATCCGCCCGCCCCGACCATTGATGGCCTGAACAGTGGTCTGCAGTCGGTCGTAGGAAACAGTGATTCGCTCTTCAGAGCGCACGTGTTTGCCGGCCTGCAGCCAGACAACGACCAGCGTGAACATCCGTTCGTTGTAGCTGCTGGTACCCGCCGAGCTGACACGCATGGAATCTCGGTTCCCTTGAAAGATCGCGCGATCATAGTCGCGTCATCGACGTCGGCCCTTAGTCGACCTGACCTTCACATCAGATTGCGGTCTGACCTTCAGCCTGACTTTCATTAGGATTCCGTTGTTACCTTTTTCAGGTTGAACTTCGCCGACTCCTTGACGTCTCTTCAGCGAGCAACCAGAGGCCGTCAGCAGACGATTGAGCAGACCATTGAGCGTTTGCCGCAGGGTGTTCGTCGATTAGCTGTTCAGCTGCGAACCGATCAAACAGTGGATCACCTTTGGCAGGTACTCACTGACTATGAAGGTCTCAGCAATTTCATTCCCAATCTCAGCAGCAGCAAACTGATTGAGCGTTCCGGGAATCGAGTCACTCTCGCCCAGGTTGGCAGTCAGCAACTGGTTTTAGGTCTGAAGTTCTCGGCTGAGGTCCAGCTGGAACTCACGGAGCATCGTCCCGAAGGATTGCTTCAATTCAGAATGCTGAAAGGTGATTTTCGGCGTTTTGAGGGTGCCTGGCGTTTGCAGACTGTTCCCAATCAAACACTGGTTCTCTACGAACTCACTGTTCAGGGATGCCTGGGCATGCCCGTTGCATTGATCGAACAACGTCTACGACAAGACCTCAATGACAATCTCCTTGCGGTTGAGCAAGAAACGATGAAGAGATTCACCGAGGGCTGAGGTTTCCTCTTGAATAAAACTTTTTTAGTTCTTAAATGAGCCCTTCAAGTCATGATCAATTGTCATAAAAAAACATCCATGCACTGGATGTGATGCTGCACAAAGCAAATCGATCAATACCCCCAAGGGGATTCGAACCCCTGTCGCCTCCGTGAAAGGGAGGTGTCCTAGGCCTCTAGACGATGGGGGCGAGGCCGTGCTCTCGGGTGTTCTCCCGGGCACCAAATGAAATTACGGTTCCAACTGACCCTCCGTCAAGGCGGCGGTCAACTTCTCCTGTCCTTGCCCTTGCCAGACAGGAACATTGAAGGTGAAGCAGGCTCCTTTTCCTGGTTCTGAGACAACCCCAATGCGTCCGCCATGAACCTCAACGATTCGTCGGCAGACCGAAAGCCCAACTCCGAATCCCGATGTTCCTCCAGAGGTTTGAGGCAGCCGTACACGGTCCAAAAAAATGCGTTGCTGTTCTGCTTCGGGGATGCCAGGACCGCTGTCGCTGATACTCACCTGCACCCACTGACTGGTGCGATGCACCATGGCCAGTGCAATCGTGCCGCCGTCCTGGGTGTATTTGAGTGCGTTCTCCAAAAGATTGAGCAGCACCTGACGCATGCGCCGCTGATCTGCGAAGACGAGTGGCAGATCAGCCGGAATGTCTGTGTTGATAGTCAGGTCTCGGCCGAGCCAGAGCTTCTCAAGTTCAAGGATGGCTTCTGCGGCAATGCTGGCAAGGTCAAGTCTCTGGGGGTTGAAGAGAGCTTCCCAGCGTGTGCTCCCCACCTCCAGTAGATCCTTGGAGAGCAGAGCAATTTCGTCGAGGCGCCGTTTCAGGACGTCGTGGAATCGGTTGAGATCAATCTGACCAAGTTGCTGACTTTGTAGTGCCAGCGTCGCAGCGGTTAGGGGTGTGCGTAGTTCGTGGGCCACCATTCTCAGGAGGCGTTCCTGAGACTGGAGGCGGTCAATCAAAGTTTCATTTTCTTGCCGCAGCACTAGCAGCTGATCCTCGAGTTGAAGCTCGCTCTGGGTACGACTTCCATCCAGTTCTGTGGGCTTCAGGCTTAGGCCAAGTCCACTGACGACTTCATCTTGCTGCCATCGGGGCATCCAGCCGCGAAGTTGCTGAAAAATGCTGGTCCCTGCAAAGACCTGCTTCGGCATCGGCTGCAGCTTCACCAGTGCAGGCGTAACCACCAGGCGGTGGAGTTCCAGCAATTCGGGGTGCTCGACAGGATCAGCCACCTGGAGTGTCACGTCAAAACCGCAGTCTTCCTGTTCCAGGAACTGGATCAGCGAACGTAGATCACCGCTGGAGAGATGGTGACGACCTGCGACCAGCAGCAAAGTCAGCTGCTGACGTGGTGTGGGATCGATCCCGCCCACCAAGTGTTGCTCCGAAAGATGAGCCTTACCTTATGGGTTTTTGCAAAGGTCAGCAGAACCGCTAGGACGATTTTGAACAGACTGTTGTCAGTCAGGACTTCGCATGGCCCTTCTTCCCGTTGAACGCCGTGGTGCTCCACCCCCGGATGGTGAGTCCCCGGCTTCGCAGCGGGTCTACATCGATAGCAATCTCAGGCGCTGGTTTGCGCGAAACCTCGGCCTTTGGCGTTCACGGCGTCAATACGTATTCAAGAATGAGGAAGTTTTATTCCTGGACATGATGATCCGGGTTGAGATCTTTGCGGAATCACGTGTTGGCAAGCCTCAATACCGCATTAGCTGGTGGCCTGAACATGAAACAGATTTCTTCGATCGCAAGCCGCGTTATCAGCGTGAAGGGGTGATGGAGGCAACATTGATGGGCCACCAGTTGCTGCGCAGCCGTGCCTATCTCGAAGAAGTCGAGTCGCGAACGCAGATTCGTCAGGTGGATGAACATGAGGTGGTGTTTGAGTCGCATTACCTCGACTGGGATGTTCAGGAGTACACACGACTGATCGATCAGGATCGTTTCCGATCACGCGCGATCTACAGCTGGCAGAAAGGCGATCTGGAAATCGTGGAACATCACCACGAAACCCGTCTTGAAGATGCTTCCGCTCCGATTGACACTGAGTGAATTGAGCTGTGATCGCTGTCATAGGTCGGTCCCAACCAGAGCGATTGGCGGGGGCAGCATGCTGGTCTCGTCTTCGTAGTCCTCTTCAGACCTGATCGGCTTGATGGCCTTGTAGTGTCTTGAGCTCAGTGCCGAGCGATGACATGACCTGAAGGCTGGTTCTGTTCTCGACCTGGACGCACCCTGTTGTCCAGAGATTGAGCAGTTCCGCTGTAGGTCAGGGATGGATCTTGTCGCAACAAGTTCCTAGCCATTTTTCGCTGGTATGAGGCAGCATGGAGCCGCTCCCTTAAGTCTGTCAGTGCGTATTCCCCGTCCCAGTCTTCCGAAGGCGTTCAGAACTGCTCTGCTCCTCGCAGCGCTTCCTCTCAATGCTTCAATTGCATTCGCTCAAGGGGCTGGTGGAGCGAAAAGCCCGGCCACAGCGATCGAAATCGAGCGGATGGTTTCAATCGCTTCGATCAATATGTGCATTTTGTCGAAAAGCAAGGTTCCATTCTTGACTGCAATGCAGGCCAATATGGTTCCGATGGTCAGTTACATCAAGGAAGTCAATGGTTCCAAGATTTCAGGAGTCAAGAGCGGACAGGCTTTGTCTTCAGAGGAAGTCGCAAACGGTCTGGCAATGCAATTGCTACCAGTCGTTGGCATCCGTTGTGGCAAGGACTTGCCGCAGGATTACAAGAAAGAGGTGACCAAAGCCGAAAAGCTTTTGAAGTCTCAGTCAGGAAGCTGACCATTGATTGATCAGGTCTGTTCCAGCAATAGTTGGTTCAGATCTTGTTTCTTGGTTGTATTTCTTTTGGGCGCAATTAATCGTCCATTGATGTTTTTTTGTGTTTGAAAGTTCAGATAAGCTTGAAAGTTAAGCGATTGCCTTCCGATTTCTACTGTCCTCCTGTCATTCAGGATATTGAGGATATTGTCGACTCAAGCAATTGATGAATGCCGAGATTCTCCCTTCTATTCAGGTCGCTTGTTGTTTGAGATTCGTTGCTGAAATTTGGACTTTCGATGACTGGTGAGGTTTTCCCTCTCGCCATCGGTTGATCCAGCGAGCCAGGATCGGAGCAGAGTGAGCTGTTCATGGTTTCCACCGCATCCTCTGAGTCGGCCATCAGCTGGGCGGGAGTTGCCCCGCCCAAGCGGTTGTCTGACTACCGGCCTTTCCCGTTTGCCATCCCAAGGATTGAGCTGAATGTGATGGTGCACCAGCCTTCTTCGGTTTTGGTCACGGCTGATCTGCACCTTGAGCCCTCTGATTCAAAAGCTTCCACTCCACTGATCTTGCGTGGAGTGGATCTTGAGCTGATTTCAATCTCGCTCGATGGGCACCCTCTGGAGTCGAACTCCTATCGCTTGAATGATGGGCAGCTGGAAATCCCTTCACCGCCGACTCAGCCGTTCACGTTGACGACTGTCAGTCGTCTTGATCCTCAGGCCAATACCTCACTCGAAGGCTTGTACGAAAGCGGCGGAATGCTCACAACGCAATGTGAGGCTGAAGGATTCCGACGCATCACCTTTCATCCAGATCGTCCTGACGTTTTGAGCCGCTATCGGGTTCGGATCGAGGCGGATCGCGCACGGTTTCCTGTGCTGCTCTCCAATGGAAATGAAATTAGTGCTTCGGCTCTCTTAGACGATGCCTCTCGGCACGAAGTTGTCTGGGAAGATCCCTTCCCCAAACCCTCTTACCTGTTTGCTCTCGTTGCTGGTGACCTCCGAGAGATCAGGGATCATTACGCCACGGCTTCTGGAAGGGACGTCACGCTGCGCCTGCATGTTGAAGCAGGTGATGAACCCTTCACCGCCCATGCCATGGCGTCGTTAAAGCGCTCCATGGCATGGGATGAGTCCGTTTATGGACTCGAGTACGACCTTGATGAGTTCAATACCGTCGCAGTGCGCCACTTCAACATGGGTGCAATGGAGAATAAAAGTCTGAATATTTTCAATTCCAAGCTAGTTCTTGCTGATGCAGAATCCGCAACAGATGGGGAACTGGAGCGGATTGAAAGTGTTGTTGGGCATGAGTATTTTCACAACTGGTCTGGTAATCGAATTACCTGTCGCGATTGGTTTCAGTTGTCGCTGAAAGAAGGTCTCACCGTGTTTCGAGACCAGTGCTTCACCGCCGACCTTCATTCCGAACCTTTGAAGCGGATTGAAGATGCAGCGATGCTTCGCAATACACAGTTCCGAGAGGATTCAGGCCCAACAGCCCATCCGGTCAAGCCGGACTCCTATCAGGCTATTGATAATTTCTACACAACAACGATTTATGAAAAAGGGGCGGAGCTGATTCGCATGTTGCGGACCCTGCTTGGGCCTGAACGTTTCATGCGAGGGATGAGCTTGTATTTCCAGCGGCATGACGGGGAAGCCGCCACAACAGAGGATTTTGTGAACGCGATTGTGGATGGCGCGGGAGCAGACGGTCAGCCTCTCGGATTTGATGTCGAGCAATTTCGGCTCTGGTATCACCAGGCGGGAACGCCTCATGTCACGGTGAAATCCCACTGGGATGGAGAAGCCGGACGTCTAAGCCTGACGCTGCAGCAGTCCACGGCTCCAACGCCAGGTCAGGAACAGAAGCAAGCACTGGTGATTCCTGTTCTTTGGTCTGTCTTGCAGGCCAATGGAGGTGCCGGAGAAGAACGGCTGTTGGTGCTTGATCAGGAGACACAGACCGTCGTCTTGGAAGGGTTGTCCCCTGCGGTACAGCCCCCGGTTGTCTCGTTATTCCGACGTTTTTCAGCTCCGGTGACCTGGGCTTCCGGCCAGACCCTCGACGATCTGTTTGCGCTGTTTGCTGGGGATAACGACGCCTTTGCCCGCTGGGATGCTGGCCAACAGCTGTGGAAGCGACTGATTCTTCCCCGTGCGGCAGGAACTCCTGAGTCAGAACTGGAGTCACGCATGCTGGATGCCCTTGGCCAGCTCCTCGCTGTTGACGGCGAACAAGACCCTGCCGTGTTGGCCACTCTCCTGGCTTTTCCTGGTCCTGCCGAACTTGAGTCACTGCAAAAGGAAGCCGACCCTCCTGCTCTGGAGCGAGCCACTTGTGAACTGAGAGAGCTGCTCGGATCACAGCTGGAACCCTTGCTGAGGTCCAGGCTCGATGGCGTTGCGTCCAGCCTGGACCAAGCCTGGCCTGCGGGCCAGGGCGAGCGCCAGCTCACCGGTCTGATCTGGAGCTGGTTGGCTGCTGCCGGTGATTCAGTGGCGCGCTCCGATGCTGCTCAGGCGGTGCAAGGCCCCTCGATGACGTTGGCGCGTGCCGGCCTGCGGGCATTGCAGCCCATTGACTGTGATGAGCGCGATCAGGCTCTGCGATCGTTCCATGATCGCTGGCAGGAGCGTCCGGTGATTTTCGACACCTGGTTTTCGCTGGAAGCTTCAACACCGCGCGCGGATGCTCTTGAGAGGGTTGCGGCTTTGTTGGAACACCCCCGTTATGACCCGATGGCCCCTAATTCAGTGCGTGCTGTGCTGGGTGGGCTTGTGGGTAATCCACGGGTCTTCCATGCCCTTGATGGCAGTGGGTATCAGTTCATGGCTGAACAGATCATCGCCGTGGATCAGCGCAATGCCATCACAGCATCGAGGCTCGCCAAGGTGTTTAGTCGTTGGCGCACTTACGGCAGCGAACGTCAGGCTGCCGTGAAGCGGGCCTTGTCGACGCTGGCTTCGGCGGATCTCTCCACAAACACCCGTGAAGTGGTGACGTTGATGGAAGCCTGAACCAGTTTTTACCTGTTTGGCACTTGTCTTCATTCAGCATCACCCTCTTTCGATTCGGCAGAGGGTGCTGGTCTGGGCAACGTTCAGGAGATTTGAATGTTTGGGTGGGGTTTTTTGCGCCTCATCGCTACTGCGTTACGCCCTGTGAAACTCAATTGACTCGGGAATGACGCTCTCTAGGTTGCAGTGACTTGCGAAGGAGGTATGAGCAGCGAAGTTCTCGAGGATCTCCTGAAAAAAGACATTTATGAAGACACCTGGGAATGGTGGAAAGCTCAACTCTATTTTTTAAGGGAAGACAAAGACTTTCACGAGGCGGAAGCTGTCTTCAAAGAATTCAGTATGTATAAGAGTAGTTCTCACGAACTTGATTCTTAGTTCCAATCAGAGTGGCATTAAACGGGTTTTGTTGATGAGCACTGTTGTTTGTTCGAGATCTTTAATTCAGTAGAGACCTGATATCACTTTCAAACGTGAGGATGCTGTGACTTTGGCCCTCTTGTCCAGGTAGCAGTGCAATCGCGCTGATGGCCTTGGGGAACGCCGCCTTACTTCTGGCGACAAATGATGAGAGATCATCAGCAGACCAAAGGCCCTTAATTCCGGATCGACGTTCTTCAATCAACCGTTCGTAAGCCTCGTTAAAGCGTTTGGCGCGTTCCTCTTCGCCATCCAGCATCTCAGCGAAGGCCACTTCGGGGCTCTTCTCCGTGGCGATCCGAAGCCATTCTTTGACCTCTGGATGATCGATTGCGGCCGATGTCGGCACCAGGTTGCCAATGCTGCCTACGCCGATCACCACCGCTTTGATCTCATCCGTACGACCATCGAGAACGACGCAAGGACAAGAGAAATCCCATGCCCTCACGGCGCTGACTTTGATGGCTGCTTCTACAAACGTCTCCCGGCACTCAGACACCAAGACGTCCAGACGGGCTCGATTTGATGACATGTGCGCTCTTGGTTTGATCCCAGTCGGACGATGCTGTTCAATTGTCGCGAAAGATGATTCAGCGTTGTGGATCCGCTGGTGTCAGGAGAGCCAGCTGGAATCCACTGAAAATGTGAGAACACCGTGATCATCGGTCTCGTTCCCCTCCGTAATGGCGACGCAGGCAATGTCACCTTGTTCGAAACACTGCTTGGATTTAAGGGCGAATTTGGCTGCATCCGAATATGACCAAACAGCGAGCCCATGACGATGACGTTCATCGGCATAGCGATCCCAGAGCATGGAGAAGTGTTCTGCTTCCGGACCGTTCATGAATTCATCAAGCGCTTCGTCAGCGCCCACCTCCTTGTAACGAGCCAGAAATGATCGCAGCAGTGGATTGTCGATCACATTGCTTGTGGTGATGGTTCCAGTGAGACCTCGCACCGAAGTTTTCAGAACGCGCTTGGGATGCTCTCTGGCATCAATCACAATCACAGGGCATTGCAGATCCCAGCTGGCTCGATTGCGCAGTTCCCGCGCAGCATCAGACATCTCGTCGCGAAGCTCGCTGATCAGCTTTCGAACAATGAGGGTCGGATCCTTCATGGTCTGAATTTAAAGCTTGTACTGGCAAGAACAACAGTTGGGGCTTGTCTTCAACTCATCCCACTCCTGACGCTGAGTAGTTCAGATTGGTTGAAAAATAATGGACGGCTGATCAGAACAGGATCAGTTTTCATGATTCATCGATTCAGTCTTTTTAGGTCAGGTTTGTCAGTGACAATGACCTGCAAGCTGTGTTGACTCTGGTTGACTCAGTAGAGGACGGGGCAAGTTTCGATGTGGTGTAACGTCCGACGTCACTTAAGTGCATCAAGCTCTGTCAGTGATGGTTGGCAGATCTTGGTGGCATTGAACGGCTCTGGGCGATGACCAATCAGCCAGCGAAACGCTCCCAAACACTACGACTGGTGTTTTTCACCCTGGTCAACGACCGGGTGGCACGCACTCTGATCCTTTGCATCCTGCCTTTCATCGTCGTTCGCTTCCACCTCTCGGGGCTGATGCTTGGTCTGGTCATGGCGAGCATCACCTTGACCTCTGCAGTTGCGGCCCCTATCGCTGGAAGGTTGAGCGATCGTTGTGGTCGTCGACCGATTCTGCTCGGTTGCCTTGGCATCAGCACCGTAGGCATGTCCATTTTTGGCATTGCCTCAACCGTTCCTGCCTTGTTCTTCGGGCGTTTGGTTGATGGCCTCGGCGGTGGCAGTGAAGCGACTTCGGAGGCTGTGATGGCAGATATCACGCCTCGCAAAGATCAGACGAAAACGTTCGGTTTGGTGGCGATGGCCAGCGCGGTTGGCCTGATTGTTGGCCCTGGACTGGGAGGTCTTTTTGCCACTCTCAATGTGCGCCTGCCTGTCTGGATCGCAAGCTTTATGTTGTTAATGAATGTGATTTTGATCGCTGCTGGGTTTCAGGAAACCAGGCGTTCTAATTCGCCCAAACAATCATTAGCTCAGCCAAATCGCTCCTGGCCAAAACTTGTCGGTCTTGCTTATACCTGTCTGATGATGGCTGGTTATGGCGGCCTCTATGCAGCAAGTCTGATGTTGCACGATATTCATCAAGTGACTGTGAGTACTGCTGGGTTTGTCTTCAGTGTTGCGGGAGTCCTCAGCGTGCTTCAGCAGTGGCTGATTCTTCCTCGTTTAAGTCGCGCTTTCAGCGATCATGGAATTTTTCGAATCGGTTGCTGTTTAATGATTGCTGGGGCTGCGGTGATCTGGGCAGTTCAAATTCCATCGAACTTTGTCAACACTGTGGTGGGTGTGAGCTTGATGTCGATGGGCTTTGCGCTGATTTCCGCTTCGGTCTGCTCCTTGTTTGTCCGTGGTTCCTCCACCGGCCAGTCCATGGGCACACTACAGATGTTAAAGAACATCGGTATTGGAATCGGCCCTCCTCTGTTGGGTTATGCCTTTGATGTTGCGCTTCAAGGTGCATTCTTGTTGGTCTTGCTTCTTGCTCTGGTCGGGCTCGTGTTGGCTTTCATTGCACCAAAACAGAATCAGATCATCACACTTGTAAGCACTTCGTGAATTTTTTAAGCTAGCAAGTAATCATGAATTTCTTGATAATTTTAGGTTCAAGTTGTTGAATAAGTCATTCACTCCGTCATTCACTCCGTCATTCACTGCGGAGGCCCTGCTGTTGATCGCCAATTCGCGCTTACTGGTTCTGAGAACCCATTTGCTGCAGAGCTTTGCGTCGATAAACAGATCCTTCCTTGCCGCTATGAACTCCCCATAACCCTTCCCAGTAGAAGTAAATCACTCCATACCCCTGTTCATTGCTGAGTCGCTTCTTTTCTGCAAGCACAGGGATTGGTG
>QCTE01000003.1 GCA_003211275.1 Synechococcus sp. AG-673-A03 | reverse complement strand
CCTGATCTTCAGGCGACCCGGGATCAGTTTCAGGCGCTTTCATCGCAACTGGGTCAGGCCCCCGAGCAGCTGGCCGAAGGTGCTCTCGACCTCGCTGTCGAGGCGATGGCGGGAGCGATCCGCCACGTGTCGTTGTTCCGTGGGCATGACATCCGTGGAGGTGCACTGATTGCTTACGGCGGTGCCGCAGGGCAGCTGGCTTGTCGCTTGGCTGAATCTCTGGGGCTGGGTCAGGTGCTGTTGCATCCTCTGGCGGGAGTGCTCTCGGCCTATGGCCTTGGGCAGGCCCGTCAGCGTCAGCTGCATCAGCGGTCCATCCGCCGACCTCTGGATGCTGCTCTGCTCGTTCAGCTTCCCGCCATGGTCAGGTCTGATCTGAATACGGCGATCCTGGAGCTCAAGAAGCTCACGGCAGCTTCCATGGCAGCACCAGAGCATCAGATCAGGATTGAGCTGCGCGATGCCTCTTCGGAACAAGGGCTGATGCTCTCCCTGGCATCAGCTGTTGAAGACCTGGATCAGGATCAGCTGGAAACCTTGTTTGACCAGACGCATCAACATCGGTTCGGCTATGTGCCGCCTCGCACTGCTCCTCTGATCGCTGAACGCCTCGAGGTGGAGGCGCTGGAAGCGATCGCGGGGAGCTCCTCGCCATCAACCTTTGAAGGTCATGGAACCGCAGCCACTGCATCGGTCACTCGATCAACCATGGTTCAGCGTGCTCGCGTTCACTGGAGAGAGCAGGGCTGGTGTGAGGTGGCTGTGCTGGAGCGCATGCAGTTGAAGCGCGATCAGCATCTGTCGGGGCCTGCGCTCATCCTGGACCCCACGTCGGCCATCGTCCTGGAGCCAGGTTGGACCGCCCGGCTGCTGGTTGACGGCAGTGTGCTGCTCGAGGCTCCATCGAGGCCTGCCGCTGAACGCTGCTCTGCCGGGGCGGATGCCAGTGGAGTGAGTTCCCACCAGCACTCGGACCCGGATCCTGTTGATCTCAGCCTCTTCCATCACCGTTTCATGCAAATTGCTGAGCGCATGGGAGAGCGGCTGCGGCAGACCAGTCGTTCCGTGAATATGCGGGAGCGGTTGGATTTCTCCTGTGCGTTGTTCGATGCACAGGGGGCGCTTGTGGCCAACGCTCCTCACATTCCCGTGCACCTGGGTTCGATGGCTGATGCAGTTGAGGATCTTCTGGGTCAGATCCGCAAAGGGGAGAGGCCTGCGTTGACGGCCGGAGACACCGTGATCAGCAACGATCCATTCCACGGTGGTACCCACTTGCCCGACATCACCGCGATCACACCCTGTTTTGTTGAGGCAGACCCCGATCCCTTCGCCTTTGTTGCCTGTCGAGGGCACCACGCGGATGTAGGCGGGCTGACACCAGGTTCGATGCCTCCGTTCAGCTCCAGCATTGAGGAGGAAGGTCTGCTGGTGCGCAATCACTTCTTGAGCTCACGGGGAGCGCCGGATCGTTCGGCCTGGAATCAGTGTCTGCGGGGGCTCAGTTCACCTCCCAGAGACCCCGAACTGCTCTGGGCAGATCTCCAGGCACAGGCAGCCGCCAATCATCTTGGGGCTGAACTGTTCGATCAGCTTCTGCAGCTTGAGGGCCGCCAGCGTGTTCAGCGCTATCTGCAGCACGTTCAGGACCATGCGGCGCAAACCGTTCAGAGGCTGATCGGCTGCTTTGAGGACAGGACGTTCGAGGTTGAGCTCGATAACGGTGCAAAGCTCAAGCTGGCCTTGACGGTCGATCGGAAACGGCAACAAGCTTTGCTCGATTTCCGTGGGACAAGTCCCCAGGGCACGCACAATTTCCATGCGCCACTGGCGGTGACCAAGGCTGCGGTTCTGTATGTGATCCGTTGTCTGGTTCAGGAGCCGATCCCACTGAATGCAGGATGTTTCCGGCCATTAACTCTGATCGTCCCGGAGGATTCCCTGCTTAACCCCAGCGCACCGGCTGCAGTGGTCGGCGGCAATGTGGAAACCTCGCAGGCTCTCTGCAATCTGCTGTTTGCATCACTCGGGGTGATGGCCGCGGGCCAGGGCACGATGAACAACCTCACCTTCGGTGACGGACGTCGGCAGTATTACGAGACCATCGCCGGAGGCGGAGGAGCAGGCAAGGGTTTCTCTGGATCCAGCGGTGTGCAGACGCACATGACCAACTCCAGGCTCACGGATCCGGAGATTCTCGAGCAGAGATTTCCAGTGAGGCTTGAACGTTTCGGCTTCCGTCGAGGCAGCGGTGGAGCTGGCCGCTGGCGAGGAGGAGACGGGCTGGTGAGGGAGTTCCGTTTTCTGGAACCGATGACTGCAGCGTTGTTGTCTGGTTCCAGGACCATCGCCCCTTTTGGTCTGACAGGTGGAGAACCGGGTGAAACAGGAATGGCTCTGTTAACCCGTGCTGATGGAACTGTCCAGGTGCTGGATGGATGCGTGCAGCTTCAGGTCAAAGCAGGGGATCGATTGCTGATCGCCACTCCCGGTGGCGGTGGTTTTGACCCAATCAAACGCTCAGCTCATCCCTTAGTTCGTCCTTCAGTTCGAGGTTCGCGCTGACATTGCAGATGTCATCGAGTTCCTCCAGGGCATCCAGCAACTTCAGGCACTGTTGGATGTTGTCTTCGTTGTCCGGTCTCACCTGGGTGAGAGGGTGCCAGCAGTGCGACCATTCCGAGACTTTCCAGCCTTGATCGCGGAGTCCGTTCTGGAGGGATTCGAGTGCTGCAAAAGGACCATGCACCAAGGCCTCTTCGCCGCTTCTGAGTTCATAACCATCGGCCTCCAAATTGAGCAGGCATTCCAGTAATGCCTCCTCATTCATTGCTGCGGCCTGGAGGCTCACTTCACTGCGGTGCTGGAAGAGATAACTCACGCATCCACTTTCACCGAGGTGGCCGCCGTGTTTGCTGAAGGCCAACCGCACAGCCGCTGCTGTGCGGTTGCGGTTGTCGCTCAGTGCCTCCACCAACACAGCCACTCCGCCGGGGCCGTAACCCTCGTAGCGGATTGATTCAAGCTGTTCCGTGTCACTAGTCTTGCCAGAGCCTTTGGTGATGGCACGTTCAATATTGCTCGCTGGCACGCCAGCGGCCTTGGCCTTGACGATCGCAGTGCGCAGCTGGAAATTGCCATCCGGGTCGATGCCCTGGCGTGCAGCCACCGTGATTTCACGTCCGATCCGGGTGAACACAGCACCACGCTTTGCATCCACCACCGCCTTGGTGCGTTTGATCTGGGACCATTTGCTGTGGCCTGCCATCGGATGCTTCGGCGCCCGTCTGCTTCAAAGCAAATTACTGAGCTTGCAGCATCAGCCCTGAGCTTCAAACACCACCTTCGGTTTCAGGCCATCTTCTGGATCGGGCACACCGAGTCCGAGCATGCGCCCACCCTCACTGAGAACGACCACAGCATCAGCCGTGCCGCTGATTCCAAGAGTGATCCTGCGCCCACAGCTCCAGTCCAGCTGTTCGCTGGCAGTGAGCAGGCGCTGAGGCAGATGAGGCAAGGCCAGCTCGGGTCGCAGCAAGCTGATTTCGCCTTGACCCACTACTTCGGGAGCATTTGGCAGAGGTACCGCCTGGTGGTCATGGAAGCCGAGGGCCTGGGTCCTCCTGAGGCTGGCCAGACAACCTCCGCATCCGAGTGCTGCGCCCAGATCTCTTGCCAGTGAACGGATGTAGGTGCCTGCTGAGCAGTGCACCTCCACGCTCAACTGGGCTTGTGCAGCATCCCATCCCAAGACATGCAGTTGATGAATGGTCACAGGCCGTGCTGCAAGCTCCATCTGCTCGCCGCGACGGGCCCTGGCATAAGCACGCTCACCATCCACGTGGACCGCTGAAACCTGAGGGGGCTGTTGGCGAATGCTGCCGCGGAACGGACTGAGTGCCTGATCCAGTAATTCTGAGCCCAGATCGGGGACGGATTGTCTGGACAGTTCCTCACCTTGAAGGTCGTCGGTGTTGGTGCTGATCCCTAGCTGGATCACGCCTCGATAGGTTTTCTCGCCTGGTAGGTATGGCAAGAGTCGTGTCGCCTGTCCCACGGCGATCGGCAGCACGCCTGTCACCGCTGGATCCAGAGTGCCGCCATGACCAATCCTGCGGATGCCTAGCACCCGTCTGATGCGTGCGACACAGGTATGTGAGGTGAGCCCAGCCGGCTTGTCAATGACGGCGAAGCCGATAGGCGCAGTCAAGGTGCAAGCCATGTCCAGCTGTCGACTGTGGCACCTTGCCTGAGGCACCAGTGGGCTCGCACGTAGGTTTGCCCGGTCGCGTCCTGAAGCTCCATGCATCCACTCAATGCCTCCGCTGGTGTGGACATTCAGGAGTTTCTCGAGAATGGCTTCTCTGTGAAGGAGCATCTGGCGTCTTATCTGTCGCTTTCAGCGGCGGACGTTGCCGAGCGATTGCCCCAGAGCACGGAGGATCTGGCGGCGATGCATCCGGGAGCTTTCGACCCCGAGCGAGCTGCTGATTTCTATGAGGACACCGTTGGCACGGGCCATTTGTTCGAATTGGCAGCCTGGCATCTCAGCAGTGCCGACTACATCGCCGACACCCTGCGGCTGCAGCAGCAGTTTGCCCATGGTGACGTGCTTGATTTCGGAGGCGGGATCGGAACGCATGCTCTCGCTGCCGCGGGGCTGGAGAGTGTTCGGCATGTCTGGTTTGTGGATCTCAATCCCCAGAACCGTGCATTCGTGAAGGATCGTGCGGTCCGTCTGGGACTTCAGGAGCGTGTGAGTGTCCATCGCGATCTCGACAGCCTTCCGGGGCGGCGTTTCGACACGGTGGTGTGCCTTGATGTGTTGGAACACCTCCCCGACCCCTCGGCGCAGCTGATGGAGTTTCATCGCCGCCTCACTCCCGGCGGCCGGGCATTACTCAACTGGTACTTCTTCAAAGGGCATAACGGTGAGTACCCCTTTCACTTCGATGACCCGCAGTTGGTGGAGGACTTTTTTCACTGCCTTCAGAGTCGCTTCCTCGAGCTGTTTCATCCCTTGCTGATCACAACAAGGGTCTACCGTCCGCTTGAGAACGTCTAGCCGAAACGATCGATGGCACAGATCGCCGGGCAAGGGCGCTTGCTGGTTCGCTTAATTGTGATCAAGAAGCTGCTGCTCGCTGGGGCGCTGTTCGCGGTCAGCCTGGCCGCAGTGTTTGGGGATGTTCATTACGCCGAACTCTCTGATTTCGCCGAAACCTGGGGGAATGCGGACCGTCAATTTCTTTCTTCGCTGGCAGTGAAGGGAACGCTGCTGGGCCCAACACGTCTGATGCGTCTGGCCCTGGTTTCGGGGCTCTATGCCGCTTTGATCCTTGTGGCTGCCTGGGCCACCTGGGTTGGTCGCCGCTGGGGCGAGTGGTTGCTCGTCGGGGTGCTTGGTCTCGCTCTGCCTCTTGAACTTGCGGATGCTCTGCATGAACAAAGCCCCAGAACATGGGTTGTCCTGGGGCTCACCGTGCTTGGGCTTGTGTTGACGACCCGTCTGGCGCTGAGCTCGGAGCGGAGGCCGTGATGGGAGAGGTCGTGCTGGTCAGACCGCAGCTGTGATGTTGATGCGCTTGCGATTGCGCAGACCGCGCTTGATCGTCTCGAACTTCACGACGCCATCGGTCAGAGCAAAGAGAGTGTCATCCTTGCCGTGACCAACATTGACTCCAGGCAGAACTGAGGTGCCGCGCTGACGGATCAGGATGGAGCCGGCGGTGACGGATTCTCCGCCGAAAGCCTTCACGCCGAGACGCTTGGAATTGGAATCGCGGCCGTTACGTGTTGAACCTGTGCCTTTCTTATGAGCCATGGGGAGGATTTTGAAGTGGAAGAACGTTGGTTGAGGTGGATACGGATGATCAGCTGATGGCTTTGCCACTCACGGAAATCGACTGAACCATGACTCTGGTCAGCTCCTGACGATGACCATTCTTGCGACGGGTCTTCTTTTTGGGGCGCATTTTGTAAACGATCACCTTGGGGCCGCGGCGGTGTGCCATCACCTTCAGCTCAACACTGGCGTCCTTGACATAGGGCTTACCAAGAGTTGTGCCCTTGGAATCCTTCACCAATAGAACGTTGTCGAGGGTCACCGTTGCGTCGACTTCAGCATTCAGCCGGTCAAGATCGTAATAACGATTGGCCTGCAGCCAGAACTGCTGACCGGATGCCTCGACGATCGCGTAGGACCCCGTTTCTGGGGTTGCAGAGGTTGTGGAGCTGGTTTCGGCCATGTGCTGAGGGACGCGGTCAGGCTCGGACGAGCCGATTTGGCCTGAACCGCAATCGAAAGACAAACAAAGATCCTCGGTCTTCTTAGTCCCTTTCGTCAAGATTCAACTCAGGACCTTGTCGCGGTGGATGGCTCGTCCGGCACTCACGATCGCTTTGCTGCTTCAAACGAGAGATCTCGTGGAGATCTGTTGCCAATGGCTGCCGGTGAATCGCTACTCACCCGTGGATCTCGGTGGCGTCGAGTCTGGACAGGGCGTTGTGGAACTGCTCTCCCGCCAGCGCGAAGCGGTGGATGCCGTTGTGATTGAGCAGTGCCTGCTGGACGACAAGACCCGTGAAGCCCTCAGCAGCGAGGGTTTGTTGTTCCCCGCCGTGGTGGTGGGTGAGTTGATGGGTCGTGTGGATTACCACCCTGAAGAGGTCCATCTGCCTGGAGATCAGCTGGAGCAGCTGGGGTACAACGTTGATGCCTCCATTTCACGCTTCCTGCGCCAGGGCCAGAAGGATGCCAGGCCCGAAGACGGTGCTGAACAGAACGCCATTCCTGCGATGGAAGGCAGTGCCTGGAAGCTGTCCAGTCGTCTGCAGGAGCGCCTCGGCTATCTGGGCGTCTTTTACAAGCGAGACCCCTCGCGCTTTCTTGCCAATCTGCCTCCTGATGAGCAGAGGGACCTTGTTCAGTCGCTGCAGCGCACTTACCGGGACCTGTTGATCAGCTACTTCAGGGATCCGGCTGCGGCCAACCAGGCACTGGAGAGTTTCGTGAACACAGCCTTTTTCGGTGATCTACCCATCACCCGTGCTGTGGAGATCCACATGAATCTCATTGACGACTTCTGGAAGCAGCTCAGACTTGAAGGGCATAAAAACGATTTCCTTCAGGACTATCGCCTCGCTCTGCTCGATGTCATGGCTCACCTCTGCGAGATGTATCGACGTTCGATACCTCCTGAGGTCTCCCTGACACCCGCGGCCGGGGAACGTCGCGTTCTCACCGATCCGGAGGTGGCCCCATGAGCCCACGCAAGACTTACATCCTCAAGCTCTACGTCGCCGGCAACACGCCGAACTCCATGAGGGCGCTCAAGACTCTGCGCAACATCCTCGAGACGGAGTTCAAAGGCGTCTATGCCCTGAAAGTGATTGATGTGCTCAAAAATCCGCAGCTGGCGGAGGAGGACAAAATCCTCGCGACACCGACTCTGTCCAAGATCCTCCCGCCGCCGGTGCGTCGGATCATCGGCGATTTGTCCGATCGCGAGCGGGTGCTGATCGGTTTGGACCTTCTCTACGACGAACTCACCGATAACAACCTCACCTCATCGTTGATGGATGCGTTGGAAGAGGCGGAGACAGGCGGATCAGATTCTTAAGCCTGCCCGTGCACTCGCAGGTGATGACTCGTTTTTTCCTTACCTTGCACCCATAAGAGCGTCGTTATGCAGATCTCCAGCTCCAGTGGTTCTCCACAGATGCAGGTTCAGAAGCTTCCGACAGGGATCGAAGGTTTTGATGATGTGTGCCATGGCGGCCTCCCTATCGGTCGCAGCACGCTGATCAGCGGCACCTCCGGTACCGGCAAAACGGTGTTCTCTCTGCATTTTCTGCACAACGGCGTCGCCCACTTCGACGAACCAGGGATCTTTGTCACCTTCGAAGAGTCGCCGCTCGACATCCTCCGCAATGCCGCCAGCTTTGGTTGGAATCTTCAGGAGATGGTTGAACAGGACAAGCTGTTCATCCTTGACGCTTCTCCCGATCCCGATGGTCAGGATGTGGCCGGAAGTTTCGACCTGTCCGGTCTGATCGAGCGGATCAACTACGCCATTCGCAAATACAAGGCGAAACGCGTGGCGATCGATTCGATCACTGCGGTGTTTCAGCAATACGACGCTGTGTTCGTTGTCCGGCGCGAGATCTTCCGTCTGATTGCTCGTCTCAAGGAAATCGGCGTCACCACCGTGATGACCACAGAGCGCATCGACGAATATGGGCCGATTGCTCGCTACGGGGTTGAAGAGTTCGTCTCCGACAACGTGGTGATTCTGCGCAATGTGCTCGAGGGAGAACGCCGGCGGCGCACCGTGGAGATTCTCAAGTTGCGCGGCACCACACACATGAAGGGAGAGTTCCCATTCACGATGGGTGCGCATGGGATCAGCATCTTTCCGCTTGGTGCCATGCAACTCACGCAGCGCTCCTCCAACGTGCGGATCAGTTCGGGCGTTCCCCGGCTCGATGAGATGTGCGGCGGGGGGTTCTTCAAAGACTCGATCATTCTCGCCACCGGAGCCACAGGTACTGGCAAGACCCTGCTGGTCTCCAATTTCATCGAGGATGCTTGCCGGAACAAAGAACGCGCCATTCTGTTCGCCTATGAGGAGTCGCGTGCCCAGCTGCTCCGTAACGGCACCAGCTGGGGCATTGATTTCGAACAGATGGAGCAGGACGGTCTGCTCAAGATCATCTGCGCTTATCCGGAATCGACGGGCCTCGAGGATCACCTGCAGATCATCAAGACGGAGATCAGTCAGTTCAAGCCTTCACGGATGGCGATCGACTCCCTGTCTGCCCTCGCCCGCGGCGTCAGCCACAACGCCTTCCGTCAATTCGTCATCGGTGTGACCGGATACGCGAAACAGGAAGAAATCGCTGGCTTCTTCACGAACACCTCAGAGGAGTTCATGGGCAGCCATTCGATCACTGACTCCCACATCTCCACCATCACCGACACGATTTTGCTGTTGCAGTACGTGGAGATCCGTGGAGAAATGGCCCGTGCCGTCAACGTGTTCAAGATGCGCGGTTCCTGGCATGACAAAGGCATCCGTGAGTTCGTGATCACCGGCAACGGTCCGCAGATCAAGGATTCCTTCTCCAACTTTGAACGGATCATTTCTGGGGTGCCGAATCGGGTCAGCAGTGATGAGCGCAGTGAGCTCTCGCGCATCGCCCGCGGCGTGGCTCCCGACGCCTGATCAGCTTTCTGTGTTCGTCGTCAAAGCCAGGCGTTCTTCGTCACTCTGGCGTTCAGCTCTCCACCTCAATTCCTCAGGATCTTCCTGAGCTAGCGGCAGCTCAAACCAGAATGTGGTGCCAACGTCAGGCTCACTGGCCATTGAGATCATGCTGCCGTGTTTTTCGAGGATGCCTCGAACGATCGACAGTCCTAGGCCAGTGCCGACCTCGGTGTGAACAGCATTCTCAACCCGGTAAAAGCGCTCAAAGATGCGTTGTTGGCTTTCTTCACTGATGCCATAGCCGGTGTCACAGACCTCAACCCGGATCTTCGGCAGTGGCGAACTCAGGATGCATGTGGGCCCATCGTTGCTGTGGATTTCTGTTTCCGAAGGTGTCATCTGACAGCTGTCTGGCCAGGTGTAAGCCCTGACCGTTAATCGCCCGCCGCTGCGACTGAACTTCAGAGCATTACCGATCAGATTGTCGAGCACCTGCAGGATCAGGTCCCAGTTACCCAGAACATCGGGGAGGTCGCGGTCGGCTTCCAGGCTCAGTTCAACCTGCTTGTCGCTCGCATTGAGTTGATAGCTGCGCAGGGCCTGCTCCAGGCCAGGACGGAGATCGACTGGAGAAAACTGCACAACGCGATTGGATTCCAGCCTGGACAGATCGAGAACGTCGTTCACAAGTCGGGTGAGGCGATCTGTCTCCGAATTGGCGACTCCAAGAAATTCTTTTCGATCCTCTTCGCTGAGCTGGTCTCCCATGTCGTGGAGAGTCTCCACGTAACTCTTGATGTTGAACAACGGTGTGCGCAGTTCGTGGGAGACGTTGCTGATGAAACGGCTCTGAGCGGCATTCAGCTCCACTTCCCGCGTCAGATCCTGGATGGTGACGGCGATACCCTTGAGGGTGTCGCCGCTTGGCTCGCGAACCGCCTGGATGACGAAACGCAGGGTCCTCGGTGGATCGCCAACACTGCTTCGCAGTTCATTGGTGTCGGTTTGCTTGGAGAACACAGCATCGAGCGGATCGTGCAGTTCAACGGACAGCAGTTCCGGCAGCTCATTGAGAAAATCTTGGCCCTCGAGATTGCGACCTTCCCACCGGAACAAGCGTCGCGCCGTCGGGTTGACGAGCACGATTCGACCATCACCATCGAGCAACACCGCGCCGTCGGCCATGGTGGCGATCAGCGAAGCCTGCTTGACCTGAGCGGCCTGGAGTTCTTCGATGTTTGCGGCGTCATAGTCCTGCAGCTGTGAGGCCATGGCGTTGAAGCCATCCAACAGTTCTCCCAATTCGCCACCCATCGGCAGGCCGATGCGAGCGCGGAAGTCACCATCACCAATGGATCGGACGCCTCTCAATAGCTCCTTGACCGGACGCGTGATAGTTAGTGCGTTAAAAACAGCGCCCAGAATCACCAGAACCCAGATTGAGATGAACACCGCCACCGTGACCTCACGGGTGAGGGCGGCACTGGCGAGAGCGGTCTCGTTGGGGTTTACGCCCAGAGCCAGCACGCCTAGGTAGTTGTTGTTCTCCACCAGCGGCACGAACACATCTGTGACTTGCCCCTGGGGGGTCATGTGCTGGCGGACCAGCGGATTCTGAGTTCGGTTGCGCAGTTCATCAGGCAGTTCCAGACGCCGGCTCAGGCGCAGATCTGCATTACTGGCATCATCACTGCCGCTGACGGGAATACCCAGATAGACAATGCCGTCAGGGTCGGCGAAAAAGATGTAGCGGAGGCTTCTGCTCGAGCGCCAGAAGGTTTCCGTGACATTGGCGAGTTCGCGATCACGACCTTCAGCCACCAGCTCGCTGACATTGCCCGCCAGCAGCAGGCCCAGATCCCTCGCGTAACGGGTGTCGTTCATCGCCGTGTCGCGCTGAATCCCATTCAGCGCGAAGAAGGTGATGCCCGTCATCATCAGGCTCACCACCAGGGTGGCCACAGCCAGCAGTTTGGTCTGAAGGCTGAATTCGGCCCACCAGGAGCGAGCCTGCGGCCAGAACCCCCGTTTGGTTGTTTGCTCAGCTCCGGCGATTGGATTTGCCCATTCCGCAGGGGCCTCGTTCTGAGCCGTGGCTGGATCGCTGGCCATTCCGCCCAATCACATCTAATCAGCCTAGGACCGGCGCACCTGATGACCGATGTCGCGACGGAATTGCATCCCGTTGAACCGCACCAATGCGAGTCCTGCATAGGCGCTAGCAAAGGCTTGATCAAAGTCCGCCGCCTGTGCGACCTGCGTCAGGACCCGTCCTCCTGCAGTCACCACCTGGCCATCGTCCTGCCGACGCGTACCGGCATGAAACAGTTGCCGCTGTTGGTCGGGATCAGGCTGCAACTGAATGACATCTCCCTTGCGTGGAGTCTCGGGATAGCCCTCAGCGGCGGCGACAACACAAGCACTGCATGTTTTGGCAACTGAGAGTTCGGGTGCTTGATCCAGACAGCCGTGGGCGCAGGCCTGCAGAACCTTCGCGAGTTCAGGACCCATTAAGGGCATCAGGGTCTGGCATTCAGGATCGCCGAAGCGACAGTTGAATTCGATCACCTGGGGCCCCTGCTGGGTCAGCATCAGGCCGGCATAGATCACCCCCCTGTACTGGATTCCCCGTTCTCTCAGGGCCTGCAGAGTGGGTTCGAGCACAAGCTGCTGCACCTGATCGAGCCCAGACTGATCAAGCAATGGAGCGGGTGCGTAGGCGCCCATGCCTCCGGTGTTCGGTCCCCGATCGCCCTCGAGCAGCCGCTTGTGGTCTTGAGCCGGCGGTAACAGCACCATGCGCTCGCCATCGCATAAAGCGAAAACGGACACCTCAGGACCTTGAAGGCGTTCTTCCAGGACCAGCCGCTCGCCTGCGGAGCCGAAACGTCCAGCAAAGGCCTCACGGATCGCTGCGGCAGTTTCTTCGGGGGTTTCGGCGACAGTCACTCCCTTGCCGGCTGCCAAGCCATCGGCTTTCACCACCAGGGGTCGTTGCAACTGTTCCAGCAGCTCCAGCCCCTCACTGGCGCTCGCGACAGTCCAGTACCCCGCGGTGGGAATTTGGGCTTCGCGCATCAAAGCCTTGGCCCAGGCCTTGCTCGCTTCCAGTTGGGCTCCATCGGCGCTGGGGCCAAACACCGCCAGTCCTGCATCTCTTAAACGATCGGCCACCCCGGCGGCCAGGGGCGCTTCCGGTCCGATCACCACCAGATCGATCGCCATCTCCCTGCAGGCTTTGATCAGTTTTTCGGCATCTTGTTCCCCAATCGCAAGCGTTTTGCAGTCGTCGAGGTTTTCGGTTCCTCCGTTTCCAGGAGTCACCCACACAGCTTCAACTCCTGGGCAGCGGCGCAAGGCCCAGGCCAGAGCCTGTTCACGCCCACCACCACCCACCACGAGCAGATGGCGGAGCGGAGGCAGGGTCTGAGGACGGGAGCTGGAATGGGCCATGGAGGCAAGCGTTTCGGGCAGAGGCCCTTAGGTTTGAACGTCGCTCCGCTGATGTTGATGGCGGAGCAATCGTTCCATCTTTGTTGAACGCCTTCCGGCCCATGGGTTTGCTCCCCCTGCCTCTTTCACTTCTCTTAGCGGCGGTGCCAGGCTCCGCAGGCCCAGGCTCCCCTGTGTCGCTCCAACCTGCAGCGCCAATGCCTCAGGAGGCCTTCGAAATTGTTTTGATCGAAGGAGGTCTTCCTGATCTGAAGCTGGCCTGCGAGGAGTCGGCCAGCTTCGGAGTCAATGAACGTCTCCAGCTGCTGCGTGATCGACTCATGCAGGTTGCGCCAGCCCCGCAAACATTTGATGTGGTGATGGCCAATGCCAGGGCTCTGATGTCCTGCAAGGCGCCAGATAGCGCACAGGTGGTCCTCAGTCGCTACGGCCCCGGTCCAGGCCCTCGCCGCCGGGAATGGTTGCTGTTGTCCTGGCAGGCCGCCAGTGCGGCATTGGATCAAGAGCGCGCTGTCCTGGCTCTGTTGCGTTTGGCGGAAGGAGATCTCACCAGGCTCGATGCTGATCAGCTTGTGGTGGGTCTGGATGGGCAAGGACTGCCCACAACTCGATCTGCTCTTGATCTTCTGGCCGAAGCGCAGATTGCCTCCGGGCAGCCCGATCAGGCTGTGATCACCTTGCTTGCGGGGCGAACGCCAGGGGTGATTGCGGCACGTCGTTTGGGTCTTGCGGCTGAACTGCTGGATGTGATGGAGTCCGAACGCAGCGCATCGTTGATCGAGGCGGCTCTCGACCAGGCGGCGGCGGCGCAGGCCTGGAACCAGGCGGAAGACTTGCTGCGGCTGCAGCTGGGGCTGGAGCTTGCCAGGGGCGGCAGCGGTGAGCGTCCCCGGGAACGTTTGCGGCGTTTGGCAACTCGGCTGGATGATCGCTTCACCCTGCTGGATCTCGTTCAGGATGTTCCAGGAGCGTCTCTGGAGCGGCGCCAGCAGCTTCAGCAGGAACTGCGTTCTCCACGGGCACCGGGTGGCCACGCCGCGCTGGGAGAATCTCCATCACCTGAAGCCGGCGCGACCGGCGTCAACGAGCAGCCATGACCATCTCTCACGGCGACCTTCTCTACGAGGGCAAAGCCAAGCGCATCTATGCCGGTTCAAGCGACCAGCAAGTTCTGGTGGAGTTCAAGAACGATGCCACGGCATTCAATGCTCAGAAAAAGGCTCAGTTGGATGACAAGGGGCGCCTCAACTGCAGGATCTCAGCCTGCCTGTTCGAATTGCTGGAGCGGGAGGGCATTCCCACCCATTACTGCGGAATCGCTGAGGAGACCTGGATGGTTGTCCAGCGCGTCGAGGTGATTCCAGTTGAGGTGGTGCTGCGCAACATCGCCACCGGCTCGCTTTGTCGCGAGACGCCGATTGTCCAGGGCACAGTCCTTGAGCCGGCTTTGCTCGATCTGTATTACAAGGACGATGGCCTCGGTGATCCGTTGCTGACGGATGCTCGCCTGGCATTGCTGGGCCTGGTCTCTAGCGAGCTGCGGGAGCGGATTGAGCTCTTGGCCAGAAATGTGAATGCTGTGCTGCTTCCTTTTTTCGGGAGTCTTGACCTGCAGCTGGTGGATTTCAAGCTTGAGCTTGGACTCAATGCTGCGGGTGAGCTGCTTGTGGCAGATGAGATCAGCCCTGACACCTGTCGACTCTGGGATCTGTCCTGCACGGATGTGGAGGAACGCATCCTTGACAAGGATCGATTCCGTAAGGATCTGGGCGGCGTCATCGAGGCCTACGGGGAGGTCTGCAAACGGGTACAAGGGGCCTGCCCGACACCCCGCAACTGCAGTTAAGTTCAGCGACGTTTGTGGCCGGCCCGGCCGACTTCCGTCTCCCCAATGGTCGCTTTCTCCTCCAGCCGAACCAAGAACGCCGTTCGGCGAGGTGCAGTGGGGTTTGCCCTCGCTCTTCCCTTGATCAGCGGCCTGCCCGTTCAAGCCCAGGCTGAGCCAGAAGCAACGGAGTTTGAAGCTGCGCAGGCTGAAGACATTGAGGTGGATGCCGAGGCGGAAGCGGTAGTTGCAGAGGGTGTTGAGGCAGAAGCTGTTGAGACAGAAGCTGTTGAGGCGGAGATCACCGAAGAGCAGATCGAGATCGAACAGATTGAGGTCACCCCTGCCCCTGCGGCAACTACCGTTGCCGAGCCGATTGACGAAGGGCCGCAACAGCCCAGGGTGCTGATCACCGAGGTGATCATTGAGGGCATCGATGGACATCCAGAGCAGGAACGTCTCGAGCTCGCTGCCTATGACGCCATGCGTGTGCGCCCAGGCAGCCGGGCGACGAGGGAAGAGCTGAAGCTTGATCTGGATGCCATCTATGCCACCGGATGGTTCTCAGACGTTCGCATTGAGCCGGTTAACGGTCCCTTGGGTGTGCAGCTTGCTGTTCAGGTGCTGCCCAACCCAGTGATGACTCAGGTTGTGCTCGAGCCTGAAGACAACAAGATCGAGCCTCAAGTGATTGAGGACACCTTCAGTTCCGATTACGGCCGCACGCTCAACCTCAATGAGTTGCAGCTGCGTATTAAGGAGCTGCAGAAGTGGTATTCCGACCAGGGTTATTCACTGGCCCGCGTGAGTGGCCCCACCAGGGTGAGTCCTGATGGCGTTGTGCAGCTGAAGTTGCTGATCGGCACCGTCGCCGGTGTCGAAGTGAAATTCATCAATAAGGAGGGTGAAGACACGAACGAGAAAGGAGAGCCGATTAAGGGCAAGACCAAGCCGTGGGTTGTGAGCAGGGAGATCTCAATCAAACAAGGCGAACCCTTTAATCGCACCCAGCTTGAGAGCGACATCCGGCGTTTGTATGGCACCTCGCTGTTCAGTGATGTGAAGGTGACCTTGAGGCCGGTGACCGGTGAGCCAGGTTTCATCACCATCGTTCTTGGTGTCGTCGAGCAGTCCACTGGCTCGCTCTCAGGCGGTCTCGGCTACAGCCAAAGTCAAGGAGTTTTTGGCCAGCTCCAGCTGTCCGACAGCAATCTGTTCGGGCGTGCTTGGGACCTGGCACTGAACTTGACCTACGGCCAGTTCGGCGGTCTTGCGAACCTCACGTTCTCCGACCCCTGGATCAAAGGGGATCACCATCGCACCTCCTTCCGAACCTCGTTGTTTTTGAGTCGGGAAGTTCCTCAAGTCTTCCAAAGTCAGAACGATGGAGACATCGTTGCTCTGAATGATTACCAGGACAACAATTCCTCAAATGTGTACTCGATTAGCTCGAGTAATAATCCTGGTGATAGCAAGTTTGATAATGTGGATGAGGCTAATGATGCATTTTCTGATACCAGCTGGTTTGATTATGAAGGCGATTCGATCGCACTAGAACGCATTGGCGGCAACGTTATTTTTGCGCGTCCACTCAACGGTGGCGATCCTTTCAAAAAGGTGCCATGGCAAGTTCTTGCTGGACTGAATCTTCAGGCTGTTCGCCCGATTAACTATGCGGGTGATACAAGGCCCTATGGCATTGCCAGCCGAAGGATCAAAAAAGATCGAGTCGAAAAAGATGAGGTCATTTGTACCGCCTTTAATTGCGCTGACCAGAACACGCTTGCCAGTATTCGGTTTGCGACCACTTACAGCACGTTGAACGATGGTCGCAATCCGACCTCAGGTAACTTTTTCAGCTTTGGTACGGAGCAATATCTCTCGATTGGTGAGAACTCTCCAACCTTTAATCGCATCCGCACCAGCTACACCCATTTCATTCCTGTGAAATGGCTGAAGTTCGCCAAAGGCTGTCGTCCCAAGGAGGGTGAACCAGAAAACTGCCCTCAGGCCCTGGCTTTCCAAATCAAGGCTGGCACCGTGCTTGGCGATTTGCCTCCCTATGAAGCCTTCTGTTTGGGTGGATCAAACTCGGTTCGCGGCTGGTTCGATTGTGATTTGGCTGTCGGTCGCAGTTTCGCAGAGGCAACCATCGAATACCGCTTCCCCATCTTCAGCATCTTCGCCGGCGAAGTGTTTATTGATGCAGGTACCGATTTCGGCTCTCAAGCCAATGTCCCCGGCAAACCTGGTGAGCTGCTTGATAAACCCGGTTCGGGTGTTTCTCCAGGTGTTGGTGTGATCGTGACCACGCCCGTTGGACCTCTGCGTCTGGAGGTGGCCAGTCAAAACTTCACTGGAGAGTACCGCTTCAATCTGGGCGTCGGCTGGAAATTCTGATGGGCTTTTGGCCTCATGATTACGACGGAGCCTGGACCCTGGATCGACCAGCCCACCGCAGCGGTATCGGCCTGCATAGCGGTGATCAGGTCTCCGTCACTCTTCAGCCTTCGTCTCAGCCGGGCGTCTGGGTGAGCTGGCCAGCCAACGGCGGTGAGCCGCTCAAGCTCAAGCCTTCGCAGGTGCGAGACAGTCCGCTTTGCACCACCCTTGAGCTGGGTGACCGCAAGCTCGCCACGGTGGAACACCTGCTTGCAGCCATCGCCGGGTGTGGTCTCACGCACGTGCATCTCGAAGTTGAAGGCAGCGAGATCCCCCTCTTGGACGGCTCCTCTCAGGGATGGGTGGAAGCCATCGCTGAGGCTGGTCTTGCCCCGGCATCAACGCCTGCTCCCGCTCGGCCGCAACTGCAGCAACCGATCGCTCTGCATCGAGGTAGCAGTGTGATCACCGCTACCCCAGCTGAGCAGTTCATGCTGGTGGGTGTGATTGATTTTCCCCAGCCGGCCATCGGTCGTCAGCAATGTGCCCTGGTGCTGACGCCAGAGAGCTTCGTGGCAGAGATCGCTCCGGCTCGCACCTTCGGCTTCCGTGAGCAGGTGGATCAGCTGCGTGCAGCGGGGCTGATTCAAGGTGGAGCCCTCGATAATGCCCTGGTCTGTGATGGCGACCAATGGCTGAATCCACCTCTGCGCTATCCCGATGAACCGGTGCGCCATAAGCTTCTGGACCTGATCGGTGATCTGGCGCTTGTGGGCTTTCCGCGGGCGCAGGTGCTCGTCTACCGCGGCTCCCATGGTCTGCATACCGACCTGGCAGCGGTCCTGGCCAATCGATCCGATGCTCAGCGCTGAAACGATTTGACTTCCTCCTCCGCTACCGCCGCAGTTCAGCCTCTGCTCACCGCGGAACAGATCATGGGACTGCTCCCCCACCGCTATCCCTTCGCGCTTGTGGATCGGGTTCTGGAGCATGTGCCCGGCGAAAAAGCAGTGGCTATTAAGAACGTCACGCTCAATGAGCCTCAATTCCAGGGACATTTCCCCGGGCGCCCGTTAATGCCCGGGGTGTTGATCGTTGAGGCCATGGCACAGGTGGGTGGACTGATCGTCACCCAGATGCCCGATCTGCCCAAAGGTCTGTTTGTGTTTGCTGGTATCGATGGTGTTCGCTTCCGCCGTCCGGTGATTCCCGGTGATCAGTTGCTGATCACCTGTGAGCTGCTGAGCCTCAAACGCAAGCGTTTTGGCAAGGTGAAAGCGGAGGCCACGGTGGATGGTCAGCTGGTCTGCTCAGGCGAGCTCATGTTCTCGCTGGTTGACTGACCATGATGAGTGAACAGCGATCCCCCGCCGTGACTGCTGAGGACCGTCCTCCCCAGATTCATCCGCTTGCGGTGGTCGATTCCCGTGCTGAACTCGCCGCTGGTGTTGTGATCGGTCCTGGTGCCGTTGTGGGCCCTGATGTCCGCATCGGGTCTCACACCTGGGTCGGGCCTCACGCGGTGCTTGACGGTCGACTCATCATCGGTGACCACAACAAGATCTTTCCCGGTGCCTGCCTCGGGCTTGAGCCTCAGGATCTCAAGTACAAGGGAGCTCCGACAGAGGTGGTGATCGGACATCACAACACCATTCGTGAATGCGTCACGATCAATCGGGCGACTGACGAGGGTGAGCAGACCCGCATCGGGGACCACAACCTGTTGATGGCCTATTGCCATCTCGGACATAACTGCCTTCTGGGCAATGGCATCGTGATGTCCAACGGCATCCAAGTTGCCGGTCATGTTCTGATCGAGGACAAGGCTGTGATCGGCGGATGCCTGGGAATCCACCAGTTCGTGCAGATCGGCGGGATGGCCATGGTTGGAGGCATGACAAGGGTGGACAGGGATGTGCCTCCCTATTGCCTTGTTGAGGGTCATCCTGGAAGGGTGCGAGGCCTCAACCGCGTGGGTCTGCGCAGGCGGGGACTTGATCGCAAGGATCAGGGTCAGGAAATCAAGCAGCTTCAGGATGTTTGGGCGCTGCTCTATCGCTCAGACCACGTCATTGCCGAAGGTCTGCGGCTGGCCCGTGAGCAGTCCCTGATGCCTCTGGCCGATCATCTCTGTTCCTTCCTCGAGGGATCGATCAGTCAGGGACGGCGTGGCCCCATGCCTGCTGTCGGTGGCCGCTGATGGTGCGTGTGCTGATCAGCACCGGTGAGGTGTCTGGTGATCTTCAGGGAAGCCTTCTGGTACAGGCATTGCATCGGCAAGCTCGCCTGAGGAGCCTCGATCTCGAGGTGCTGGCTCTGGGGGGACCGCGGATGCATGCAGCTGGTGCGGAACTGCTTGCCGATACGGCTCCACTGGGTTCGATTGGTCTGTTGGAGCATCTTCCTCAGGTCGTGCCGACGTTGAAGCTGCAGTCGCGTGTCAACAAGCAGCTCAGTGCCCGGCCACCCGATGCAGTGGTGCTGATTGACTACATGGGCGCCAATGTGCGTCTTGGCAAGCGTCTGCGCCGCAAATTGCCTGAGGTGCCGATCACTTACTACATCGCCCCACAGGAATGGGCGTGGCGCATGAATGACAACGGCACGAGCAGCCTTCTGTCCTTCACCGATCGCATCCTTGCGATTTTCCCCCAGGAAGCGTCCTTCTATGCATCCCATGGTGCGCAGGTCACCTGGGTTGGTCATCCTCTGCTTGATCTTGCTGCAGGCAAGCCTGATCGTGCTGAGGCTTGTCGACAGCTCGGACTTGATCCGAAGGGACGGCTGCTGCTGCTGATGCCCGCATCCAGGCCGCAGGAGCTGCGCTATTTGATGCCCGCGCTTGTTGAGGTAGCTGCACGTTTGCAGGCACGTGATCCGAAGCTGATGGTGATGGTGCCTGCAGGCCTCAGTCGGTTCGAGCGTGACCTGCAGGAAGGGCTTGAAGCAGCCGGTGTGCGTGGACGGGTCATTCCAGCCGCTGATGCGGATGCGCTGAAACCGGCCCTGTTCAGCGCGGCGGATCTCGCGCTTGGAAAGTCGGGAACAGTGAATATCGAGCTGGCTCTACAAGGGGTACCCCAGGTGGTGGGGTACCGGGTGAGTCGGATGACTGCCTGGGTGGCGCGCAATCTGTTGGGCTTCCATGTGGATCACATTTCGCCTGTGAATCTGCTGCTCAATGAGCGTCTGGTTCCCGAATTTGTGCAAGAAGACTTTGCTGCCGACCAGTTGCTTGCCGAAGCCATCCCGCTGTTGGAGAACCCTGAAGCACGCCAAGCGATGCTGAGTGGCTATGAACGACTTCGTCAAACGCTGGGGGAGCCGGGAGTGACCGATCGCGCCGCCGCCGCCATTCTCGATCAGCTGTCTACTTGAGTTCGCCTGTGATGCAGATCCTGTTGTCGATGGTTTTGGGCGCTCTGCTCCTGGTCTCACCTGCTGCAGTGCTTGCAGAAGAGCAGAGCGCCGTGCTGGCCGGGGGCTGTTTCTGGTGCATGGAGAGTGATCTGGAAAAACTCCCTGGAGTGATCTCCGTGGAAAGCGGTTACAGCGGCGGCAGTGTTTCTGAGCCGACTTACAACCAGGTGAGTGCTGAAACCACCGGGCATCAGGAGGTGGTGGAAGTGCTGTTTGACTCAGCAAAGATCACTTATCCGAAGCTTCTCCAGTCGTATTGGCGCAATGTGGATCCCCTCGACGGTGCAGGTCAGTTCTGCGATCGCGGTGACTCCTACCGACCGGTGATCTTCACCAGTGGTGATCAGCAGAACAGCGAGGCTCTTGCCAGTCAGTCAGCAGCTGCCAGTGAGCTCGGTGTGTCTGAATCCGCTCTCAAGGTGGAGATCAAACCTCTTGAAAAGTTCTGGCCTGCTGAGGATTACCACCAGAATTTTGCCGAATTGAATTCAGTGAAGTACAAGTACTACCGCTGGGCTTGCGGACGAGATAAACGCCTCGATGAGGTCTGGGGTGACCTAGCTCGCAGCGGGGATTCCTGGACGAAGTGATACTCCTCGAGAGCGGGGCACATCAACTACTGATGGTTTGATTGCGGGAATCTGAGGAAATTCTGTAGCGATCGTTGCGCTCTGATTCGGTTACTTCTCAGTGAAGGTGTGGGTTTTACGCCATCGACGATACAGATTGGACTGCGTACCATTGTGCGGTGAATTGTGAAAGGTCTGTATGTATCTGCTGACCATCAAAGACGGTCTCGTGACGCGTCATGTTGGTCCGTATCCATCCCCGAAACAGGCTTCCGACGATTTAGAGCGCGTCATGGCCAGTTGTTCGGAGAGGGCACGCTGGCAGATTCATGCGCTCGAAAATCCCCGCTCGCTGACGATGGTTGCAGCGTCCTGAGAGAGATCAGGCTTTAAAGACTCAGATCATTCGGCTTCTCAAGCCTGCTTTTCTGGCCTTGTTTTTTGGCGCCCGGGATAACCACGCAGAAGTCCGGATTCGATCATCAGTCCAATGCCCGCGTTAATGGCGATCAGGCTGAGCGTGCCGTACCACCACCAGGGACCACCGTCGCTTCCCGCCAGTTGGAGCGTTCTGCGGCTGACGGCCTCCCCGAACAGGCAGAGACCTGCCGGCAACAGCAGAACACCCAGCTGGGCGCGTACATACCAGCGAAGAGGGCTGGAGGACATGCAGCTTGATCCGTTAAAGCTGAATTTAGGCCTCGGCGGTTGAGGCCTGTTTGATCACCCAGTTCACCAGCGTGCGCACGCCGTAGCCAGTGGCGCCGGAGGGATTCATTCCGCGGCCTTTGTCACTCCAGACCGTTCCGGCAATGTCGATGTGGGCCCAGGGAATGCCGGCATCCACGAACTCTTTGAGGAACAGGGCGGCGGTGATCGATCCACCGGGGCGAGGTCCGGTGTTCTTCATGTCCGCCAGCAGCGATTTGAGGCCCTTGCGATAGGAGCTGTGCATCGGCATCCGCCAGAGTCCTTCTCCGGCATCGCTTGCAGCGGATTCCAGATCACTCGAGAGCGCATCATCCGGGGTCCAGAGTCCTGCGATCTCATCACCGAGGGCGACCACGCAAGCACCGGTGAGCGTTGCCAGATCAACGATGGCGTCGGGCTTGAGCTTGGAGGCATACACCAGGGCATCGGCGAGGGTGAGGCGTCCCTCCGCATCGGTGTTGTTGATCTCGATTGTGGTGCCGTTGGATGCCGTGACGATGTCGCCGGGGTGAACCGCGGAGCCGTTGATCATGTTTTCGCAGGCGGCCACCACCATGTGCACCTCCACTCCTGCAGGGCGCAGCTCAGCAATGCTGCGCATCGCTCCGAACACCGACGCGCTTCCGCCCATGTCGAACTTCATCATGTCGATCTGCGCCCCACCGACCTTGAGGTTGTATCCGCCGGAATCAAAGGTGAGTCCTTTGCCCACCAGAACCAGACGTTTTTTGGGGACTCCGCTAGGCCGATAGGTGAGGTGGATGAATTTTGGATCCATGTCCGAGCCCTGGCAGACCGAGAGATAGGAGCCCATGCCTCGCTCCTCGCAGTCGGAGCGTTCGAGCACGGTGAGCTCAAGACCGTGCTCATGGGCGAGAGCTGCCGCGGTCCGGGCCAGTTCCTCCGGGGTGACGCTGTTGGGTGGTGCCGCCACCAGTTCCCTGGCCAGCTCAACGCCAGCGCAGATTGGATGAACTGTTTCAAGCGTCTGGTTCAGGCCCGCTGGCCATTGACCCAGCAGCTCCACCTGCTCAGGCCGTGGGCTGGGTTCGGGCTTGCTGCGAAAGCGCAGGTCGCTGTAGAGAGCCAGGCGTACAGCTTCAGCAGCGGCAGTGGCATCAGCGATGGGGTCCTCGGATCCCCATGGCAGCAGCAGGCCGAGGGAACCGCCCTGACCCTGTGCGGCACGGGCGGCGGCGGCGGCGGCCATGCGCAGGCTGTCGCGTTCGATGGACCCGGCCTCTCCCATTCCAAGCAGCACCAGGGTGGTGCAGTCGCCGCGTAGCAGTTGAAGGCTGGCCAGATCACCGCTCTTGCCTGTGAAAGGCTTCTGCTTCAGCCATTGCGACAACTGAATGCTGAAGCGCTGTTCCATCGCCTCTACCAGGCCCTGAGGGTCGTCCTGGGGAATGCCAAGCGCCAGAACGGAACCACTCCAGGCCTCAGGGGTGGCCGGAGAGAGGGAAATTTTCATGGAGAGCTGATGCCTGAGCCGTTGCCTGAACCGATGCTAGGAGCTGAGCTCAGTCGGCTTGAAATGGCGTGGCCCAGCGATCGCGCGTTTCCTTGTTGAACGGCGGCTGCCAGCGACGGATCAGGGTCTGTTCCAACTGCCGTCGCGCCTTGGTGGTTCTGGGCACATCGCCCCAGAAACGGATGCTGGTTCTGCAGCTCAGACCGCAGTCCACGCAGGCTTCCTGATAAGCAGCGAGGTAAGCCTTGCAATCGTGCTCCCCCTTCCAACGCCGATCGGCCGCCATGGTTTCTCCGATGTAAAGCAGGATCGGGTGTTTCAGGCCGGCGGGTCGATCCATGACCCAGTACAGCGCCGCCCCCTGATGGGGGCTCTGCGGCCAGCGCCAGAAACTCAGCGGCAGCGGTTTGAGCGATAAAGGCTGAACCCCGGCCGCTGCAGCCTGCTCACTGCCGAACAAGCTGCCTTGCTCCTGACTGGGGCTTTCGGATTCAAAGAGAGGGCTCTGAAAGCTGTGGATGCGCTCCTGCCAGCTTTCAAGCTGCTGCCCATTCAGTGCCCATTCAGCAGGTTCGTTCTCATGCGAGTCAGGGGCGGGCTGCTCGAAAAGATTGCCCTGGCGAGGAGGGGAAGGCATTGCCGTCAACCTCGCGGCGGCAGGCTCGGGCCGGCGGGTCTGGCCCCGAAGCGGACACGCCCGATCAAAGCCTCCACCGTTGCCGGCGGTAGGCAGAGTCGCTCCTGTAGATCCGCGAGGTTCTGAAACGGTTCGCGCCGTCGTTCGGCGATCAGGCGTTCCAGCCTCTCATCGGGCCACGGGAGGGTTTTGGCCAACAGGGTGGGACTGGCGGCATTCAGATCCAGAGATGACTGCTCGGGTAACTGCGGGGCATCGCCGTGCCAGCGAAAAATCAGATGGGGTCTCCACTGCTCGCAGAGACTCTCCGAGATGTCGAGCAGCTGAGCCAGATCCTCGATCTGGCTGAATTGCACCCCGCCCTGCTGCAGACGCAGTAGCTGATCCACCATCACTTCGCTGCAACCTGGTAACTGGCGCCACTCTTCCGCCGTGGCTCTGTTCACGTCGATGCACCAACTCGGAGCGACCGTTGTTTCTTCTGCAGGCCAGGGGCTGCTATCCACGCGCACTGGATCCTTGGGTAGGTCACCCATGGCCTGGAGCACCTTGCGGGCCAGTGGATCGAGCCAATGCCGGCGAGCCATCGCCGCGTTTCTCCCTTGCAGCCTGGCCAGGACCCTAGGTCCAGCGCGGCGGCCTGGTGGGAACCTGCACCAGCCCCTCACGAAATGCTGTGACAACAGCCATCGTCCGGTCCCTGGCCGGCAACTTGCGCAGCAGGCTACCGACATGCGTTTTCACGGTGTCAATCGACACCACTAAAGCGTCGGCGATCTCCTGATTGGTCATGCCTCGGCAGAGGCCGCGCAGCACGTCCTCTTCCCGCATGGTGAGTTCCTGCAGTGGCACTTGATCGCCGCTGCAGCGCAGCCTGCTGTGGTGCAACACGCCACTGATCAGTGGATCGAGGTACTGCCCGTCGGTGTCGATGGCCGTGAGCGCTGCCGCCACCGTGCCCGTTCCGGTGGCATGAGCCGAGCAGATCCCATGGCAGCGGGCATCGATGGCATCCAGGATCGTGCGCGGGATGGGGCGCTGAAGCAGCATCAACACCTTGATATCGGGGTTGTGGTCCCTTGCTCGACGTACGAGGCTGGTGCCACTGCCGCTCTCGAGGGTGTCTGTGCACAGCAACAGGGTGGCCGCACTGCTTTGAAGCCTCAGCAGGCAGTCGTCCTCGCTGGTGCAGGCCGCCACCAGAGGCCCCTGGCCTTCGAACCAGGCCGTCCAGCTGCTGAGCAGCACAAGGTCGGCGGACGCGATGGCGGTGCGACTGCGTTTGAGCAGGCTGTGGCCCTGGCGTGACCGTTGCTGCAGAGACGGGATCCGTTCGCTGAGATCCAAGGAAGGGAGAGGCTCGAGGCCGTTGCCGCTGACCAATTCATGTTGACCCGAATCAGGGGGTGTGGATCCGCACTGTTACGGGGAGCTCAAATTGTCCAGAATCACGCCAGTTGATCGGTGGGCCATGGCGTTCTTCGACTCAGACATCGTGCAGGAGGAGGCCAAGCGTCTGTTCGGGGACTACCAGCAGTTGATGCAGCTGGGTTCCGATTACGGCAAGTTTGACCGCGAGGGCAAAAAGAAGTTCATCGACACGATGGAGGAGCTCATGGAGCGCTACCGCGTGTTCATGAAACGCTTTGAACTGTCGGAAGACTTCCAGGCCAAGCTCACGGTGGAGCAGCTGCGCAGCCAGTTGGGCCAGTTCGGGATCACCCCGGAGCAGATGTTTGAGCAGATGCAAGGCACCCTGGAGCGGATGAAAAGTCAGCTGGAACAGCCACCCAGCTGAAGCGGCCCGTACGATTCAGCCCGCATTCGCTCCACTCGCCCATGGCCACGACACAGTCTCTGCCGGCATGGCTGTCGCGTGGCATGGCCGATCTGTTTCCAGCTGGCGATGGTGATGACGCCGATCAATCGCTGGCGGCGCGGCTGAGGCAGGCAGAACAAGAGGGTCGGCCCTTGCGCATCAAGCTGGGAATCGACCCCACCGGCAGCAACATTCATCTGGGCCATAGCATCCTGTTCCGCAAGTTGCGGGCCTTCCAGGATGCGGGACACACGGCGGTGTTGATCATCGGCGACTTCACCGCCCGCATCGGCGACCCCACCGGAAAGAGCGCCACACGGGTGCAGCTCACCGCTAATGAGGTTGAGGCCAATGCCGCCACCTACCTGGCGCAGCTGGGTCAGGGCCAGCCGAAGCAGACGGCACTGCTTGATTTCGAGACCCCTGGCCGCCTGGAGGTGCGCCGTAATAGTGAGTGGCTGGAAGGTTTGGATCTGCCTCAGGTCATTGGCCTGCTGGGGACGGCCACCGTGGGTCAGATGCTGGCCAAGGATGATTTCTCCAAGCGCTACGGCAGCGGCGCACCGATCGCCCTGCATGAATTCCTTTATCCGCTTTTGCAGGGTTATGACTCCGTCGCGGTGAATGCCGATGTGGAGCTGGGTGGCACCGATCAGAAGTTCAACGTGGCCATGGGCCGCGACCTGCAGCGCCATTTCAACAAGAGCACCCAGTTCGGTCTGCTGCTGCCGATTCTGGTGGGCCTAGATGGGCTGCAGAAGATGAGCAAAAGCCTTGGTAACACCGTGGGTCTGGAGGAAGATGCACTCTCGATGTATTCCAAACTTGAGAAGGTCGGCGATGCTGCCATTGACGACTTCGTGACCTTGCTGACCGATCTGAGTGCGCAGGATTTGCCGGACAACGCACGCGAGAAGCAGAAGGCGATGGCTCTGGCGGTGACCGCCAGCCGCCATGGCATGGAGGCAGCCCAAAAAGCCCAGAGCGATGCGGCCACCCTGGTGAGCAGTGGCGGTGATGCCGGAGCGGATGTGCCCGAAGCCTCTCTTTCCGCAGTGAATTTTCCGGCCAAGGCGTTCTATCTGCTCAGTGCTGTGGGCATCTGCGCCAGCAGCAGCGAGGCCCGTCGTCAGATCAAAGGCGGCGCTGCACGGCTGGAAGGCGAGAAGATCACTGATCCGAATCAGGAGTTCGCCTCGGCGGCGGAACTTCAGGGCAAGGTGCTGCAGCTCGGCAAGAAAACCTTTCGACGGCTGGTGGGCTGATGGCCATTCATCCCGCCGATCGGATCATCGTGGCCCTGGATGGCATGGCTCCAGATCAGGCCCTGGTCTTTGCCGCTCAGGTGAAGGGATTGTGCTGGGTGAAGGTGGGTCTGGAGCTGTTCGTCCAGGGGGGGCCTGAGGTTGTGGCGCAGCTGCGCGATCAGGGGCTACGGGTGTTTCTCGATCTCAAATTCCATGACATCCCTGCCACCATGGCCGGGTCTTGCCGTCGTGCGGCGGCGCTGGGGGCGGAGCTGATCACGGTGCATGCCTGCGCCGGCAGCGAAGCGTTGCAGGCCGCCCAGGCCGCGGCGGTGGAGGGAGCGCAAACCGCTGGAATGCCGCTGCCCACCCTGTTGGCGGTGACGGTGCTCACCAGCTGGGAAGAGCAGCGACTGCAACGGGAACTCGCCATTACCCAAGGCATCGCCGAGCGTGTGCCGGCGTTGGCTGAGCTGTCGGCGAGAGCCGGCATCGGCGGCTGTGTGTGTTCACCCCTGGAAGCAGCGGCCTTACGGGCACAACATCATGAGCCGTTTGCATTGGTGACACCGGGGATTCGCCCCAAAGGCGCTGCGGTGGGTGATCAGGCCCGGGTGATGGGACCGGCTGAGGCGATCGCAGCAGGAGCAAGTCAGCTGGTGATCGGTCGCCCGATCACAAAGGCCGAAGATCCCAGTGCGGCGTTTGCCGCCTGTTGCGCTGAGCTCGTGGGCTGATCGCTGACCAGCAAGAGCTAGCCCTCTCCCTCAACGGAGGGAGGGAATAGGCACCTCAGCAGCTCCCTCTGTCGCAACCAGGGTTTGGATTTTCAGTCTTTCTGACCCACCTTGGGTTCGGTGCCGTTGATCAGCCGCTGGATGTTGCTGCGGTGGCGCCAGAGCACCAGCGCCATCGCCACCAGGGCCACCACCAGATCGGCATTGCTGCCGGAGCCAGCGGCCATCAGCAGCGGCAGGCTGAGCGCTGCCACAACGCTGGCGAGTGACACGATCCGGCTGAGACTGAACACAGCCATAAACATCCCGAAGCAGGCCAGACCCACGGGCCAGGCCAGGCCAAGGAACAAACCAAGCCCGGTGGCCACGGCCTTGCCGCCCTTGAATCCCAGCCATATCGGCCAGATATGACCGGCCAGGGCCGCAAGACCTGCCAGCACCTGGATCCAGTCATTGAGTGGATTGTTCTGGGTGAGGGCACTGGCCAGCAACACGGCAGCCGCGCCCTTGGCCACATCCACCAGGAACACCACCAGAGCAGGGCCTTTGCCCACGTTGCGCAGCACATTGGTGGCGCCGGTGGAGCGGGAGCCGATGCTGCGCAGGTCGATGCCCTTGCACCATTTGCCAGCCAGGAAGCCGCTTGGGATGGAGCCGAGCAGGTAACCCAGCAGCAGCGTGAACAGGGGCATCAGAGCAGGTCTTCGTCGTAGTCGTAGGTTTCGCCAGGACCGGCTGCAAACGCCAGCCAGAGCGGGAACTGAAGCACGGGAATGTCCACCACCCGTTGCGCTGCATCGATCAGGATCAGGGGCACTTCACCGCGTTCCTCGAGCCGGTCGGCGCGCTCCACGAGGGCATCGCCACGTTCAAACAGCACGATCCCGCTGCTGGGGCCGAAATCTTCCCGTCCCAGGCCGAGCGCATCCTGCAGGCCTCGTCGCCAGTCACCGAGCCGTTCGGGTTGTCCGGCCAGAACTAGCGTCTGGAACTGATCGCCATAAAGCTCGCCGATGACGGCGATCAGGGCAGCGCCCAGCAGAACGTTGCGAGGTCGACTGCCGCGGCTGGCCTGAGCTCCCCGGCCGCCCTGATTGAAAAACCAGTCTTCGAGCACAGCGATGTCGCTGTCGTCGAGGCTGCGCCGCAGTTTCCAGGGTTCGGCATAGAAGTCGGGCTGCTCCAGAAAACGCCTGAGGTTGGTTCGGATCAGCTCTTCGTCAGGGCGGAAGGTGTCGGCCAGAGCCGGAGCACCGACGCTGTTCGCCATGGCCTGTTCGGCGGCGGCCTCAGCTGCCTGGGCATCCAGTGGTGAAGGCTTCACCACCACAGGCTGCGCTACCAGCTCCAGGGTCTCCACCGACTGGGCCAGTCCCTGCAGGGCTCCACCCAGATACTCCTGAAACCCCTTCACACGTCTGGCGATCGCATCGGATTGGCCAGCAAAACTGGCGGCCATGTCCTTCTCCAGTTGCTGCTTGCGCTGTTGGAGAGTGTCAATCTCCTGTTGCAGCCCGTCGCGCCGCGACTGCAGATCTCTCAGGGCCAGCTGGATCAGCGTTTCAGACCCAGGATCCAGGTCACCGCTTGCTGGGTTGGATGCCTCGCTGGATGCATCGTTGGCCGCCTCTGTGGCTTGCGGCGTGGCCTGGAGTGGCAGATCGTTGTCGTCAGGCATGGTCGGCTTCTCCTCAACTCATTTCAGCGGATTGCGGGGCTCATGGCCCAAACACAACGTTCTCGTTGCGTTCAAGTGTTGGTTTCGCTCAGGGCTTCGGGGTTTCCAGGGAACCCACCCGTAGTTCCAACTGCTGACGCAACTCAGCGGGGTTGAAGAGGATCGGCAGGAAGTGGATGCTCTTGATTTCGCGGAAATAAAACAGGCCTGGCAGCCAGGGGGCAAACAGTCGCCAGCTCTGCCATTCGGCGTATGGGAATCTGCGCAGCTCCTGCTGACCTCTCCACACCACCAGCATGTCGCCAGTGAATTCCAGCCGCAGGCTGTAGGTCTGCACCAACAGGAAAACACCAAAAAGCCCCACCACGAAGGTCGGCCATGGGTTGAACGGCAGTGGCAGTAGGCAGAGGCTGAAGACAATGATCAGCAGCGCCAGACGGGGGCTAGAGCTGATGCTCACGCTGTCTTGGTCAGGCTCAGAGGGTGTTGTGGTCATGGGGTTAAGAGATTGCTTCAACCTCCGAAGAGGATCTGAGTCAGGAGGACGTCCATGAGGGCAACGGTCACCAGGATCATCACCACTGCACCGGTTGTACTGGTGCCAACTTCCTTAGGTCCTCCCTGGGTTGTCATGCCCCAGCCACAGGCCAGCACTGCGATCTGCACTCCGAAGACCAGAGCTTTCACCAGCATGAAAGGAAGGTCATCGGGTACGAGCCAGGTGCGCACCGAGGTCCAGAACACCGCGGGCGGGATTTGGTAAATCTCCGTGCTGCTGATCTGGCCTCCTAGAAGTGCCACGGCAAAGAACAACAGGCACTGCACCGGAGCCATCACCACCATGGCGATCAGGCGGGGAACGACCAGATACTCCACCGGGTCGGTGCGCAACATCGTGATGGCATCCACCTGCTCGGTCACTTTCATGGTGCCGAGCTGTGCTGCGTAGGCGGTGGCCACCTTGCCTGTGAGCAGGGTGGCGGTCAGCAGCGGAGCGATCTCACGAGACAGCCCAATCGCAAGCACGCCGCCAACCGTGGCGTTGGCGCCCATGTTGCTCAGTTCCTTGGCGACTTGGATGTTGAACACCGTCCCCGCAGCCAGTGCCGTAATGATCACGATCAGGAAACTTCCAGGTCCGGCTTCCTGGAGTTGATCCAGAAGATCAACGGTATTGATCCTCCCCTTAACAGTGGCGGTTACTGCCTGTCCGCCGATGATCAAACTGCTGCCCAGCCTGTTCAGCCAGCGGGGCGATTTCAACTGGGTTCGGAATCGGAAGGAGGTCATGCGCGTTGCAGATGGGCGCCGCGGTCAGGCCAGCGTCGCATCACCACCAGTCCCAGAACGACTAACACTGCTGGAATGAGGCCCATGCAAAGGCGGATGGCAATCAGAGCTGAATGAGGCTGTTCGACAAAATTTAAGGCTCCATCGCAACTCTCGCTCGAGATGTACCCAGTTAGAGAGAGCAATGTGCCGAACACGCTCATGCTCAGCCCAATGATCAGTTTTTGACCGAAAATCATCCATGCGGTGTAAAGACCCGCTGGGTGTGTGGGATCAGCATCGATCGCATCGGGAAGCAAGGACCAAGGAATTAGGTAGGCCGTTGAGGCGCCCAGCCCAACCAGCATGATCAGTGCGACAACGGGAACCAAAGCGTTTCGGTCACTGTTTTCAGCGATTGGAGATAGGGCCATCGAGAGCAGGCAAGCGGTGATCCAGATGCTCGACCCCCAGCCGAGAGCCTTGATGCGGCCATGGCGGTTGGACAGCACGCTCCAAAGTTGGAGCCCGATCAAGGCCGCAATGTTGAAAGCGAGCAGGAGCAAGGTGGCGATACCTGCCGGAACATGAATGACCTGAACAAGCCAGATCAGTGCAACAACCTGCATGAGCTGGAGGCCAAACCAAAGCAGCAGGTACAGCCCCAGCACCATGAGAAAACGGGAATTGGAGCGGACGCGATGCAGCTGTTTGCGTAGGGGCTCCTCATTGCCACTTGGACGTTGAGCTTTTTTGGCATAGGGGGCCAAGCCCCAGCAGCAGAGAAGGGTTGCTAGAGCTGCGATCGTGCCGGTGATGCGTCCCATCAAGACATACCCACCTCCGCCTTCGCGCAACACGAGAAAGGCAACGAGCAACCCCATCGTTCCTGAGATGATGGAACCGGTGAAGCGAGCTGCGTTGAGACGGGTTCGGATTGCAGTGTCTGAGCTGAGTTCCGTAGAGAGCGCGGCAAAGGGCAGATTCACGCTCGTGTACGCGGTCATCAGCAGGATGGCCATCAGCACGTAGTACAGCGTGCGCTGGCTGATGTCTCCCTCCGGAACCCACCACATGGCGGCCAAGCTGATGCCTAACGGCAGGGCTGCCCCAAACATCCAGGGAAGTCTTGGCCCCCATCGACTTTTGGTGTGATCGCTCATCCAGCCGATCAGCGGATCATTCACGCCATCCCAGATTTTGATCACCGTGAGCAGTGAGCCAGCAATGAACGCCGGAAGGCCTGCTGCACAAGTGAAAAAGGGAAACAGGTAAAAACCGAGTGTGGTCGCGGCAAGTCCGGTACCTGCGTCTCCGAGTCCATACGCAAACATCAGGCGGCGGCGGGAGCCCTCAGGGCGAGCAGCAGAAGTGGTCAATCCGAATGATGGGGCTCGCTGACCGTCATAATGCTTTGGGATATGACCGCACCAGTTCCGCCCCGTGGAAGCTGGTTCGTTTGTATCAATGCGGGCGTAGTTTAGTGGTAAAACCTCAGCCTTCCAAGCTGATGATGCGGGTTCGATTCCCGCCGCCCGCTTCGCTTTCAGCCCCCAGGCTCTCCGAGGGTTTGCTGCTTAGAGCTTGATGCTGTTGGCGTACTCGCGAGCCACCATCACCACCAAGCTTCTGGCTTCGAGGGGGACGCCGTCCGGACTCCACGGTTCCAGGGTCTGGGGAAGGTCTTCACCTGCAGGAAGGGCCGTATCGATCAGGCGGTGCCAGGGAGATGCCGGCTGGGGCAGATCAAAGTGCATGGCCTTGAAGTAAGCGTTGAAGCCGGCCCAGAGCACGGCTCCCCGTTTGCCGCGATGCAGGCTCATCGCCAGGCAATGGGACCAGCTGGCCCAGTCGGGTTTGCCGAGTTCCACCCCGTGCCACTGGCGCCATAAGCCATCGGGATCGTTGTTGCGGCGCTGCTGTTGCTGTTCGCAGTGACTCACCACTGGGTTCAAAAGCTCGGCGAGCTCTGAGCGCAGTCGCAGCAGTCGCTGCACGAAGGTGAGCAGTTCTGTGTCGCAGTGCTCCTCGGACCAGATCATCCAGCTGAGTGGTGTGTCCTGGCACCAGGTGTTGTTGTTGCCTCCCTGGCTGCGGCCAACCTCGTCGCCCATCAACAGCATCGGTACGCCGCGCGCCAGCAGCAGGGTGCTCAGCATGTTGCGTTGCTGCCGCTTGCGCAAAGCAGTGATGGCAGGGTCACTGCTTGGACCTTCAACCCCGTGATTCCAGCTGTTGTTGTGATTGTCACCGTCGCGGTTGTCTTCACCGTTAGCGAGGTTGTGCTTGCTGTTGAAGCTCACCAGATCCATCAGTGTGAAACCGTCGTGGGCCGTGAGCAGATTCACGGAGCGGCCTAAAGCTGCCGGTTTGCCGTCATAGAGATCAGGGCTGCTGCGCAGGCGCTGTGCCATGGCCCAAGTGCTGTCATCGTCGCCTTTCCAAAAGCTGCGTAAGGCATCACGAAACCGGCCGTTCCAGGTCCCGATGCGCCGAGCCGGGAAGTCATTCAGTCGGTAGAGACCACCGCAGTCCCAGGGTTCGCTCACGAGTTTGAGCTCACTGAGTAGGGGGTCGGCCTCCATCGCTTCGAACAGTGCGGGTTTGTCCAATGGCTTCAGACCTTCGCCGCGACTCAGGGCAATGCCGAGATCGAAGCGAAAGCCATCCACTCCTAGTTCCAATGCCCAGCAGCGCAGCGACTCCAGAATCAGTTCACGGCTGAGCGGCTGGTGGGCGGCAATGGTGTTGCCACAGCCACTCACGTCTTGGTAGTCACCCTTATCGGTCTGGTGGTAGTAAGTGCGATCGGCGAAGCCACGCCAGCTCAGGGTGGGGCCATCAGCGTTGCCTTCGGTTGTGTGGTTGTAGACAACATCGAGCAGCACCTCCAGGCCAGCGTCGTGACAGGCCGCCACCAGATCGCGCATCTGATCTCTGGCCTTCATGGGGTCTCCGCCACCCACATAGCCCTGATGAGGTGCGAACCAACTCAGTGGGCTGTAACCCCAGACATTGTCTCGCCCAGGGGGTGCATCCTGGGGATCGAAGGCCTGCACGGGCAGCAGTTCGATCGTGGTGACGCCCAACTGCTTGAGATACGGGATCTTGTCGATGACTCCCAGCAGGCTGCCCTGTCGATCAGGGGCCACGTCGCTGTCGCTGCGTTGGGTGAAGCCTCCAACATGCAGTTCGTAGATCACCGTTTGCTGCCAACTGTGTCGAGGCCTGGGATGCGCGTCGAAATCGAAGCGGTCCCGCTCGCAGACCAGTCCTTTCAGGCAGCAATGGGTGTTCGGTGAAGCCTCGGTGGCGGCTTCGCGTTGATAAGTCGACCAGCCTGTGATGGCGCGTGCGCACGGATCCAACAGAACTTTGGCGGGCCGGAAGCCATGGCCTCCCGGTGCGAGCGGCCCGAACACTCGGTAGCCGTAGCAGCAACCTTCCGTCAGCCCCTCCACCTCCACATGCCAGTAATCGCCGGAGCGGTGGTTGCTGGCGTTGAGATCGATCAGTTGCTCCGGGCTGCTGGCTTCAGCCGTGGGGAAAATCAGCAGTTCAACCCGGTTGGCAGCTGGCGCTGCCACCGAGAAATTCACGCCATCGGCGGTGATGCTGCTGCCAAGGGGCCAAGGTTTGCCTCGCCGGATCGTGCTCAAAGATCCACTCCCGGGAGGCAGGTGAAGCCTTCAAAGTAGTGATAGCTCCGGTGATTCATCGTGTCTGTGATGACCTCCTCGCTGGAGCCAGGCCGTCCGCCTATGCAAATCCGGCCTGATCTCTGGCTGTTTCCGCCTAACCGCGACTGTCGCGGCGGCTCGTCCTGGTGGCTCGACGTAGATCCTGAGCCCGTCCTGATCGACTGTCCGCCGCTCACCGAAGCCAGCTTGGAGGCTCTGCGGGAACTGGCGCAAGGCCGATGCGCCCGCATTCTTCTCACCAGTCGAGAGGGGCATGGACGCTTGCGGGGTCTGCAGCAGCGCATGCAATGGCCCGTGCTTGTCCAGGAACAGGAGGCTTATCTGTTGCCGGGTGTTGAGCAGCTCGAAACGTTTTCCGAGGAGACCGTCACGCGTTCAGGCCTGCGACTGCTCTGGACGCCAGGCCCTACTCCTGGTCATGCCGTTGTGCATGCGCCGCTGCCTGTGAATGTGCTGTTCTGCGGACGTTTGCTTGTGCCAGTGGCCAAGGATCAATTGGCACCGTTGCAGCACCGGCGCACCTTTCACTGGCCTCGGCAGCAGCGCAGTCTGCGTCAATTATGTCGGTGGATTCCTGCAGAAGCACCTCCAGCACTGGCTTCTGGGGCTGGGTTAGGTGCTCTGCGTGGTGGCCATCTGGCTCCCTTCAACAGCTGGAATCAGCAGGCCAAAGAAGCATTTGACACGGTCTGATTCGCATAAGATTCGGTGAAAGCATTGCGGCACGGTGTTTTTCGGTTGCCGCACAGCGATTGTCTCCATACGATTAGCGCGCCAAGTGAAGCCGTGCGGATGTCGACCTCCGCATCGTCGATCCAACCGCTTCTGCCACTTTCCCCCACCCAATGAACAAAGCCGATCTCGTCAACCTGGTTGCCGCCCGCACCGAGCTCACCAAGACCGATGTGTCTCTGGTGGTGGATGCCGCCATTGAAACCATCATCGATTCCGTTGTGGAGGGCAAAAAGGTCTCCATTCTCGGGTTCGGTTCCTTTGAGCCTCGCGAGCGCTCTGCCCGTCAGGGTCTGAATCCCAAGACCGGCGAAAAGATCAAGATTCCCGCCAAGCGCGTGCCCGCTTTCACCGCAGGCAAGATGTTCAAGGATCGTGTTCAGGGCTGATTGACTGCCAGAACGCTTGATCGGGGTGGTCCTCTGGGGCCACCCTTTCTTGTGTGGACCTTCCTGATTGTCTCCGGGTCGTTTTTGAGCAGGGGCGTCAACAGCGTCTCCTGGGTTATCGCGGCCGTTTTGCTCCGACTCCCTCAGGTCCTCTGCATCTGGGCAACCTGCGCACGGCCCTGATCTCCTGGTTGCAGGCCCGTCTTCAGGGTGGTGAATGGTTGCTGCGGATTGATGATCTCGACACTCCGCGCATCCGGGTTGGCGCGGTCGACTCAGCTCTCCAAGATCTGCAGTGGCTTGGACTGCACTGGGATGGTCCAGTGATCATGCAGAGCCAGCGGCTCGAGCTTTACAACTCCTGCCTCTCTGCACTTCGGCATGACCAGCTGCTGTATCCCTGCCGATGCAGTCGTCGTCAGCTGGGTGCCGGTCGGCGTTATCCAGGAACCTGCAGGGAGATGGCAAGGGGCTGGGGGCTGCAGGATGGACGTCTGCCGGCCTGGAGGCTGAAAGTGAAGGCCGTGGATGAACCCCGCTGCGGTGATTTGGTTCTGCGCCGAGCGGATGGATTCATTGCTTATCACCTTTCAACGGCTATGGACGAGTTGGCACTGGGTATTACCGAGGTGGTGCGGGGTTCTGATTTGGCTGCAGTGTGTATTGCCCAGCGGGCGGTGATCGCATCGCTAGAGGAGCCATCCCCCTGCTATCGGCACACACCGCTTCTCTGCGATTCGGAGGGTCAGAAGCTCTCCAAGCGTGAACAGGCCGCAGGGCTGGCACCTCTCCAGGAGAAGCAGTGGTCATCGCAGCGGGTGGTGGGATGGCTGGCCGCTTCGCTGGGTTTGGTCGACCAGCACTGCTCCTTGTCGGCTCGCGAGCTGCTGCAAGAGATTCGGGCTCGACCCCTGCCGCTGCAGGGATGTTGGGATGAGCCAGATTCTTAAGAAAGCCTTCGGGATCACAGTCGCTTGTAGCTCCCACACTGAAGTTGCGTTTTTGGGTTCAGACATGGCGATCTGCTCCAGCTGCGGAGGCAGTGGCATCAAACGCATCAGCGAGCAGCGCTTCCGGACCTGTCATGACTGTCTGGGCAGAGGTGTGCTTCAGCCTGTCGCCTCTTCCACAACATCAACATTCCCATCACGTTCTGTCGTTGGCTCCCTTGAGAAGAGAGCTCAAAAGCTCAAGGAGGTGGTCATCAAGACAGCGGTGACTTCCGCTTTTGCCAAATAAAAAATGCCGCTGTTGCCACGACAGCCAACAGCGGTACTGCCGTGAACAGTAAGAGTGCGACCGCGGTCCAGTCGGTATACATCCGATCAACGATCGAGTGATTTCATTCTTTCAGTTGATCTCACGGCTAGCTCAGGAGTTGGTTTGTGAATGTTTGGCAGCACGTCAGGTCGTTGATCTCTTTACGCCTCTTGGTTAACAACCTCTTGAACAATTTAGTCAGGGCATTGATGTCTGGAACGGTCGCTCTTGTGATTGGCAGTGTTGAAGCGCCTGTTCATGCGGCGTCTCTGGAGGGAGTGCGTCCGGTTCTTATGGCATGTTTTCAAAGCGCCAATGCAGCCAGCTGTGATCGAGCTCTGGTGCTCACTGAGGCGTTGCAACGTCGTGCCGCCGATCGCCAGTTCTATCCCTGCCAGACCCTGCTGCTTGGTCTGCAGGCGGAAGTGGTGATGGTGCAGCTTGCTGAACAACGGGGTCAGAAAGCTTTTGAGACATTGGGGGACAGTGAACGTCTTTGTGCAGGTCTTTGATCCACTGTTCACGATCTCATTCAGAATGGGCTGCCATGCACCAAGCGTCGTGCGCGTGTTTCTAACGAGCGTTGTCGCTCTGGTCACGATCGCCAGCAGTCTGGCCAATCCTGTTCGGGGCCAGGTGCGTTTTGATGACTGCCAGCCTGCTGCGGGTGGTGGGATCACTTGCAACACAGTTCCTTATGGCAACACCCGGGCGGACATGATTGACGGTGAGTTCGGCCTGATGGATCAGGCCAGTCCTGGCTGGGCCGAATACAACCCCTATGAGGGGTACGACGACATGCTGGGTGGCAACCAGACGTGATGGTCCACCCTCAGCATGCAGGTCGGACCACTCTGCTGAGGAAGTCATGCATGTGTTCAACAGCCAGATTCAAGTTCTGAAGTTCGCTACTTCCTGATCGTTTTCGTGGCTTGAAGCTGTGATCACCATCGGGCATCCAGGCGAGTTGCAACTGCTCTGAGAGCGCATAGGTGTTCACGTCCTCCCTGTTGCCCATCGCATCCCGCTCTCCCTGAATCACCAGAGTTGGCGTTTGCAGATTCTGCAAATGCTCCACGCGCAATGTCTTTGGTTTGCCAAGAGGGTGAAAGGGATAGCCCAGACAGATGCATCCCAAAATCTTGTTTTGGCTCCACAACTCATCGGCAAGCAGGCTGGCGATCCTCCCACCCATGGATTTGCCTCCGATGATCAGCGGTCGCTTGGCGGGCAGAGAGCTCACTTGCTCGGCATAACACTGCAACAGGATGTCGGCTTTGTTGGGTGGTTTTTTGCGACCACTGATGCGTTGCTGGGCCATATAGGGAAATTCGAAGCGGATCACCTGCCACCCCTGCTGCGCAAGTCCTTCGGCCATGTGCTGCATGAAAGGGCTCTCCATACCAGCGCCGGCACCATGGGCCAGCAGCACTGTCGCTGGTCCTGTCGTAGGCCCACACACCAGCGTGTTGTCCATGCGGTTCTCAGGCGGGGCATGAGTCTTTGTTGACTCAAGGCTGTCATGCCAGCCCTGTGCAGAGGCGATAGGGGGCTTGGGGCTGCTTTTGCAGACTTGGGCTCAAGCAGTGTCTTGTTCAATCAGCAAATTTGTTGGGAGCAATGACTTAATTTTCGGCCTTGTCAATGAATCAATATGTATCTTTAAAATGATCGAATGTCTTCATTGCGTGAGGCTTTTGCTTGAAACATCTGTATCGGCAGTGAGTAAAATTGTGAATCAAAATCAATGTTTATGTTGCTCGTCGTCGCATCAGGATTGGCTCTGTCGGCGCAAAGCAAGGCAGATTGATTGATTTAGACCGCTATCGAGGCGCAAATGACGCCTGGGCGCTTCAAAATATCACCTTGTTACCATCAATTTGATTGACAAAAATGAGTCGATGCGGTTGATGCATTGAGGCCAAAATGGTGCATCAATCAATACCTAGAGAGCAAGACACTCTTCTAATCTCTTAGAAACGACGTTGTTGTTGTGTTTAACTTCAAGATCCTATTGGTTGCTTCCCCAATAGCTTTCTCGGTCATCAGCACCGCGTTTTGGCTGACCAGGTGGGAAATTCTTGTCTGGGGGAAACAGTTCTTTGGAGTGCCTTCGATTCAGAATCGTAAAGAGTGGATCGATAGCCCTCTGGCGCCTTTCCAAAGAAAAGATGGAGGTTACCCTGTGTTTACCGTCAGGACCTTGGCCGTGAATGCATTGGGTATTCCAACAGTGTTCTTTTTAGGTGCTCTTGCTGCAATGCAATTTATCCGTAGAGCAACGCTTTACTAAACGCATGAATTCTTTTGAATTTGTTGAAGAGTTTGTCTTTGCCGCGGTATATTTCTCGGCTTTGATTTGGTTGTCCATGAATTTGGTCTCTGGCTATATTTATTTGGTGGGTTGATTTTTATTGTCCTGGGCTTTGTCTTGAGACTTTGGTCCTGCTGACCTTTGCCTCCATGGTCTTTTCAATAATTGAGTAAATTTGATCTTTACTGCAAAGTCGAAGCTATATTTTCGATGATATTTTGTTCCTGAAGGGTGTAGATAGCCCTGTAAAGTGCTGAGTCAGCACCTGCTTCACCGCTGTGAATCCTGATGAGAGCTTGTCGAATCAGTTCTGCTAGAAGTGCTTGAGTTTGATCTTCCAATTTTGATAGAAAACTCTTCTTTAATCTTACGTTGCGCATAATTTTTGGTACTTCATCTTGGACCTGTGCACGCGATCAATGAGATTCAACGCAGTGAGATATTTCTCTCGTCACTGCTCGATTTGTTTCACCTCAGCGGGTCATGTTGTCAAAGTGCCGCACTTGCTTGCCTTAAGTTTTTCAATAAAAGGAGTGCCTGATGGAATTAGTTAATCGCATTGTTAGGCCGTTGTTTCGATCCTTTGTTGCGATTCTGTTCGGCGTGCTGCTGATGTTGCCATCAAAGGCATTGGCCATTTATCCAAGCGGTGGAGGTCTTCCAGATCTCGGGCTTGATAGAAGTCTGCAGGGAAGCGATCAGGCGACAGAGGCCTTCAAGGAAAAATTTCCTTTTTACGAGCGAGATGAAGACGGAAAGCCGATCACCAAAGAGTTTGTCAAATATGACTTAGCCAATTATGACCTGTCTGGTCTTGATCTGAAAGGTGCTTTATTTAGTGTGGCGACTCTGCAAAGAGCAGATCTGGAGGGTGCAAATCTTGAGGGCAGTATCGCCTATGCAACTCATTTTGAAGGGGCAAACCTCACAAACGTGAACTTCAGAGATTCAGTTTTGACCAAGAGCTTTTTTAAGGCGACGACGATTGACGGGGCTGACTTCTCTGGCGCCATTATTGATGCTCCTCAGCGAGAGGACATGTGTGCGAGGGCTACTGGAATTAATCCAGATTCTGGTGTTGAGACCTACGACAGTCTTGATTGCGTCAGCCTGAACATCCGTTCTGCAAAGTCGTAGGTTTTCCACTTTATCTCATAATCTGTCTGATTGTCGGGCCGCACAGTGCCGTAAGTTTTTGATCACACGATAAGATTGGATTGAAAGGAATCCGTCAATTTATATCGATTTTTGACTCGTTTTGCTTGCTATTTGTTCATTCTGCCAAGGCGAATTTGTCGTTGGATCACATTCTGAAGGTGTTCCACTTTTCTTTCAAGTTCCTCCACTCGTTGTTGAAGCCCATCTCCTTGTTCTCGACTTCCATGTTTAATATTCTGCCTTCCTTCGTTCATCATTTCTGAGTAAGTCAGAGCTCTGTTGATTTCGATGTTTTCAGTATTAGATACTGCATCGTTTCCTGTGTTCGGCGTCATGTGAGTAGAAAAGCTGAAAATTTAGAACTTCATCATTAAAGATTGAGGAGTGTTGTTGTCGATTTTTAAAATAAGATGAGCGTGAGCAGAATGCCAGCGACGATCCCTTTGGCAAAAGCTAACCACAAGATTTGATAATCAGAAAGACCAGTCTTCTGTTGTATTTTGACGATCAATCTCTTGTGAGCACGAACGAGACGGTTGCTCATCAATGATCCTTGCAGATGAGAACATCATGAGTATGACTTGCTGGGATGGCAAGTCTTTGCGATCTGTCTGGTTCAGGATCACCTGTCATCAGGCTCCCAGTGCTCCCTCTTGTTCAGCGACTCAGCAGCTTGTGAGCGCTCAATGCTTTTGCTGGACGATTGAGCTGGGTCAGTTCGTACAACGTTAGAAGCCCTTTTCAGGTGTTTCGAACTCCCTGAACAAAGCACCGGCTTCTTCAGCGCAATCCTGTTTGATCAGTGCACGAATGCGATCCTCCCACCATGGCCCAACACTGGCCTGAGCATGTTGGAGAAATACTGGATCAGTGAATCGAGGCTTCGCATCCTCAGATTCTGTGAAGTCGCGTGTTGACAAGACTGATTTCTGTGATGGCGAAAAATTACAGCCCCGCTCAGAACAGCATGTATTGATCAGATCACGCTCAAGTAGCGATTGAAATCCCTGGCCTTGGCTGGGATGCGTTGTTGACGACGATCATTCTGCTTGTTGCGGCTTCAAACCGGCTTGCATCGCTGCTATGACGCGTCATGCTGCTTCTGTTCTGAAACGCGTGAGGGGTTATGAAGTACATCCCAGGAATTGGGGTCTTGGCGCTGCTCGGCCTCAGTTTGAACAGCGCTGCACTAGCCAATATCAAAGACGAATTTCAGCGTGCTCAGGGTTGTGACTTTTTCAAAGCTGAATATGTCAGCGATGTTGGTGTTTATAAGGATTCGAAGGTGCGTTTTTGCATCAGTGCTGATCGGCAAGAATTGATCTATGTGATGGCCATGGGTACATCATGGGTGGTTCCATTTAATCGTCAATATCGTTCTAGAGGCATCCTGAGCTTGAATACATTGGAGGAGAGCCGCCTTGTTCTTTATCAGAAAGAAGACGGTGTGGTGACGAGAAAAGTGCTTGGGCGCAAGCGTGGTTCTTGACCCGCTGAATCGGGTTATCCAGCCAAGTCGCTCGCTCTAATCCGCTTGTCTGTTAGGGCTTGGCTGATTTGTTTTTGTTGCTGCGTCGTCGATGAACGGTTCGATAGTTAGCTATTTGACAGTCTTCCTGGGATTTCGATGAAAAGCTTGAGCAAAGCGGATCAACATGGCTTACCAAGCGCGGAATTCTCAGGCTCCACGGCGAGGTTCCATGCCCCCGAAGCACCAAGATTCCACAAACTTGAAAATCGCCTCCTCGACTTCATTGACAGAAGAATGGCAGCCAAGCCAGTCACAGCTTGAAAATCAAATCAACAGCGCGATCGAAGATATCCGCATGAGTCTTCAGACCCTTCAATCTGAAATCGGAGCGAGCGATCGCTATGTCTTAGGACTTCTGGATGTCGTTGCCGACGATTACCGGGCACAGCTGCCATCTGGGAAATCCTGATCGTTCCCATTCCGCTTCCGCGCACTGAAGCCGGCTTGGAGACCTCGCAATTGAGATGATTGATACGGATAGTTGTAAATAATTTTACGCTCAATGGCCAATCATTGCAAATGATTGCTGTCTATATCAACCGGCGCTCGTTTGGATTGCGTCGAGAAGATGATTCATAGTTAGTTGTTGCAGGAGAGGCGTTTAGGCATGGTGATGCTTAGTGCTTTGGTTGGTGTTTCACTGATTTTTTGGTTCACAATCGGTTTTTTGAGTCACGTCAGCTGGTTCCAAAACGCTTTCAGGCGTGAGGCTGAGAAGATTGATCGTCAGCAGCTGGCAAGTCAGGGTCAAAGTCAAATCGTGACTGGTGCTGGAAGCCTTACGGCCAAAAAAGGTTTTGTGCTTGCTTATTGGGACGACATCAATCAATCGTTCTCTTCTGGTGCGTCTCAGAAAGCGGAGCGTAGCCCGATTGTCTTCGACATCGCAGCCATTAATCTCGTGGCATTCACTTCGATATGCATCCTTGCATTTGTGAGTAGAGGCCTATTTCATTCCTTGGGTTTAATGTAAAAATTAGCATTGTTAAGTCAATCAGAGTTTGTATGAATCTGATTTGAGAGCGAATATTAATTGTAGATTCGCTCTAATAAGACGTTGCATTGTTGGTCCATCTTTATATCCCACTTTTTGTTGTTTTTGATGGCTTCAAATTCGTAGAGGCCATCATCGATATCTTTGTCGATTACATGGAATCCTCGCGCGGTGAGTTTTTGCGCACATTCGGTAATTGTGCGGTGTTGGGCATGCGCAGCTATTGCTGTCATGCCAACCATTCCTGCCGCGATCAACAGCGAGGAACTGAAGAAAAATCTCATGGAAGCTCCGTTGCCGACTAGTCGACGTCTAGCAACGGAGGTTTGATCTTGCCAAGGGCTAGAAATTCAAATTGAGGATTAATTGGAGCTCACTTTTTTCTGCAATAGCCGGCTCCGATGTTCATCCACCCTTCTTTGCAGGCTTCTCCATTTGTGGGTGCAACCTGATAGTAGATCGGTGAAACACAGGTTGTACCAAGCGTGTTGACATAACCCAGGGGGCATTGGTTATGTCCCTGAGCTTTGGGGATTTTTTTCTGGGCAAGTGCAGCACTTGGTGCCACGAGCAGAGCGAGCAGAATCAGGAGTGATGGGCGCATCGTGAGTTTTGGGTGTTCTTTGAAATGTGTTTTAAGCCAGGTCTACGGTAATGGCTAGTCATCCGACCACATCCAGTTCTCCTGCAGGTTCACTGGTCGGCCCACAAGAAGCCGTGTTCATGCGTGGGCTGACTCACCGATCGCGCCCGGCGACTCGCTTTCTCGCCGTTTTGATCTCTTCGGCTTGATTTCAATGTCTTGATGCAATCGCATTCAGCGCTGTTGCTTTTGCTCGCAGGCAAGGAGCGGTGTTTGTTGCGTTGTTGCCTCAACGCAGCGGCGGAGGCTACTGTTAATGCACCACAATATTGAGTTGTTTCGGCCCGCAAAGCATGATTGGTTTGGTGATTGGAAATCTTGAACTTGATGCGCTGACTACGACTGTTTTTCTGATTGTAACAGTATTCTTTCTAGGCAGTTTTATCTTCGTTTCTAGGACCAATGACATGATTGGTTCTTTGAAATCTTTGTTGCCTCAAAGGAAGAACAGAAAACCTCTACCAGGGCCGGATGAGCCACTCTGATTTTGTATTGGTTTGATTGTATTCAGTCGATTGCTTTTTGCAGATTTTCGTCATTCAGACACCCCTTTTAGAAGCGGGTTTTGCAGCGAGCGCCATGAATTTGTAGCTCGCTTTCAAAGCGATTGTTCGAAGGACTGTATGCGTGAGGAGCTTTATTGCCTGTGTCTAAGGCCCCGGCTGAGCAATCGAATCTCTGTTGATCAATTTTTAATTGAAAGGTCTCTACTTGCAGGCTTGGTTGTTGTTTGGGTATGGGGTTTGGCCTGCCCAATGCTGGCATCGGCGGTGTGATTGGTCCTGCTAAAAGCAATGCGACCCACATACAGCCCTCTCAGTCATGGTCGATTGTGTCCTATGTCAGCGGTGAGTGGAAGTGGGCTAGGCCTATACAGCGATGAGCTCAAGCCAAAGCAGCCCGCTGAGGGACAGTGCTGCAATGGCAAGCGACAGCCAATTGTCTTTGAGAACGCGAGTCATCAAATGTGCGCATCTGCCTCAATAAACCGAGCTCTGGTTCAATGGGCAAGGTTTTGAAGCATGCAAGCTGAGTCCTGAATATGGATTCAGCGGTCAGACTGGTCGTTGCTGCTTCGGTTGCATGTCACAGGAGATCCCGCTTCAGGAACAGGTGCGCAAATGGTTTCGCAGTCATCTGTTGGGCCGTGAGGTGGAGCTTCAAGAGCTCTATGAACTTCCGCAGAGTGAATTAGATCTGCTGATGGCAGAAACCGCAGAAATCCGTTCAGACGTCGAAAACCGTGCTCGTAGCCATGGTCGCTGGTGCACTGCTGGATACATGCTGGAACTGGCCCGGATCATCGATGCCAGGAGGGCAGAGGTTGGATGAGACCTGGCTCGTCTGGTTTCAACCCGAGCTGCGGTCCATCACTTTGTTGAGCACAGCTGTTTTGATGCGGGCGCGGTCTCGCTCCACATAGATCGCAGCCCAGTGCTCTGGCTTGTTTTTGTCATGGATCGCCTTGATTTCATTATCAAGCTTCTCAAGCATTTCATCGACAAATGCTTCCGGGCTGTCCCCAAACGTGTCGTGCTTGCTCAGCAATTTGTCGAGTTTTTTGAAGAGTTGCGTTGCTCGCGACATGAATTAGGGCGGAATTTCTCTTGATCATGCCTCTTTTCTTGGCGCGCAGCTGACTTGATCTGAGATCGCTGATTCTTGCTGACGTCGATCGCGGATCAGCAGTGTCGCTGCTGATCAATTAGAAGGAGGTGTCTGGTGCCTACTGTTCATCTATGTCCAATTCTTCTTCTCAGCCCTCCGAATTCAATCCAATCGCCATGGTCGACATGTGGCAGGACATGCGTGCTCTGGTTGAGCAATGGGAATTAAAATATAATTCAAGCCCGGTAGATGCTGCTGCTGCTTTTCAGGAATTCTCTGCAGCTCTTGTTGATCAGCCAAAAACTGTCTGAATGTACGGCGATTAAAGTTCAAGTTTTTTTAAATATAAGCATTTTCTTATCGCTTGCTAAATTCTGCTCCATGGGCGTACTGAACATTGACTGGCATGGCATCTCCGCAAAGCGGGCAGGCTTCTTCCGGCCAGGCTGGAAGACTGATTTCATCGAGATAAATAAAATTTTTTACCCCAAGCTCTTGAGCTTCAACATTGCCCCGGTTCACAAAGCGGGAATCCCAAGGGGTTTGCCACCTGCTTGTTCTACGGCTTGGTACGTGAGTCGCACTGAAAAGCCTGTATTGATCATGTCGTCGACTGTCAGAACTGATTGATTTCTGACGACTTCTGCGTAACTATGCTTGATTTCAAAGTTTGTGGTTTTGCCTTCTTCATTGATGACGCGTTCAGTGAAGATACAGTGGCTGCCGAGTGCCAGTGCGGTGTATTGAGCGCAAATGACCCCGCCTATTGCAGACCCACAGACAACATCAGGCTGTAAGTCGTGATGACGTATTTCTTGTCCGAGCAATTGTCCTATTTCATAAGCCAATTCAGGCTGCAAATTAATGAGATCCTTCGCGATCCATCCAGATCCATGGTCTCCTGATGCATAGACAAAGTGATCGTTCTCGATCAGCGTGCCGCTGGACTCCAGAATTTTTCTTGTTGCTTGTTGTGTCGGCTGGCTAGGCATTGTCGCGGCACACGAGCAAGCCCCAAGCTTTGCAATCTTTTCAGCCTCTCACCATCTCAGGCTTGCATGATCGTTTTCAAGCTCATTCCCCTTTGAGACTCCAACCGAATCAGTCCAGGAGGCTTCAATCGGGCTGACTCTTTATCCCCTCCCACTGGGCATGATGGTTTTACTACTCCATTACCAGACCACGCTGCCCTTCGGCAATGAGTATGTGATCTCAGGCACATGTTTTTTGCGATACACATACTGAATGCAGGAGAGGCGTCGAGCACTTCTCCTTTGGTGATAGGTAGACGGAGGCCGCGAAGGCCTCCTTTTTTTCTGACTGCGGCTGCTGAGAATCAATTAATCCTCGAATCCATCCCAGCCTTCCTGCCCAATCCCGTCCAGTCCGTGCAGAACGTGGGTCACCTGGGTCGGATGAACCCAGCGAATGGCTCCGTCATCAACGTCTGCGACCTGAAAAAGCGAGTTCTGCCTTGAATGTTTCTCCCATCCCTCGCAAAAAATAACCTGTCCAAGCCACCAGTTTCTTTCGATATCAACTCTTTCACTGGCTGGAGTCAGCTCCCTGACGATGACAAACTGACCAGGTCGGATCGACAGAAAAGACGAAGCTGCATCAATGAGGTTTGAGCGGGGCGGCCCCAAGGGAGGATAGGTCGGCATGGAAGTACGTTTGTTCTTCCTCTGGTCTAACCCTGGTTCGACGTCCAAGGAAAGAGTAAACACACGCACTTACAAGGATTAGGTATTACTCCTCTGCTGACCTGCCGATGTCTTGTCATGACTGGGTTTCAAGCCAGCCTCCGCTACGGATTCAGCGAGTGTATGGTTTCGCCTAGTCCGATGCTTGCACTGAGTGGAAGCATCGGAGTCGCAGTTAGACGACCAATCGAACCTGTCGACGATTGGATTGACAACCTGGCATCAGTTGGCCTCAGCTCCCGGCATCACATGCTGCATGAACAGCAATGAATTGAGCCACCAGCCTTGAATTTGTGCAACATGGTCTCGATCAACAGGCTTCCAGTTGCTGGCTGTCAGACCAGTCTTCTGACAGTGTGCTCAGCAGATCGCGAATCGCATGATTGGAACATGCCGTGTCCTGAACAAGGTCATCAAGGATCTGCTCGATCTGATCAACGGCTTGATTGACTCGTTTGAGCTGCTCCTCAACGGGCCAATGCTCCTCCATTGCCAGTGTGGTTTCGTCCATGGACCAGAGACGGTGGCAGTTCAACCGATCGTCACCACAATCAACCCATCTGTCGACCCGCATCTCTACCGGTTCGAAGGTCTCAGAAATGAGGTTGTCCTTGATGCCGTTAAGCAGCCTTGTTCTGGCCCTCAGAGAGCTTTCTATGAGCTTTATCCGCTTTACGAATGATTTTTTGAGCTTGCTCCCTCGTTAAGCACTCTTCTGCTTTCAGTTTGAGCCTCACAAGTTTGCGGTGCTGTTTGTCTGGGTTCATCTATTTCACCTGCTTTCAGTGGCTTGTCACTCAATCGTGCTTGGAAGGTTAAAACGCGGTTAAGCAACTTCATCGTACAGCTAGCCACGGTAGTTAGTCACGGTGCGAATGCCCGGTTGTGGAGAGTTGTTTGATCATTCAGAGGTCACGCCATCAGCTGTTGGTTCCTTCGCTGAGCAATGGGTGATGCCAATGGTCCATTGAGCGTTCGTTGTCGCGTTTTTGACTGGGCCATGCCTGGCCTGCCGGACTGGCGAGTCGCGCCAGCTCATGGCCATGATCTCGGCGCTGCATGGCTTGATCCGCTGTGGTCAAAAGCCAAGAAATTGACTATGCACTACTCGGCTCCTTCACCATGAAAGCCCTTTCGCCGCTTTTGGCTTGTAGTCAAGGTTTTGGAGTTCGTGGAAGTTCTTAGAAGTTCGCCGCTAAAGCCTCACGAGCGACTGTTGATTATTTTTTTTGAAAGAGAATCCTGGCGGCCGCAACGAAGTCATACTTTTGCATGTTTTTACTGCGCATTTGCTCACGTAGATCTGCATCGCGTTGTCTTGCTGTTGGTTGCATTCGTCCGATATGGGCATAAGGAATTGACGAGTGAGTGTTAATCTTTAATGGCTGTATTGATGCCAATTGTAAATGTTTGGCGAAGCAATCGTTACAGCACGGGTTTTTTGCGCGGGCAAAATTAAGTTTAAATGACAGGGAATTCATGGAGCTTGCAAATCAAGATCTTTCCGCATATTTAATGATTGGTTCTCTGGCCGTTTTGGTCTTAGGAACGCTCTTGTATGGGATTTACACCGCATTTGGTGCGGGCTCTGTGCAGCTGACAGATCAGATTGAAGAGCATTCAAGGCTGCATAAGCTTGGTATTGCGCATTCTCATCAAGGCCAAGGTAGGGCTGTTGCACGTGGTGGGCATGCTCATCCAAGCCATGATGTAATCAAATCCTGAGCTCTTGAGTTGTTCCATGTCCATATCGAATATCCTTCGCCTTGGCCAATGACAGTGGTGCACCACGATTCCTTAGGCTTTCGCAGGTGATTGAGATGACCGGTGTTGGCAAAACGTTTATTTATACTCACATGGAAAAAGGTAGTTTTCCAAAGCAGATTCAAATTGGTTCACGGACAGTGGTGTGGTTAGAGCAGGATATTATTGAATGGATGAATACCAAGATTCATCAGAGCTAAAGGTTGTTGGGAGGCTCGAATGAGTCCCTTCGCAGTGTCGTAATCCAATCTCGCCGTCTAGTCCGACACTGCAGAGGAGCACAATGTCGGCTGTTTCCTAGACGACCAATCGCATCCTGTCGAGACCACGATTAGGTCTACAAAATGGCATGAAGTTCTTGATCAGTCTGCATCACTTGTATCATCATGCATGGTGAAATGACCTTCTTGGATTCGTGGTTGACTTCTTGCGTTCACGTCTCTGATTCTTAGTCAAATTCAATGTGCGAGCTTGTCTCCTTCCTCAAGAATGCTGAAACAGGCTTCGCTGTTATTCGTTCTTAGGCGAATCATGTCCTGATATTCAGGTGCCTCATAGGCGGCTTTCGCTGCTTCAACGCTCGGAAATTCAATCAGAACAGTGAGATGGCCAGGGTTTCCTTCCCTGACGTCAGTGTGCGCATCTCGGATAAACATTTTTGCCCCACATTTCTGGAGATAGGGTTCGGCGGCGGCGGCGTACACCATGAAGCCTCTGGGATCGTTGATGGTGCCTGTTGCCAGCCAGTAGCCCTTCGCCATGAATTGATAAAGCTCTGTTGTTCATTCTGATGACCGCGTTGGATTCATGCAGTTTTCGTTGTTTTCAGCTTTGTTTCATTAGAGCTCCCCCGGTTCCAAAACATCATGCCTTGGGTCTCCTTGGCATAGTGATGGAGCCCTTTTTTTGTGAACAAGAGGTGCACCTGTTCGTTATCTCTCAACGTCTGACAAGCAGAAAGAGAGAAGCAGTAGCAGGGCTACGGCGATCAGCATCAGCTGTCTGGATTCATTTCATCATCCCGGAAGCGGAAATAAACCGCGAGCAGGAATACCCAGAACAAGGCTAGAAACGCAATCATCGTCAGATCGTCTGTGCGTTAAACGGGTGGATGGCAGCAATTATGAATGGTAATGAGTATTTATACTGTGTTCTGCGAAACCTCAGGCGGCGAACAGCGCATTGGATCAGTGGCTCTCGAGGGAACGGGCCGTTCTGTCGTATTGAGTTTCAGCCTTGTCGATGACAGAGACTCAATCGCTGATCATGGTCTGCTTGGTTCGATGACCAGAGGCTCAGTCATTGCCTGTTTGATGATGATGGTGTGACTTTGACGGGTAGCAATTTTTTCCAAAGGTTCGTGGATCACCAAGCCTGCTCCGAAGATGCATAGACCCGTGAAGGCGATTGAAACAGGTAGCACCCACGTTGCAGGTGTTTTTGGACGTGATTGATCCATATGTAACCGCGAGGCTCTGCAGTATTGAAGCCGCTGAAGCTGATGATGTGCATGAGAAATGGTGCTTTCTCGCGTAACAAGGTTCGTATGTTTCTGATATTGATTGATTTGATTCACTTTTGATGCTGTCTTCTCTAAGTTTAAAGAGCTTGGAAATGGCTCAACTCATTCCCATAGCCTTTTTATAGGCAGGTCTCCGTCTGGTCTCCTCGATTAGTAAATCAATCTGCGGATAAGGGCTTAGATCATCATTCGGAAAAAATAGCTTGATGTAGGCAAGATAAGCTGTCACCGCACAGTCAGCAGCACCCCAGGCATTGCCGACGAGAAAGCCCTCTGATAGCTGCGTGTTGAGTTGCTTGAGAAGCCTCGGAAGTATTTTCGTTTTCTGGTCTGGCACAAAAATGGCAAAGGCTAAAGTCGAATTGGCGAAATGAGTCCACTGGCTGATCAAAGACTTTTCAGATGCACTCGTCGCTTCTCTGCCGTGATGTTCGGCAAGGTGAAGCAGAATCGCACCTGATTCGAACAAAGTAGTTGGCCTTCCTTCTGCATCTGTGACCGACTGGTCGCACATTGCTGGAAGTTTCCCAAAAGGGTTCACCGAAAGAAAGTCGGCTTGCAAGTTCTGACCAGAACCTAGAGCGATGTCCACGAGTTCATAGGGAATGCCTTTCTCTTCCAGGTACCACCGAGGCATTGAAGCGCGCGTTTGCGGCCCTCCGTAAATTGTGATCGTCATTGATGGTCAGATCTCATTGGGATATTTAAAGTCTCGTTCACAACAACAGCAGAGTCTTGCTTCAAACTGCTTAAGATCTTATAGCGAGGCAAGCCATTGCTGCGTAGGACGTTTTTTTCGGCTTGCAATGCATCGCTCGCATTGCATCGCGTCGCTTGTTCATGTCATGGAAAGCGTGTCTGCCGATGGACCAGTGGATCTTGGTTTTGCTTGCGTTGGTTTGAGTTGCTGTTCAAAATTTCTTTGAATTTTGGAGAGTATTGATTGTGATAAGGTAGTTATAAGTAGCATTAATTGGCGATGCCGAGCAAAAAAGTATGGAAGAGTGCGTGCGAATCTGCGCTTTGGAGTAATCGAATTAATGATCGAATTGAATGGGAATACTACCGAAAGCAGCATTCTGGTGGAGACGTCAAAATCATTAAGGCGGGTGAATGCAATCTGGTGGAATTTTTCAAGAATTGGTCGCCGAGTGATATTTCTGATCTCGGATTAATCAGATTGAGCGACTTGGTGATTAAATCTATGGCTGATCAGCAAATGTATGAATTTAATGTCACTGCAAATCGAGATTTGCTGCACAAAGCGAGGGGGCGAATTGCCCGCCGGTTTGAGTCGCGTATGTACGACGAATGGCTCAAGATCAAAGTGCTCAATGCTGGGTCTGAAGCCGATCAGTAAAGGCTTGTTCTTTGTAGTCCTTTTAAGTTTTTGCTGGGAACGATGACGGTATACACTGTTAGTGTTCTCGTCACTATGAAAAATTTGTGTCTGTTTTTGTGGGATTATATCCGAATATATCCAGCATTTGATTCCTCAAATTAGCCGCTATTTTCATCGCTGGTAGTAGTCGTTTCTCTTGGGCGGGTCTTTTTTTGACGACGTATTCGATGTCTTGTAAAACCATGTGAATCATGTTCATTGCAATAATGCACTGTGCGTCTTCGCAGTGATGTTGCCGCGTGTCTGTGTACATTGCCACAACTTCTTTGATGTAGTCTATGAAAATAGTTTTCGAGCAGTCTTGGGCGAATGCATCCTTAGGTTTCCATCCCAAATGTTCAATCAGTTCTCTGCAGCCAACAAGTGCAGAGCGAGTCTGTGCGTTTTCTTGAATCTGCTTCTTGATGAAATAGTAAATATTTGATATACAGAATTGTATTCCATAGATAAGACTATCTTTTTCTTCTAAATCGTTTTGGATTCTGGACCAGACAATTCTTGCGATTCGATCGTCTGGCGACATTTTCGATAATTCTTCTAATTCAATTGAGCGTGAATTTAGCTCTTCATTTAGATCATGATTCATGATGATATTTCAATGGCCATGAACGGGAACTATGGCTTGAGCGCATAAGACATTTCAGGTCAATACTAGCTTGACCTGAAATGCCAAGGACTCGACGGGATTAACGATTCGCGACTGAACCATCGGGAATGCTGACAGACCCAAGGATCATGTCTATTGATTAGAGGGATGCAAGTGATGCTCAATGGATTTAAGCAAACTGTCCGGTCTTGTTCTGGTTGTCGTTGGAGCAGTCCTTTTTGTGACAGCTGTCCAGCTTTATAGCTTCTGGGTGAGCGAAGCCATGCTGGCCTCAGCCAGGAAGAGGTTGGACGAGAAGGTCGAGACTTTCAAGCGCTCCATTCCAACCTTGTCTCTGCGACGACGTAAGGCTGCATAACAGCCGCCGAGCTTGAAGATATTACGTCGTGGATGTCTTACATCCCTTCGCAGCGTTTGCTCGAGATGATCGATCATGCCGTATATCCTGATCAAGATTTTCCTTGAAAAGAGTTTGATGTTGAAGATCAAACTTCGATGAATTCAATCTTAAGATGAGCGCTCTTCCATCACTTCTGTGAGGCGGGTGATGGCTGATGCCAGTTGAGCCTGAGGGTCAGGCTTTGATGATTCAACGACTTCTTCTTTCCGCTTCATCTTTTCAACAATTCTCACAACTATAAAGCAGGCGAAAGCAATGACAATAAAGTTAATCGTGGTGACAATAATTTCTCCTCCTGGCAATTGCGCCAAGGATTGAACATTCGCTTTTTCTAATGCTGGCTCAAGTGCATTGGTCATGATTAATTTGACAGTTGCGTTAACCACCTTCCCGAATGCACCTGCGATGATTACAGCAACGGCTAAATCGATTACGTTGCCTTTGTTGATAAAGGCTTTGAAATCGGAAAGGACTGTTGTTCTTTTTGCCATGGTGACATGATCGTCTCTCCTACTCTTTAGCTACGGATTGCCTGATACCCTATAATTTAGTATTGTTCTTGTTTTGTTGTTCTGTATTGATATCTTTCGTCAAGTTTTTTGATCCCTTATGGTTGGAGTCATGACTAGATGACCCTTCGTTTAGCGGAGCAAGTTGAGGGTTTTATATTCTTGTTTGAGCGTGGATTCGGTTGTCGATTGGATCCGTGCGGTAATCTGAATGGTTTCATCGAAGGAGTGAAGTGCTTGGTTTAATCTCTATTGATCCTAATGAATTGATGCTGTTTTTTCGAACCAAGCCGGTAAATTACCTGTTAGACATATTGTCTGATCAGGTTCAATGTGATCCTTTTCAGTTACAATAAACCATTTTTCTTTGGCATTCTCTGGTCCGTCTTCAAGATAGAGATCGCTCGGTGCCCTGCTTGTGCATTTACCAGTCATGAGTACCGTTTGATCGGCTTCATCAGCGACGGGTACAAGTAATATTCGTTCTGCATTGAGTCCGTAGAATTCATCGGTGACGACGTTATATTTTTGCGTGTTTGCATTTACTCTAGAAGGTAATGTCATTAATAAGATGGTTGTCAGAATCAAGCCCCAAGACAGATGAATTAAGGATGCAAATGCCCTGTGAAATGTCTTGGGTAATATGCAGTGTTTTGTTGATGCCGTCATTGGTTTCTGGTAATTGATGAATATTTACTTTTCGGAGTAGATCTGATCTAAAAAAGTGGCAGTCTCTTCAACCTCCAGCATTAAATCATCCATCGACATGATCAGGGTCCATGCTGCAATGGCTGCCTCTTGATCGGTCACGTAAATTGCCATTAGTCTTTTTTTCCATTGCTCCGGCTGTCCGTCATAGTTGGCTTTAAATTCGTAGAAACTTGGCCTCATGGAATCATCTCTTATGTTGTCATTGATTAACACTGCACTTTAACCGCGCATGAGCGACTTAATACGCAGGGTTGTATCATTTGTCCATGCGTTCTATCTGTTCGCTGCTGGCTCTGAGTTTTTAAGCAGCAATTCTTTGTTCCGTCGATCAGGACTGCGGCAAGCCTTCTCATTCTGTCCTGTTGACCCTGCGTGAGGTGATGTCCTAAAGAATGGCGTCAGGTTTGGACTTAACGTTTACCAAGGTTCATCTTTAGTTCAAACATCCTGCTCGTTTAACAAGCTTGAAGGAGTCAAAGTTGTGAAGATCTTGTTGGTTGCAATACGGATTTGTCTCAGAGATAACACGGTCTTATGTTGGCCAGGTCTTTAGTCGGGTTCGTGTGCTTAATCCAGTGGATCTGATGTTCTTCATTCGTTTCCCTGCGCGCCAGGATCAGCATCGGTACTGACGGTAGACCTCGTTCAATCTGGTCGCGGTAAAGGCTCACAAGCTGTCGATACCGTTGCGCTGACCAGCCATGGTTGGTTCTGTCGCGACTTTGCCAGTAGGCATGCAGAGCACGTTGACAGTCTTCCATTCCAAACTCCAGCCAACAATTCTGTTGAGCCAGTATTGGATCGATTCCTTGCGCCATGAGTTGCTGGTAATGCATTAGTTCAGGCGCCTCATCGCGTCCATCCGGAGGGATGTATCGCATCAGTTCGCTGAGTCGTATGCGATCGAGTCGCAGCCAGCATCGATCTCTGAGGAGGACCGGAAGCTCCCATGACCAGGCTTTGGCTTTGCTGACATCCAGTAGGACTTCACGCAGCCCAAGGCGTTGGCTTTCGGTGAGCCCTGCTAAGGCCTGAGTGTTGGATGCCACTGGTCCCTCGCTGCTCTGCAACTCCATGATGATGTCTTTTCGGATCTGCTTCCCGTGGCTTCAGCGCACACCATCACATGGATCATTCGATCATTGCCATCAGCTGTTGATTGTTTGCTTCGATAGGCCAGGCGCTGATGACCTCTAGTACAGGGTTGGTGAAGACGTACCTCAACCCACTGATGATCCTCTCTTGAATCAGTGCTTAAGGTTCGACATCTCAAGCTTTGAGATCAGCTTGGAGCTAAATCAGATTGCCATATTGCTGACATTGGATTCCACACCGGCTTGGAGTAAGAGCCGCGTCGTTCCTGTTGGGGTCGTGTGATTTCAAGCTCTTGTTGACACTCCTTGGTAATCTGGATGGGTTTCTGGTGGAATTCCTCCCAAGGAAGCAGCCTCTTCCCATTCCAGATTGGGGGAAAACCGGTTGCATCGAAGATTTGATTGAGTTGATTAAAATATTTTTGCAGGTCTTCAGGTTGCAACTTATCTTTGAATTGTAGAATCCTGGTTGGCTTTTGAAGGGTGCCTTCCCCATATATCTTTCGAACGACTGTGTTAACAGCGTTTGTTTTTCCCAGTCTTTTTGACCTGAAACAACTATCAGAGATGACAGAGCAATGAGAAGAACTATCACTAATATCAAGGTTGATCGGGCTGGATGATGCTTGGTTTTTTTTTCTCTTTCTGGCTGCTCTTTAATCGTTATTTATGGTCATGCTCTGATCAGTGGCACAACCTTGTTTTGTTCCATGCCTGCAAGGCTTAATCGTGTTGTCTGTTCGGCATTGACATGTCGAAGCTCCCCACTGTCCGTATCGACAACAGCCAGCATCGTTACACCATGAATCTCTCTGAATTGATCTGGATTGCCCACAATCCATCCCATCCACCAGTCCGTATCAGTGGGATCGGGGTTGAGCGTTGACTGCACGAGAACCAAGTCTCCTGCTTTGACCCCGACAAAGGGTGGACGGTCATTTCTTGATGGCATGGCTCTCCAGCTTCGCTGATCAGAACCTCACAACCTGATGTCGCCAAAGGCGTAGGTGTTTTCTAAAGTCTGATTTGGGAAAGGGCCATAAGCATAAGAACCTATTCAAGGATTGGGTGCTGTTGTTTGGCTGGCAGGCTTCATCTTTTCTCTACAGTGAATTGCTTATGAGGTGATCCTCATGCTGACCAACGAAGAACAAGAAGAGCTGCTTGCAGCAGAAAGGCGTCAATTTCCTGGCAATGCTGATCTTGGACGTGTCGATACCCAAAAGGCGACCATTCTCGGTCAGGCCTGGGTTAAGTTGCGTCGTGCAGAGCTACAGCAAGAGTCATGCTCTCAGGGCGATCCGTCTTGATACTCGGCCTTTGATTGATCAGGTGTATGAGAACTCCATTGGCTTTGCTGAATTTGCTTGATGTGAATGGTGTTCACATCAAGCTCACGACTCTTTTGTGTATAGATAGGCATATTTTTGGTCTTTCTTTTCCTTGAAAATCTTTGTCCTGCCGTACTTCGTTTATCGTTCGTTGAGCTTGTGTATTGTTTTGCGGCCCATCGGTCGACTTGAGTGGCCTAACTTTGTTGGATAACAGCAGCTCCATAGCTCTATTTGTCACGATCGGGTGCTGACTGTTTCCAGGGCTTTCTGCTGGCAGCTGGTTAGTCCTAGTGGCTCAACACCAGACGGATCGGAAGTCTGCTCAGGCAGTTCGTCAAGTTCAGTCCGAAAAGATTGGATGGATTTGCGGACACCGTCGTGTTGTGTGTGTAACTTTTGATGGAGGACAGTTGGAAGACCATGGCTTTTGAAGCGAAGGACAAGACTGAGAGGTTTATGGATGCCGCTAAAGAGCGTGCGAGGGCTGCCATGCACGAGACCTCTCCCAAGCTGACGTCTCTTGAGAAGGGGATGCTGAAGGCTCTGAAAAGCCGTCAGCGACCTGTCAAGCACAATCAAAAGACCACTGTCCGTGGTTGAGTTGCTGTTCAAGCACCCCTTGCCCAGCAGGAGTGTTGCAGCTCAATCCTGATGCCACCGAACTCAATTGAGTTCGGTGGCTCTTGCTCGTGTTTTCAGGATTGGAGGTTTTGCCGATGACCCAGCCTGAGAATGGTTGCTGCCACCCCTTTCATGAACAGGAATCGTTGTGATCAGAAGTGTGTCAAGCTCAGACTTAGAACCAACGTGCTGATCATCATTCACGGTTAAAAATAGAAACGATGTCTTGATTCCTTTCAGTCGTGAATTTCATCTCAGTGGAATACAGGATCAGAATTAGTAAGAATAGCTTGTACAGCTTGAATTAAATTATTGTAAATGAATTAGATTGAAAACTGATTGATTTTGCATTTGACTTCTAGATTGACTGCCTCTTCTATTATCTTTCTGATCTGCAATACTCTTAGTCGCTGCGATCTCCTGATATCAGTGTTCTTCATGAACTGGGCTCATCGCCTTGCGACTCGGCGGTGAATCAAGAGCAGGTCTGCGATATCGAGCTTTTCCATCTCTTCTAAAAGCTCTTCGTAATTCAAGGTGGGCGTCGATTGGGCTGAGCTTTGGGGGTTTTTCATTTGACGCCGGCTTGAAATTATTAACAAACTAGTCGAATCGTAACGGTTTGTAAACGGTCAAATGTTGCGGTGCTTGCCGGCGTCTCCATACAGAGAGTTGTTGCGCATGCAGCGCAGACCCCTGTCGCGCCGACGGCAGAGGCTTTCGATCGGATGCTGAGCTCAGGCCAGCACGACGAATCAGTGTGCTTAAGGACGTGAGTTATTGAAGCGATAAAGCACTTCTGGTTCGGTCACACACCCCATAGGTCAAAACTGGTGATTTCTCTTGCGGGTGTCTTTGCAGTGCCAGAACCCAAAACACCATCATTCCCAGACGTGCTCTTACACGGCTGTCATTGTTTGAAGCCTTGAAGACAGGTTGATCGTCTCCAGAATTGATGTTGGGAATGGGTGCTCTCAATCGAGGCTGGATTTTTATCACGACTGGCTTTGAGTCGATGTGACGAATTGGTGCCTTGCGGTGCTTCCGGATGTTTTTGTTGCCCCCGACATGTCGAAGCAGGCACTCTGACGCTCAGACGGGAATAGCCGCGTCGACTCGCCAGCCTCGATTGTTGAGCCTTTTGGCTTCGTTGGCTGCTTGTTCCGTTGGTACTTCAACGAGGCGAAATCCTTCTCCTTTGCTGCAATACAGCCTGGTTTGTCCAATCACAGCCTTACCTCTCCATGTTGGGACATAGCCAATTTGCCTCATCCCTTTTCTCAAGCAAAGTTTTGAAACCGAACCTGCTTGGACGGTTCTCTTGCCTCGCAAGCGAGATCCAGTGCCAATCAACTGACAAGGTTTTAATTGAAAGTTACCACGAAAAGGCAATATTTTAATCGCATGTGTTGAATGTGATCAAAAAGAAAGAGCAGGTATTCAGTGAAACCTAAATAATGAAAAAGTAGGCTTTGCTCGCATCGTTTTGGTAAGCTGATTGTAAGAGCAAAGGCCTTGGTTGATCATTGAGCTAATGATGAAATCGCTTCTCATCACTCTGCTTTCGCTTGGTCTGGCAGGATGCCATTATTCGTCTGAGCGGAAAGCAAAAGAAGCCTGTGAAAAGTGGAGAACTCAGCGAGCTGAAATGATGATCACTAGCTTCAGAGATGAGCAGCCAGCTCATCCAGTCGATAGAGCGAAAGAGTTAGAACTCGCTCTGAGCGAGATCGACAAGGAAGATTTAACTGCTTATAGAGATGCCGAAAGATTTCGGGCAGAAACAAAAGCATTCCAGATTGGTTTCTTCGCTGATATTGTGGAGGAAGATCAGAAGGGGCTTGAAATGATTGATCATCAAGTTACTGCTCGCTGGTGTAGTGCAGACAGCGCGATCAATCAAATCCTCGGTTATGAAAATAAAAAAGTTGTTACTTATGCCTGGCAGAATAAGCAGGGAGCGAAAGGCAAGGGTGAAGTCACCAAGCGCTACCGATATTGATTGCAGCAGATCATAAGCCAGTGTTTTTGATCAAGTTGATAGGATCAATTGTTGCCATTTTCTATGTGTACTACTTTGCGTTAAATGCTTCAGTGGCTGGCATCGCCTCATTCTGCTCATTGGTGTTGGTCTTCATCCCTTGACCGATTGCCAATAGGCCCACGAGTACACCAAGAAACAAGGTGGCCAGTATCAGTCTGTTGATGGTCATTGCCCTGAACTTTTTAATCAGTTTAGTTGGTTGCTTGGTAGTCTTGCTGGAATGCCAGGTGTGCCATGAACCAATTGTTTGCGGAAATCGCAAGAATTGTAGGTCTTGCTATTTGCTTGCAGTTGTATGGGCTTGTGCATACTCTTGCCGCTAATTACGCGACCGATGAAAATAAAGCCAAGAAGATTGAGAGAGACGGTTTCTTTTCCAGTCATACCTGGAAGGTTGCTTTGGGAGGTGCTGTCTTCTTTTGGGTCTTGATGTTCAACTGGGGCAAAACGTGCCTAAAAGCCTAGTTTTTAATCATCGCCTATGAGCGGCTTGATTTCTTCGACCACTTCATTCTTTTTGCTGTGAAACTCTTCTCGCTTTCAGGCGCTCTGATTCTCTCCGCCTCGCCTGCTTTGGCTAGTGACTCTCTCCATTTGAATTGTGAGGTTGAGGTTGTTAATACCAAGGTTCTGTTGGATTCGAAGAAAGTCATAGAACGTGAGGTGAATTCTGGGTCAATCGTATTCAAGATTGATCTTTTAAATAGCAGAAGCATGGGTGCTGGCTCAGACACCTGGGAGGATATTCAAATTGTTGATGGTGTGATCCAAGATTTGCGTACGGGTGAAGTGGATGGATTCACTTACGAAGCGAAACGTGCTGTGCAGATTCAACCGCCTGGTGAATTCTCTGTGAAGACTATCGCTTCTAATGATAAAATTATGGTTACTGTTAGTACTGAAGGCGCATGCTCTGAGATTGACGAACTGGTTTTTGACGAAGCTCAATGATCCGTCGAATCGTTATAGATACTTCGCTGTTATTCGCTCCGATGAATGATGATGATTTCTCTTGTTGACGACTGTCTAGACCAGTTCCTCTGTGATCATTCGTTCATTCATAGATCCTCGTTCAATCGACGTAGCTCAGACACCAAGTGCTCTTCATACTTGCTTCAGTGGTGATCTGCCGTTTGCGATCGTCTTGCTGGTGGCCATCGTCACCAGGTTCCAGTGGATTCCAGGAGTGCAGCCTGATGATCAGTTCGGTCAGCTTTGCTCATGCGTTCAGGCCATCAAGGTCTGCACAGTACGGATTACATGCAGATAGGCCTGTGTTCAGAATTAGTGGCCACAGCAAATGCTGAGCATGCCTCTGATCAATCTGCGTACCTCATTGGCTTCTGTTGAGCGTCGCAACGAGCTCTTACTTGAGATGTCAGCGATGCTGGCCGAGCAGACCGGCAAGCCTGAGGCGTATGTGATGACGCTTCTCGAGACTGATGTGCCGATGACCTTCGGCGGCACCGCCGCTCCGGCTGCATTTGTTGAGGTCAAGTCGATTGGCGCTCTGCACCCGCCTGCAATGACAGCAGCATTCTGTGAGCTGATCACGTCTCGAATGGGAATCCCTGCTGACAGGATTTACATCAGCTTTGATGATGTTCCTGCGAGTGCCCTGGGCTGGAACGGAAGGACTTTCGGCTGACCTCTTGTCGTTATCCACCGGCACAGCCGCCGGTTTTGAAGCTCATGTCGTGAGTGAGCGGATCAACGGTTTGCAGGTTGAAACCAGCTGGAGCCATCTCTAACAATGGCTCCGCTGGTTTCCGGCCCTTGGCTCAACTGGCCATGCTCTCTTCAAGATCGACGTACTCCTCATCGCTGAGTCCGGGGGTGATCGTTGCCGTGACGCCGAGTCCCTTGGTCCAGGGATAGGTATGTTTCTGTACTGCTGCCAGGTTGTCGGCTTCCACCAGCAGTACTCCGCCACCAAGGTGTGGGTGGATCTGCCTTGCCAGCACTTTGAAGCCGGCGTATTCATCCATGGGCTTGCCGCCTTTGATGTAATCCACGATCGCCTGGGTGTATTTGACGTTGGTGGGATCGGGAGCGCACCAATGGATCATGAAGCGTGCCATTGAAAAGCCTTCGGATGCTTTTCAATCATCGCCTGGACAGGTGCACGTAAGACCACAAATGCACTTTGCCCCTGTTCGATCCGAGTTGGTTTCAGACATGCAACCATGTCAATCAAGGACTTCTCATTGGTGGACCGCCAAGCACCAATGGACAGTGTTGGTTGGCCTCAAAGCCAGCTGCTAAAAAGGAAGTCAATGAATTTGATGATTTCAATCGATTGCGGCTTGTTGCGTGTATGAAAAAACTTTAATCAAAGAGGCCTTCAATTTTTCTCATCGCCATAATTGAGAATGATCCAGAGTAAATAAGTGGTGGCCTTGCAGCCTCATTGGTCGTCCAGTCTCAGGGCAAAACCGATGCCACGGATTGTTTGAATGATTCGTTCGGATTTCACATCTTCAAGTTTTTTGCGCAGATATCGCACATACACATCCACTACATTCTCGTCTCCAAAGTAGTCGTCTCCCCACACATTCTGGATTAACTGAGCGCGGCTCATTGCTTGACGCGGATTACGGATGAAGCATTCCAAGAGGTCAAATTCTCTGACGGTTAGATTTAACGTCACCCCTGAGTAATCACAGCGTCGCTCGGGGCCATTGAGATGAAGATCGCCAAAGCTGAGCTGATCGGGGCTGGCGGCGGTGCTTCGCCTCAGCAGGGCCTTTACCCTGGCCAGCACTTCACGGATATTGAATGGCTTGGCAATGAAATCATCGGCACCAGCTTCTAAAGCAGCGACGCGATCGTCCATCTCGTCGCGGGCCGTGATCATGATCACTGGCAGTTGATTGCCGGTATCACGCAGTCGCCGGCAGACATCCAACCCGCTGATAACTGGCATATTCCAGTCAAGCAGTGCAATGGAAGGTTGCACTTCACGGATTGCGGCCAAGGCCTTTCCGCCGTCCTCACAGCAGGTTGTGCTGTAGCCCTCGGCCTGAAGCTCCATCTCGAGCAGCAACAGGATATTGGCTTCGTCGTCGGCGATCAGGATATCGACGTCTTTTTCCGACATGCCGCTGCTGCGGTGTTGATCAAACTGTAGGCAAAGCAAGAGGTGGCGGCCATGAGCAAGTCATGTGCCTATCGTGTTCATACCTCGTGGCATGAGGCGTGATGGCTTGGATTGGTCTCTGGCGATGGCCATTGATTTTGGCACCGTTGTTGTTGTTGACGTCCTGCACTCAAGAGACTTCTCCAGACGTATCGGCCCTTGAGGCGACATCGATAGATCTCAGGATTACCGAACCTCCCTGGGAACCTCAGGCTCAGATGAGCCGGCGCATGGAGCACTTAACGACTTATCTCAAAGCATCAACAGGCTTGACGGTTAAATATATCCCTGCAATCAATTACGACCACAGTTATTCATTGATGGAACGTGGTCAAGCAGATTTGATTCTGGTGGGGGTGTACGGCGGTTACCGCTTGTTGAAGGCTTTGCCAGATGCGAGGCCATTGGTGGTTCAAAAGCCTTCGTATCGGGTGGTGATGCTGGGTCGCCGGCGTTGGATGGAGAATCTTGACTCTGGTGAAGAGCCCAGTTTGGCTTCGGTAAAGGGGAGACGAGTTGGTTTTGGTAGCCGCTTCTCTGGTTCGACGTTCTTACAACCGATGCTGGCGTTAGAGGAAGAGGGACTGGATCCATCTGTGATGGCTTATTGCTCGCATGAGCCTCTGCAACGTCACTTGCCGATTCAAGTGGCGAATGGTCAACTTGACTTCGTGTTTGTGCCAAGTTTCAACGATCAGCAGGATCATTTCGTTCCTGAATCACTTCGCGATCAACTCGCTGTTGTGTGGATTGGGACACCACGTCGAAACGACTACGTCATTGCTCTGTATCGCCCAGAAGACTCGCAGCGCCAAGAGCACTTGCGCCTGGTGCAACAAGCGTTTCTGAATCTCGACCGGTCTAGTCTTGATGGACGTGTGGTGCTGAATGCGCGCGGCTTCCCAGGATATGAGCTGCCGACGCCTGAATTTCCGCAGATGACAAACCAGCGCCTCGAGTCTTTATTGGCAATGTATGGAGGCAGGCCTATTTGTGAGGACTCGTGATGCGTCCTCTCTTTTGGAGGTTAATGAAAAATCAGCATCGTTCCTGGTCCATTGCACGTCGCTTATTCGGGATCAGTCTTTTGCTGATTTTTCTTCAGTCTGTGATCAGTACAGTCGTCACAGCGCAGCTGCGTCGTCATTTTTTTAACGAGTTCCTCGAAGAAACACTGTCCCGTCAGATCGTCTCCTCCTACAACGTGATCTCTAATCGTTTGGATCAGATGTCCGTGGATGAGGCATATTCATGTTGCTCGATTGAGGACTATCGCAGCTGGCTTGAAGGCCTGAGCTTTGAAAACGGCAAGGTGGCTCTGATCATTGGTGAAGCGGGTCTGCAGGCCACTCGAGATGCGGATCGTTTCTACGAAATCACCGAATTGTCGCGGTATGCCAAGGATGCCATCGCCTCGTCGACTGGATTCACCGTTGATGAGGCAGATGAGGATGTTCCTTTGGCCGTCCAGGCGGTCAAGCTGCCAGGTGGTGTTGAGACGGGGTTCTATGTGTACATCCGTCCGGTGTACTCCATGCCGCTGGTGCGCACGCTCATGCAGATCAAACTCGTCTCCGAGTTAGTTCTGATGCTGGCTCTGGCCGTGGCCCTGCTGGTTGGTTTGAGACTAGTTTTTCGTCCGGTGCGCCGGATTAAGTCTGAACTCGCTCGCATTGAACTGAACCAGCTGGAAAGTGCGGACCTTAGTAGCCGAGATCGCCCCCGTGAATTTCAACCTCTTCTGCAAGAGTTCAACGGAATGGTGGGGAGATTGCGTCGATCATCGGCCGACCAGAAGCAATTTGCATCAACTATTTCACATGAATTTCGTACGCCGATGACTGTGATCTCAGGCTTTATACAGTCGGTTCTGAATCGTGATGAGAATCTGCGGGCGCAATCCAGAGATGCTTTGGTTCTCGCTAATCGTGAGGTGTTACGGCTGAATCGAATGCTGAGTGATTTGTTGGATCTAAGCCGGTCTGATAATAATCAATTGAAAGTTTTGAGGGAGCCGTTTGATTGTCTTGCAAGCTGCAATGAGGCTTTGCGGCTCGCGCAAATTGCCTATCCGAATAATCCAATTGTTCTTGAGTATTGTGGCTTGAATCAGCCTGTTTACGTGATCGGCGACTCGGATCGTCTGATTCAATGCTTGAAGAACTTAGTTGGTAACGCTGTGAAATATTCAGAGCTTCGAAGTGAGATAAGTCTTGAAATCAATGCGCAGGACGATTCTATTTTATTTACTGTCAAAGATCATGGTCAGGGGATTCCTGCTGATCAACAAGAACGCATTTTTGAGCGTTTTCAGCGCGCGGATGGAGTGACTTTGCGCCGCGGTGATAGCAGCTCGGGTTTAGGTTTGTCCATTGTCAAAATGTTGATGGAAGGCATGGGTGGGACTGTGCGAGTGCAATCAGAAATTGGGGTTGGTAGTCGTTTTATTCTTACCTTGCAGCGTTCATTGAGCTAAATCGCATCCATTGATCGTGAAGCACTTAAGGCTGATCTGTAGGCAAGTGTTCATTGATCTTGCTTCTGAACCCCGACTGAATTCTTCTGTTACCTGTCAAGGGCGTTTCTCGGGAGATCGATGGAGGTGACAAGCGCTCCTCGCTTTTGTTTTTCGGGTTTGCGGTGAAAGCAGCCGGTTGGCGGGTTGTGGCTGGCGGAGATTGATCGCGATCACAAGGGTGTCACTCATACAGTCCATCGGGACCAGCGTTCAGGTACGTAGCTGAATGCTGGTCTCATTCGACGTCGCTCGATCCAATCAGGCTCATAGGGGTCCGGCCGATCAGTGCGATAAACCAGTTCCTGGTTGTCATTAGTCTCCTGAGATGTTTGCTCGATCAATAGTGTTTTCGCATGAGTGACTGCAGCTAACCCCAGCGTGAGGGAAAGGGTATAAATGATTGCGGGCTTGATTGACATGACTTGTGGGAGTGAAAAGCTGGGGGGTAGTGCCCCCTTGACTCCTTCAAGTTCACAGTCTTTCTGGTGAACCAAGCTGCACAGTTGTGGTGTAGCCCCCAAGAGGTTCTGGTGAGCTTCTGGTGAATGGCTCAGACCCTAACGCTTTACTGGGTTTGGCTCATGCGGAAGCTTGTGGCTCCAGGGCAATGAAAAACCCCGCACTTGGCGGGGCGTGATTGGTGTGAGGTTGTTTTATCGGGAGATCGATAGCGACTACTCAACGCCCTTCCGGGCTCCTGCCCGCTGATTGATTTCGTTGTTGTTGTTACTGGATCGGCATTCCATGGCATCAATTGCACAGGAATGCCTCGATGGAGGCTCTCGATGCTGGATCACGATCGGTAGGTTGCCGCATAGAAACAGGCTTAGTTGTGATCGTTAGTTCGGGGCAGTCCGCTCAGGCCCTTCCGTCCCCTTCTGTTCATGGCGCATGGCAGCTGTTGTGTTACGACGTCGAGCAACAGTCCAACGGCGACACATTCGCGCCGATGGGCGATCAGCCCACTGGCTATGTGATCTTCACTCCGGAAGGCCGTCTCTCCTTCATGCTCTCGGCAGAGGGGCGCAAGCCAGGTTCCAATGCCGAAGAGCGATCGGCCCTGCTGAGCAGCATGATCGCCTATACCGGCATCTACCGTCTTGAGAGTGATCGCTGGATCACCCAGGTGGATGTGGCCTGGAACCCCGAGTGGGTTGGTACCGAACAAACCCGCTTTTTCATGATCGACGGCGACATACTTACGGTGCATACCCCTTGGAGGGTGATGCCCAACTGGTCCGAAAAAGGCCTGACCCGCAGCATTGTTCGCTTTCAGCTCTGCCGGTAAATACGTTCACGTAAGGCAGTTTCAGCTTTGCTGCTCTTCCATAGGCAATAAAAACCCGCCGAGTGGCGGGTAAGGATGGCTGAGAATCCTTGGTGTAACACACGCCCCCTGTGTGATTCGAACACACGACCGACTGCTTAGAAGGCAAAAAATTCTCCAGTTGTGCCAAGGGATTTCAAGGCTATGACTGGGCTTTAGGGAGCAGAGGTCGACCTGGGATATCCCCGAAAGGGGCAAAACTGGAGACATTTCGGGCCGTGTCTCCAGTTCGTTTTCAGGATCGACCGACTGCCTCCTGAGCAGTTGCTTTTTGGCTCGGGGGCCAGGCTTCAGGCGGGTGGTTCAAATGTCGATCTCAGGCCCCTCAATCAGCTGGCCATGCTCTCTTCAAGCTCGACGTACTCCTCGTCGCTGAGCCCAGGGGTAATCGTCGCAGTGACGCCGAGTCCCTTTGTCCAGGGGTAGGTGTGCTTCTGCACTGCTGCCAGGTTGTCTGCTTCCACCATCAGTACGCCTCCACCGAGGTGAGGGTGGATTTGACGTGCCAGCACCTTGAAACCTGTGTATTCATCCATGGGCTTTCCACCCTTGATGTAATCCACGATTGCCTGTGTGTATTTCTCGTTGGTGGGATCGGGTGCACACCAGTGGATCATGAAACGTGCCATTTCAATTCCTTAAAACAACGGGATCTTCGCCTGAAATGCCCCGCTTCGATGAGTGTGGTGCCCAGACTTCAACGATGCCGAACAAGGACAGGCCGCTCGTCGACAGGCACGCGCCGGAGAATGGCGTTGGCTGGCTGGAGAACACCCAGCAAGGAAAGGTTTGCAGTTTCACCAACGCCATCCGACTTCTCATGCCCAGTGGGTCATCGTCGAGACCAGGCCATTAAGCGGCAGTGATCAGCCCGTCATCAGGCGAATGCTCAGGCAAAACGCCATCGAAGCATGGGAGATCATGCAGAAAACTGGCGGGTTGAAGCGTTGTCAGCCCAGATTGTGACTACTGCCAGCATCTGAGGCATTCTGAGCACATGTCTGTGTCTCATCAATTTTGATTTTCTGGGCGATTGAGCGATGATATGAAGTGCTTTATCTCATTCCTAGTTTACGCATGATGGCTGCCATGTTCTTTCTCAACGATTGATTTTCGTCTCGGAGATCTGATATTTCTCCTTGCTGATCAGTCAGCTTCTCTTCTTGAGCATTGAGCTTTCCCTCTTGAGCAGCAATGATTTCATTTTGCTTTTTATCTTCCGTCTCCGATACCTTCTTCTCTTCTTCTAGTAGCTTGATCTGCTGTTTCAACATCGCAATCAGCTGCGTTGTTGCTTCTGATCCAACGGCTGCACCACCTTGTTGTTGATTGTTTCCTTCTCCATTAATCAAAGCCTCAAGCTTTGCTTTAAGCTCCCCGATCTGCTGATCACGAGTTTGGAGATCGTTCTTCAAAGCTGCAATATCGGTATTCACTTCAGAGCGGTATTCAAAAATATCTTTGGCACTCACATTGGTTGTACCGCTCTTGTTCGACGAAATGTCCCTCTTACCTAACGGGAAGGAGAAGCCCAGCCTGCCTGCAACCGATGGCGTTGAACCATATTCGTAATCAACAGATGGCGTATATGCCAATGCTCCATTGAGATGCAATCGATCATTGATCCGCACAGCACAGCCTGCAGAGAATGCGTACTGCGAGCCGTAGCCACCAGTACCAATCCCGCAGCGCATCGGTTCATCCTCCTGCAGCGACACCTCAGGTATTGCCGACATTGCAGCAGCAATAGCTCCACTTGATTCAACAGCCTGACCAAGACCACGTGCTGCGCTTTCAAGCTTTGGCACCTTCTTTTGCACCGCTGTTTCCACCTGACTCATCGAGACCGATGAACGTTGCAGCGTGCCATCGGCATTCGCTGCGATCAGTTCTGTACCTTCGCCTGCAAGGTTGGGCGCGGTGACTTCGGTGCTGGTGGTCCCCAACACGATCTGGTTTGTGCGAGTCGTCACGGAACCTGTGCCAACAGCGGAGGAGCCGTCGTAGCTCGCCGTTGCACCCGCACCGATCGCCAGAACATTGGTTCCTGTCGCCCTGGCGGTGTAACCAGATGCCAAAGCGCCACGACCTGTTGCTGATGAATTCTTACCCGATGCCATTGCACCATCTCCGCTGGCACTGGCTGAACGACCAACGGCCATGGCTTCCGCAGTGGCAGTGGCATCAGTACCGATCGCCAACGCGTTCGTTCCTGATGCCTTGGCTTTGAAACCGGATGCCAAGGCACCTGTCCCCGTGGCTGACGCACTGCGGCCCATGGCACTCGCACCTTGCCCGTCAGCACTGGCTGCAGCACCAAAAGCAGATGATTCACTGGTTGCAGTTGACCCGGCTCCATACGCTGCAGCATTGGAACCAGTCGCTGATGCACCAGCACCACCTGCCGTGGAATCAGTGCCGGTAGCCAATGCACCGGCACCGAAGGCGATCACATTGGTCCCGGTAGCGCGCGCTGTACCAATCGCGATGGCATTGACGCCATTGGCATTGGAGTAAGCACCAAGAGCAGTGGCATTGGTGCCGACTGCATCAGACTCTCCGCCATAGGAGGATGTGGCTGTGCCATCAGACAGAGCGCTGGTGCCAAAGGCAATCGGATCTGTATTGAAGCCAAGAGCCCTCGCACCGGCACCAAAGGCCATGGCACGACGACCATTGGCGACAGCACCTGCGCCAATCGCTACGGAATTATCGCCGTTGGCTTTGGCGAAGCCACCCATGGCCATGGTGTTTTCGGCTGTTGCATTTGCTTGATAACCAACAGCAATGGCTCCAACGCCTTGAGACGATGCGGAATCACCTATGGCTGTCGATCCATTGCCGGCTGCATTGGATTGGGCACCCAGCGCTGTGGCTCCAAAATCTGCATCAGCGCGGCTGTTGGTGCCAATGGCGGTATCAGAGGCACCTAGAGCTTCTGCCTGTGGTCCGTAGCAGGATGAATCAGCACCAGTGCGATTACAGAACGTAGTGGTGTTTGTCGGAAGAACGACCTGAGAAAGTTGTCCTGTGGCTGTCGTCGAAAGTAATTCGGTCGTGCCGGGATTTTCAGGATTTTTGTAGTTGCTAAGGGTGACTACACCTCCGATTGTTTGATTACCAGTAACCGTCTGATTTCCAGCGATCGATAGCGAGCCGTCACTGACACTCACACCTACAGCACGCTTCAAGGTGCCATCAGCATTGGCATAAATCATTTCATTGCCACTTCCAGCGATATTGGCAATCGTGACCTCACGGCTGGATGTGCCGATAGCGATTTGGTTCACTCGGCTCGTTGCAGAACCTGAACCAAAGGCAATGGAATTGCTGTAACTGGCATTAGCTTTATACCCCAAGGCCTGGGAGAAATTACCAGAAGCGGTGGCTTCTACTCCAACCGCCTGGGATGCCTGACCATTAGCGATAGCTTGAAACCCCGATGCCTGAGAGAAATCACCATTTGCGTTGGCTTGATACCCCGATGCCTGGGAGTAATTACCAGAAGCGAAGGAGAATGTTCCCAATGCATGGGCTCTATAACCATAAGCAATGGCATCTGTTCCAATCGCCTGGGATGCCTCACCAGTAGTGGTAGCTCCAAACCCCACTGCCAGGGAGTAATTACCAGAAGCGGTGGCAATAGTTCCTAATGCCTGGGAATTTTCACCAGAAGCCTTGGCTTGATACCCGGATGCAATGGAGGAATTACCAGAAGCCTTTGCAAAAAGACCCAATGCAGTGGAGAAATTACCAGAAGCGGTGGCGTTAGTACCCGATGCCCTGGATCCAAGACCAGAAGCGGTGGCGTTAGTACCCGATGCCTGGGAGTAATTACCAGAAGCGGTGGCTTGATATCCCGATGCTATGGAGTGATTGCCGCTGGCTATGGCTCTATAACCCGATGCAGTGGAGTAATTACCAGCAGCGTTGGCGAAACTACCCGATGCCTGGGAGAAATCGCCAGAAGCATTGGTAAAGTAACCCGATGCTGTGGCGTAGTCACCAGAAGCTTGAGCAAAACCTCCCGATGCCTGGGAGAAATCGCCAGAAGCGGTGGCTTGTACTCCCATCGCCTGGGAACCAATTCCAGAAGCATTGGCTCTATACCCCGACGCTTGGGAGGACTCAGCAGAAGCTTTGGAGCCAAACCCCCTTGCCAGTGCGTCTGTACCAGAAGCATTGGCGAATTTACCTGATGCCTGGGAGGACTCACCAGAAGCGGTGGCTTGGTATCCCGATGCCTGGGCGTTATTACCAGAGGCGGTGGCTTGATATCCCGATGCTATGGAGTGATTGCCGCTGGCTATGGCTCTATAACCCGATGCAGTGGAGTAATTACCAGAAGCCTCGGCAACATCACCTACTGCTATGGCAGCTTCCTTCGAAGCCTTTGCAAAACGACCAATCGCTATGGAAGCTCCCCCGGAAGCATTGGAAAGGAGTCCAATTGCGGTGGCAGATATGACCGAAGCATTGGCAGAAACACCAATAGCAGTTGAGTCAATTCCCGAAGCAGTAGCACCAAAACCAATCGCTATGGACTCCTGACCAATGGCCTTGGCTGTATCTCCAATTGCTGTAGCGGAATTACCAGCAGCCCCAGCATTGAAACCGAGTGCTACTGCATTCGATCCACCAGCATTGGCATCTCTGCCGAGAGCTGAGGAGTTTGGACCAGCAGCGTTGGCTCCATAACCCGATGCCTGGGAGTAATCACCAGAAGCGATGGCAAAATAACCAGATGCTATGGAGAAATCACCGTCAGCGATGGCATATGCACCGGATGATTGAGAGGTATTACCGCTAGCGGAGGCTTGAAAACCCAATGCCTGGGAGAAATCACCAGAAGCGGTGGCTCCCATGCCAGATGCCTGTGAATTACTTCCAGAAGCGGTGGCTCCTGTACCCGATGCCTGGGAATTATTTCCAGAAGCGGTGGCTCCCATGCCAGATGCCTGGGAGTAATCACCAGAAGCGGTGGCTGTTGTACCCGATGCCTGGGAATTTCTACCAGAAGCGATGGATTGAAAACCCGACGCTTGGGAGTAATCACCAGCAGCGTTGGATTGATAACCCGATGCGTGGGAGTAATTACCAAGAACGTTGGCTCTAAATCCTGATGACGTGGAGTACTTGCCAGAAGCGAAAGATGAATAACCCGATGCCGTGGAGTAATCACCAGCAGCGTTGGCTTGATACCCCAATGCCTGGGAGTAATTACCAGCAGCGTTTGATTGATAACCCGATGCCTGGGAGTAC
>QCTE01000002.1 GCA_003211275.1 Synechococcus sp. AG-673-A03 | reverse complement strand
CCACCCACTTTTTCGAGAGCACCAGTGTCCGCCAGCCAGGCGGTCATCGCGGTGAGGTCAGTCGGTTTGCCCTGGCTGTGGAGCATCACCGCCGTGCGGAAGATCTCCCGATGGGCATTGAGATAAAAGGCTTCTGGTTGCAGCGCATCGGCGACGCGACCGATGGCATCCGGGTCGAGCAGGATGCCGCCCAGCACCGCTTCTTCCGCCTCAAGGTTTTGCGGCGGGATCGAATCGGGCAGTGCCTCGAAGCTGGGTTCCTCTCGGCGGCGACCCTTGCCGAAACCGCGGCGTTCCCCCTCGGTGGACTCGCCACCGGACTCTGACAAGGGAACGCTCACCATGGCGGCAGCAGCTCAGAAAGAAGATCCACTCTGACGCAGCTTGTCGGTGACATCAGAGTCATTTCTGCTCTGTGCTCAGTAGCTGACCACTTCCAGGTTGATCTCAGCGGTCACTTCGCTGTGAAGCTTCACCTGAACTTTGTAGTTTCCGGTCCGATGGATGTCGGGCACGGTGATGTCACGGCGATCCACTTCTTTCTTGGTGGCCTCTTCGATCACCTCGGCCACATCACCATTGGTGACGGTGCCAAACAGCACGTCGTCCTCTCCGGTTTGCTTCTTGACCGTGAAGCGACCGATGGTGTCGAGGGCTGTGCGGAAAGCGACGGCTTCCTCCTTGAGAGCAGCCTGGCGCTCAACCTCCTTGGCCCTGCGGTGCTCCACCTGCTTCATCACCGCGGGGGTGACAGGAACGGCTTTGCCGAAGGGCAGCAGGAAGTTTCGGGCATAACCAGGAGCAACTTCCACTAAATCTCCATCCCGGCCGAGGCTGAGAACGTCCTCATTCAGTACGACTTGTACGCGCTTGGCCATGGGAGAACGATCCTGACGACGTCTGTTTAGCGATCGGTCACTTTACGACTTCACGGGTAGGCGAATTTTGGTGGCCAGACCCAGGGAGCGCATCAGGCGGATGTGCTCCCAGGTGAGGTCGATCTGACCCGCTTGCAGACCGTGACGAGCCGAGTGGGGGAAGGCGTGGTGGTTGTTATGCCAGCCCTCGCCGAAGGTCAGTGCTGCGACCCACTTGTTGTTGCGCGAATCATCGCCGCTTTCAAAGGCCACGGTGCCCCAGCAGTGCGTGGCGGAATTCACCAGCCAGGTCACGTGATACACCAGCACCAGGCGCAAAGGAATGCCCCAGAGCACTAAGGCCCAGCCGCCGGCACCTGTGGCGCTGCCGATCCAGAACAGCAGACCAGCCAGGGGCAGCTGCAGGACCAGGAACCAGTTGTTCAGCCAGCGGTAGTAGGGATCCTTGGCCAGATCACCGGCCATGCGGGGTACATCCTTCATGGCTGGAATCGCATTGAACATCCAGCCCATGTGGCTCCACCAGAAGCCTTTGTTGCTGTTGTGGTGATCTGCATCCGTATCGGAATACTTGTGATGATGTCGATGCAGTCCCACCCAGTCGATGGGCCCGTGCTGGCAGCTCAGGGCGCCGCAGGTGGCAAAGAAACGCTCCAGCCAGCGAGGCACTCGGAAGGAGCGGTGTGAGAGCAGTCGGTGGTAACCGACGGTTACACCCAGGCAGGCCGTGACCCAATACAGCACCAGCAGGCTGGTGACGGCCGGCCAACTCCAGAAGCCAGGAGCGAGTGCCAGGAGTGCCAGGGCATGGATCACGATCATGAACCCGATCGTTACCCAGCTTTTTTCGGTCTTGGCAGCCATAGGCGCCTTGCTCTTGGGGCGCTGGTAGGGCTTGATTGCCAGCTTGGGGCCACGATGCGAAACTGATTTCCGACTGGGTGGCGACGGCGTTCTAATCGCGCTTGGTGCCATGACTTGGTCCCGGTTGATCTCTGCACACTACACGCGATACGGATACGTATCAAGCAATGGATAAGGCAAGCGGTTCTGATCATGTGACCAAGGGTTACCGCCAGCGTCTCGAGGAAGGGCGCCAGGCGATGGCCCATCTGATCCACGTGTGGCATGAGCGCAATGGCTGGTCGCACAAGGTGTTGCCTGCCCTGGCTGATGCCTTGGACCTTGGTCGTGTGCACAATTCACAGATCTCCAATCTGCGCAACGGCAAGCTCTCGTCTCCAGGGCCGGAGGTGTTTCTCGCGCTCGGCCAGGCGAATGCGGTGCTGCATCGGGGCCTTGATCCGATCCGCGATCAGCTGGCGGAAGTTCACCCCGATCTGCTGCGGGTGCTGAGCGATAGTGCCGTACCCCTGCTCGCGGCCCATGGGGAGCCGCTCGGTGCCGGCGAGCTGCTGGAGATCTTTGTCGGCCTCGGACCCTTGCCGCCAGGTTTCGATTGGCGGATTGATCAAACTGAAGCAGCTGCCCTCAGTGCGGCGATTGCCGACAGCCTTTGCCGCGGCCAGGCCTGGCGTCAGTGTCGTGATCAGGTGATGGAGGCTTATCCAGTCACCAAGAACCAGCGACGTGATCGCTTTGCCGAAGTGATGGCAGGTCTAAGGGAGTACAGCGCCGAGGAGCTTGACGGCGAGTTTCTTGATCTTCATGCCACTCACATGGCTCTGGAAGGCAGCAAGGGCCAGAACGCTGAAGCGTTTCTGGCCGAATTGAGAGCGGCTGCTCAGCCGGGATAACGCGCCTGACGCACGCGCCTGGTCAGTCCAAGCTTCTGCAGCAACCGGATATGCATCCAGGTGATGTCGAACTCGAACCAGCGCAGTCCGTGGCGGGCACTGCCCGGATGGGCGTGATGGTTGTTGTGCCAACCCTCTCCGAACGACAGCACTGCCACCCACCAGCAATTTCGAGAGAGATCCGGGCAGTCGAAATTGCGATAACCGAAGGCGTGTGTCGCCGAGTTCACTAACCAGGTGACGTGATAGACGACCACCAGACGCAGAGGAATGGCCCACAGCACCAGACCGACGCCGCCTCCATGAATCTGGGCCGCATTGCCGTAGTAATAGAGCGCCAGTCCGATCGGAATCTGCAGCACCAGAAACCAGCGATCCAGCCAGACATAGAAGGGATCTTTGAGCAGGTCGCCACCGAAGCGTTCCTTGTGCTCAAGAGCGGGGATTTCGTGCAGCATCCACTCGCTGTGGCTCCACCACAGGCCCCGGCCTGCATCGTGATGATCACTGGGTTGATCGGAGAACTTGTGGTGGTGACGGTGCAGGGCCACCCAGTCGATGGGGCCGCTTTGTGCGGCCAGGGTGCCCATGATCACCAGCACCCGCTCGAGCCAGCGGGGCACCTCAAAGCTCCGGTGTGCCACCAGCCGATGCAGGCCGAGTGTCACCCCGAGCACCGTGGCCCAGTAGAGAACAGCGAGGGCCACAATTCCCTGAACGCTCCAGAACCTTGGCAGCAGAGCAATGGTGGCCAGCACGTGCATCGCCACCATGAAGGACGTGGTGCCGCCTTTGAGCTTGCGCTGTTTACGCGGCAGCCGTTCACGGGGCGCCATCACTGCCGCGCGCATGCGCAATTCGCGGTTTGAGGTGGTAGCTGCCGGAGTGGTGGTAACCAAAAAGTTTCTCCTTGAACCAGTTCTGTTGCGGTTAAAACGGCGACAGCCGAAACCAAAACAATTGGTTGGGAGTGTGAATGTAAGAGAAAACAGCAGGCTTTTCGCGGTTCTCCCATGGCACAGGCTTCAAATCGCTATGGAGAGAGCACCGGTGCGCAGGGGATGAATCTCAGTGAGGCCAGGGCATTTGCTCGCAGCAAGGTCGCGGCTGTGCGCGACCGTCAGCAGCCTCTGGCTCGGCAGCGCACTGCGGCTGTGTCCGATCGGCTGCAGAAGGTACTGGCGGCGTTTGAGGCAGAACGGGTCGGGACTCAGCATTTCGCCTCCGTCAGCGGGTACGGGCACGGTGATCAGGGTCGAGAGGTGATCGACCGAGTGTTCGCAAGGGTGCTGGGTGCTGAAGCAGCGGCTGTGCGACTTCAGTTCGTGAGCGGCACCCATGCCATCGCTGCTGCCCTCTTCGGCGTGCTTCGACCCGGTGATCGCATGCTGTCGATCACCGGGCGTCCCTACGACACGCTTGAAGAGGTCATTGGTCTGCGTGGAGAGGGTCAAGGGTCCCTCAAGGATTTCGGCATCGACTACAATGAGCTGCAGCTAAGCGATGCCGGGGCTGTGGACGAGCAGGCCCTCGAGCAGGCCCTGGCTCAACCGTGTCGACTGATCCTGATCCAGCGCAGCTGTGGTTACAGCTGGCGCCCTTCGCTCAGCGTGGAGACGATCGGTCGCCTCTGCGCCCGCATTCACGAACGGCAGCCTGACTGCGTCTGCTTCGTGGACAACTGCTATGGCGAACTGGTTGAGGCCCAAGAGCCACCTGAGGTGGGTGCGGATCTGGTGGCCGGTTCATTGATCAAAAACTTGGGAGGAACCATCGCGCCCGCCGGTGGCTACATCGCCGGACGCGCCGATCTGGTGGAACAAGCCTGTTGTCGTCTCACGGCACCAGGGATCGGCAGTGAAGGGGGGACTGGTTTTGATCTGCACCGACTGTTGCTGCAGGGACTGTTTTTGGCGCCGCAGATGGTCGCTGAAGCCTTGATCGGCGCTGATCTCGTGGCTGGAGTGTTTGCTGATCTCGGATTCCCGGTGCAGCCCGTTGCCGGTGCGTCCCGCAGTGACTTGATCCAGGCCGTTCAGCTGGGGGAGCCTGAGGCGCTCAAGCTGATCTGCCGTGCCTTTCAGGCCTGTTCCCCTGTGGGCTCATACCTGGATCCTGTGCCGGCGGCGATGCCTGGTTATGCCAGTGATCTGGTGATGGCTGGTGGCACCTTCATTGATGGCAGCACCAGTGAGTTCTCGGCTGACGCGCCGTTGCGCGAGCCGTTCAATCTCTACATTCAGGGCGGGACCCATCACGCCCATGTCGAGCTGGCGCTGATCAAGGCGCTGGAAGCCCTGGCTGCGGCAGGACATCTGAATCTGGCGCACACTGATTGAGAGACGCTGGTGCGGCCCGATGGCCTTCGACTTCCCTGCCTCCTACCGCTATGCGGACAGCCATGAATACGCCTGGCAGGACGCTGATTCGATCCGCATTGGCTTAAGCGCCTATGCCGTGGATCAACTCGGCGACATTGTGTTTGTGGACCTCCCCGAGGTGGGTGCTGATCTCAGTCAAGGAACCAGTTTCGGCACGGTTGAGTCGGTGAAGGCTGTGGAGGAGATGTATGCCCCCCTCAGTGGCGCGGTTGTGCAGCGCAATGAAGCTCTGCTGGCCAATCCCGAAGAACTGCAGAAGGATCCCCATGGCGAGGGCTGGTTGCTGGTGATTCGTCCCAGCGATCTGACGCAGTTCGAGCAGCTGATGGATGCTGCTACCTACGCCATCAAGGTTGCCGCGACCTGATATCACATCGTCGCTTGGCGCAAGTTGCCTACAGTCTGCGCCTTCTGTTGCTGCACCATGACTCTGCTGGACCAGCGCATGGTGGAGACCGCATCAGCGACGACTCTTCCGCCTTTCGCCCAGCGCCATATCGGCCCTGGATCCCAAGCTAATCAGCTGATGCTCGACCGGCTCGGCTTCAGCGATCTTGAGCGCTTTCTGCAGGCCGTCGTACCGCAGGATATTCTCGATTCCAGTCCGCCGCAGGGGCAGCTCCCGGACGGAGTTGGAGAAGCACAGGCTCTCTCTGAACTGCGTCAGCTTGCCGGTTTAAACCACGTGACGCGGTCGTTGATTGGCCTTGGCTACTACGGCACGGTTACGCCCGCATTGATCCAGCGTCAGGTGTTGGAAAACCCCTCCTGGTACACGGCCTACACGCCTTATCAGGCCGAAATTGCTCAAGGACGCCTAGAGGCACTGCTCAATTTCCAGACCTTGGTCAGTGAGCTGACGGGCCTGCCGATTGCCAATGCCTCGCTTCTGGATGAGGCCACTGCGGCAGCAGAGGCCATGTCGATGAGCTTTGGCGTTTGCAAGCGAGCTGAAGCCAGCCGTTTTCTCGTTGATGCCGCCGTATTGCCACAGACCCTGGCGGTTCTGCGCACCAGGGCCCAGCCCATCGGGATTCAGCTCGATGTCGCTGAGCCGGATCAGTTCGCCTGGGGTGACGATGTGTTCGGAGTGCTGTTGCAGCTGCCTGGACGCTGCGGCCGGCTCTGGGACCCCAGTTCCTGCATGTCCAGGGCCCATGAGCATGGCGCTTTGGTCACGGTGGCCATTGATCCACTGGCGCAGGTCCTGCTTGAGCCGGTGGGTGCTCTCGGAGCCGATATCGCCGTGGGCAGTGCGCAGCGTTTTGGCGTGCCGATGGGTGGAGGCGGCCCCCACGCGGCGTTCTTCGCCACCCGCGATGCCTATCGCAGGCAAGTGCCCGGGCGCATTGTTGGCCAGTCAAAAGATGGCGAGGGCAATGTCGCCCTGCGTTTGGCCTTGCAGACTCGTGAGCAGCACATCCGCAGAGATAAAGCCACCAGCAATATCTGCACCGCCCAGGTGCTGCTGGCGGTGATGGCTTCGTTCTATGCCGTTCATCACGGGCCGGAAGGTCTCGAGCTGATCGCTCGTCGCGTGCTGCAGCTGCGCTGTCAACTCGAAGAAGGACTGCGCTCGCTTGAACTCGCTCTACCGCAGGGATCTCGCTTCGACAGTGTTGATGTGGTCTGTGCTCAGGCGCCGCGCGTGCATCAGCTGGCAGCGCGAGCTGGTTTCAATCTGCGTGTCCTGCCCGATGGTGCTGCGATCGAACAGGCGGAAGGGTTCGGCATCAGCCTGGATGAGCTCAGCGACGACAAGGAGGTGTCTCGATTGCTGTTGCTGGTGGCTGAGGCCACTGGAGGCCATCTTTCAGACCTGTCGGATACTGCAAAGCACGAGGAAGCTCTGGCTGGCTTGCCGCTGCGTTCCAACCCCTGGTTGCAGCAGCCGGTGTTTCACCGCTATCGCAGTGAGACCGAGCTGCTTCGCTACATCCAGCGTCTGGTCAGCAAAGACCTGTCGTTGGTGCACGGGATGATTCCTCTAGGTAGCTGCACCATGAAGCTCAATGCGGCAGCGGAGCTGGCGCCTGTGAGCTGGAGGGAGTTTGGGAGCATGCACCCCTTTGCCCCCGCTGACCAGCTGAAGGGCAACCAGCGCATGGCGCAGGACCTTGAGAGCTGGTTGGCTGAGCTCACCGGTTTCGCCGGTGTTTCTTTGCAGCCGAATGCAGGATCCCAGGGGGAGTTCGCGGGTCTGCTGGTGATTCGCGCCTGGCATCAGGCAAGAGGCGAGGGCCATCGCGATGTGTGCCTGATTCCCACGAGTGCCCATGGCACCAATCCAGCAAGTGCCGTGATGGCTGGTATGCGTGTGGTGCCTGTGGCCTGTGATGAGCAGGGGAATGTCGATGTCGACGATCTGCGCAGCAAGCTTTCTGATCACGCCGATGTCCTGGCGGCTCTGATGGTTACCTATCCCTCAACCCATGGGGTCTTCGAGACGCGTATCCGTGAGATCTGCAGCCTTGTGCATGACCATGGCGGTCAGGTGTATCTGGATGGTGCCAACCTCAACGCTCAAGTCGGTGTGTGCAGGCCAGGAGCGTTTGGGGCGGATGTCTGCCATCTCAACCTGCACAAGACGTTCTGTATTCCCCATGGCGGAGGTGGACCAGGGGTTGGCCCCATCGGCGTGGGCGAGCATCTGTTGCCATTTCTCCCTGGTCATCCCTTGATGCCCTGCGGCGGTGACCAGTCCATTTCAGCGGTATCGGCTGCCCCCCTGGGCAGTGCAGGCATCCTGCCGATCAGCTGGATGTACCTGCGCTTGATGGGCCCTGCTGGCCTGCGGCAGGCCACGGCTGTGGCCTTGTTGTCAGCCAATTATCTGGCGCATCGGCTGGATTCCCACTACCCGGTGCTGTTCCGGGGAGAAGGCGGACTTGTAGCCCACGAATGCATTCTTGATCTGCGCGATCTGAGGCGCAGTGCCGGCCTCGAGGTGGATGATCTGGCGAAGCGTCTGATGGATTACGGCTTCCATGCTCCGACGGTGAGCTGGCCAGTGGCGGGCACCGTGATGGTTGAACCCACTGAAAGCGAGAGCCTCGAAGAGCTGGATCGCTTCTGCGACGCCATGATCGCGATCCGCGCCGAAGTCGCGGCGATCGAAAACGGTGACAGCGATCGTGAGAACAATCCCCTACGCCGCGCTCCCCACACACTGAGTGCTGTCACGGCCGACCACTGGGATCGTCCCTATTCCCGGGAACAGGCTGCCTTCCCGTTGCCTGATCAGCGGCAAAGCAAGTTCTGGCCGGCGGTGGCCCGGATTGATAACGCCTATGGCGATCGCAATCTGATCTGCACCTGCCCCAGTGTTGAAGACATGGCTGCCGCCACTTCTGAGGCGATGGGTTAAATTTTACCGAAATCGGAAATTAATCTTCGATTTTTAATCGTGCAATGAGAACTTTGAGCACACTGCACAGCATTCACCGTCGCAAATGGGGAATCAATGAGTCGCGACACCAAAAAACAAATTGAATCGACGGAGCAGACCTCAGACTCGTTGCAGCTTCCCGACATTCCTGATTGCCTTCAGGCTGCCCTTGGCCGAGGGCATACATTGTCGATCGAAGGCACCAATGTGCTGAGAGTTCCCTTTGGAATTCGTCAGGCACGACGTCAGCGTCCCGAGCGTCCTGACCGCTGGGCAACGCTGGTGATCCCCATTCAGTCTCAGGGATCGCCCACGCCACCACCTCAGGCGGCCTAAGTCTTCAGGCGACTGAGATCAGGCTTTTGTCCTGCTCCAGTCGCCAGTCCAACAGTGCTTTCACATCCGCCAGCGAGCAGGTCGGGGTGCGAAATGGCAACAGTCTCATCGGGCTTCGTTCCGGTCTAACCAGCCAGCTGTTGTTGCGTTGTTGCAACAGGACAAAGCCGCGATAGCGAACTGCGTACTGAGGATCCCGGGTCAGGCCCATTCGTGGAATGGAAATTGTTAGTGACCTCGCTATTTCAGTGCGCTAGATGTGGCGTGTGCATGAAATCCCGATTCTCTTTCGAATTGATTTCCGTTTGATTTCAGTGGCCAATCTTGATTCACCGCCTGTTTCAGATGCATTGGCCGATGAATTCAGTCACAACTGCAGTGGTTTCATTTGCATCAGGCGCTGCACGAGGTCGGCAATGCTGTCGTCTTTCGCTGCTTTCGAGTAGTTGCTGAGCAGTTGGCGCCCCACCACTTGTGCGCCGAGATGGGTGAGCTGGATCCTTAACGACACCAGCAGCTCCATTCCGCCGCCGCCGGAGAAGCTGGCCATGGCGATCGGCCGACCGTTGAAGAGAGACCGGAAGTCATCTCCCTGAACCGATAGCCAGGCGATGGCGTTGGTCAGCACCGGGGGAATTGAACCGTTGTATTCCGGTGCGCAGATCACCCATCGCGGAGCTGCCCTCAGTTGTTGCTGCAATGGCTGCACGCCGTTCGGAATGCCTTTTTCCTTCGCGCGCGGTGTGAACAGGGGCAGATCGAGTGTGGTGAGGTCGAGCAGATCAGCGCTGCTGCCCTGAGCCTGTACTTGGTCCACGAAGCGTTGGGCCAGTTTGAGGTTCTCGCCGTTACTGGCGGCAATCACCAGCACATCAGCACTGTTCTCCTTGCTCATGATCAGTATTCACGTCGCAGGTTTGAATTGTGACGACTTTTTCCTGAGAGTGTCTGCTGAGTGGTCGTCCTCCTGTTGGGGCCGCTGCTTAGTAGTTAGCGCCGCTGCGCCTGTGGTGGACGGCTGTGGAGGCTTCCTGATCCAACACGCCGCCATGATCCACCTCGGCATAGATCAACCAGTGATCTCCGCATTCCATCCGCTGGCTCACGCGTCCTTCCAGCCAGGCCATCGCCTCGGGGAGCAGCGGTTGTTCATTCGGACTGGTCTCCAGTTCCAGCCCGCTGAACCGGTCGGCGCCAGGTTGAAACGGTTGCAGGAATTGTTTCATCGGTCCGCTTTCGCGCCCCTCGGCCAGCATGTTCAGCGCAAAGCGATCGCCTTTGTGTAGAAGGGCTTCCACGGCGCGGTCCTTGGCCACGGCCACCGTCAGTCCAGGAGGTGTAAAGCTGGCCTGGCTGACCCAACTTGCCACCATCGCGCCGCTGAGTTCTCCCTTGCGCGTGGTGAGGATGCACAAGGATCCGACCACCCGACCGAGGGCCAGCACAGCCGGATCGCTGCGGCTTTCGCTCATGCTTCCGGCGTTACGGCGTTGGGCACGCTTCTCCGCCTGCAGCAGTTTGCGCGCGAAACGGGTGCCGATTTCCTCCAGCTCTTTCACTTTGGCTCGATCAGGGCTGAATTTGACCCGGATCGGCTCGAAGCCGAAACTGAAGCCGCCATCTCGCAGCTTCGTTTCCAGTAGGTCCACGGCTTCACCGCTCCAGCCAAAGCTGCCGAACACGCCCACCGGTTTGCTGCGGTCACCCTCTGCCAGCAGAGTTCCTAAAGCGGAGACCACCGGGGTTGGAGCGTGACCACCGAGGGTTGGTGAGCCGATCAGGATCCCATCCGCGGACTGGATCGCTGCAACGAGTTCTTCCGATGGTGTGAACTCGCAGTTGAGGCTGGTGACTCTGATGTCGGTGCGACTCACGCCTCGGGCCAGGGCATCGGCAATCGCTGAGGTGTTGCCGTAAGCGCTGGCGAACAGCAGAACCACATTCAGGCTGGATTGCTGGTGACTTTCACCCCAGCGGTGGTAGTCATTCAGCAGGCTGCGCCAGCTGGCATCGATGGCGGGCCCATGGGCTGGCGCAATCGTGCGGATGCTCAGTTCCTCCAGCCGCTCCACCAGCAGGTCAACCTTGCGAGCCATCGGTGCCATCAGGCAGTCGTAGAAATGGCGACGCTCTTCTTCGGTGCTGCTTCGGTTGGCTTCCGCCCAGGCCTTGGTGCAGAGATGGGCGCTGAAGAACTTGTCGCTCATCAGCAGCCCGAAGCGCTGTTCGAAGGCCATCAGTCCACCCGGCCAACGCGGCGTTGGTGCCGGTAGCAGCAGCAGGTTGCGCCCGTTGCTCAACGGTTGAAATTCTTCCCGTCGGATCACTCTCAGCGGCGGGAATGGGGGTAGTGCTGCCTGCTCCTCTTCCACTCCAGGGGGCGTGGGTTTGCGTTGATTCCAGAGCTCTTCCAGCAGCTTGGCACCGGGATTGGATGCGATCAGTTCAAGGCCTGGGTAAATCCCCGCCAGTTCCTGCAATAAGGCCACACGGTTGGGATTCACGTGCCCCACGACAATCAGCAGGGGCTGATCCGTGGCGGGCAGAGCTTCCAGCAGAGCAGGAACAAAAACGCTGCTGTAGGCCATTCCCGGTGGATGCACCAGAACGGCGGGCTGTTCCACGCCAGTTGCATCAGGGCCTGCTTCAAACAGAAAACTGTTGGCCGTGCTGCCACGCTCCAGTGCGTATTCCAGCTCGAACCGCAGACGCTGAGGGCTCAGTCCCCGCAGGCAGATCAGGCCCTGGTCGATTGGCAGATTGATCACCTGCCGGTCAGCGGATGCCGAGCTGGCAGCGACGGTGGTGACCATCAGTAGTGGTTGCCCGTTTTGCGGTGATGAACGGCGGTTCGCCCGTCGATGTCGGCCACGTTGCCCTGCTCCACCAGCGCGTAGATGATCCAATGATCCGGACCTTCCATCCGCTGCTCAACCCGACAGCTCAGGTAGGCCAGTGCATCAGTGAGCACAGGGCCGCCTTCAGCGGCACCGTGCAGCACGTTCACTCCCTCGAATCGATCGGCGCCTGGGGGAAAGCGTTTGAGGAAGTGCTGCATCAAGGGCTTGTAGCGGTCCTGCCGCAGCACGTTGATCACAAAGCTGTCGCCGACCTGCATCAGCGCTTCAATCGCTCGATCCTTGGCCACGGCAACACTGAGGCCGGGGGGGCGGAAACTGGCCTGAGCCACCCAGCTGGCCACCATCGCTCCACTGCGGCGGGCATCGCCCTCGCCCTGGCTCGCGGTCACGATGTACAACCCGCCTGTGAGGCGGCCGAGTGCTTTGTCGAGGTTGGCATCAATGCTGCGCAGCGCCTCGATCGACTTCTTGCGGGTCAGGATCTGTCCGAGGTCGGTCCCTGATTCTTCACAGCGCTGGTAGTCACCGCCCTGGGGAAGCTGGCGGATGCGCAGTGGTTCAAAGGCCGGTTTCAGTCCTTGGTTGCGCAGCTGTTCGGCGACCGCATCGATCGGTTCGTCATTGCCACCAAACGCGTCGTAGACACCAACCAGCTGTTTGGGCTGGAGAGCGGCCAGCAGGGTGCCGATCGACGCCTGCAGTTCTCCGTCCGGTTCCGCCGGCCAAGTGGGAACCACCACCGCTTTGGCGTCCCCGACCAGTGCGGTCAGTTCCTGTGGATCGGTGGCCCGCAGATCCACCAGCTGAACCTGTGCATCGGCTTTGCCGATGCCGTGGGCGATGGCCTGGCTGAGGCGGTCTGAGAAGCCGTACTGGCTGAGGTAGCAGACCGCGGCGTAGCTGTCGCCTTTGCTGCGCTGGCTGCTCCATTCCCTGTAGTCGTTCAACCAGTGGCTGAGGTGTTGGCGCAGCAGCGGGCCGTGCCCCACGGCGACGGTGTTGATTTCCGGCAGTCCATCCATGCGCTTCAGCGCTTGCAGCACGCTGCGGGCATTGGGGCCCATCAGACAGTCGTAATAGAAGCGGAAGTCCGGAGCGATGGCCCCGGGGTCCGAGTCGAACAACTCCTCGGAGCAGTAATGCAGTCCGAAGGCATCGCAGGTGTAAAGGATGCCGCTGCCGTGATCGAAGGAGAAGATCGTGTCGGGCCAGTGCAGGTTCGGAGCACTCAGGAATTCGAAGCGATGCTGCACGCCGCTGTCTGGACTGGTGCCCAGATCCAGCTCGTCGCCGGTTTTCACCGCACGGGATTTGAAGGGGCGATGCACCTGGTCTTTGAGGAACTGGATCGCCACCTTCGAACCCACGATCTCGATGTCGGGATTGAGATCGATCAGATCGCCGATCAGTCCTGAGTGATCTGGTTCGGTGTGGCTCACAATCAGATGGTCCAGCGCCATCGGATCGATCTGCTCCTTCAGAAGTGGCACCCAGGTGTCGCGGAACTTGGCATGGCTGGTGTCGATCAGGGCGGTGCGTTCGCCCCGTACCAGGAATGCGTTGTAGGTGGTGCCGTTGCGTAAGCCGAATTCAATGTCGAAACGGCTGCGTTCCCAGTCCAGGGAACGGATCGTGGTGCTGTCTGCAGCGATCGGCTCGCACTGCAGTGAAAGTCGGGGGATCACAGCAGAGGAGTTCGTGCTGTTCAGGCTTGCCGTGACCATGACCGAATCGCGCGTTGTAACCAACTTTACGGAGATCTTCAGGTCATCGGACCCGGGCTGAGGCCTCCAGCCAGGCGGGGCAACCAGTCCACCAGCCCTGGCACCGCGATGATCAGGGCCAGAACCGCAACCTGCAGACCGACAAACGGCAGGGCGCCTTGATAGATATCGCGTGTGCTCACTTCATCGGGAGCCACGCCGCGTAGAAAGAAGAGCGCAAAGCCGAAGGGCGGTGTGAGAAAGGAGGTCTGCAGGTTGGCGCCGATGATGACGCCGAACCACACCAGAGCTTCAGGCCCCAGCAGCTGACGAGCCGCGGGCAACAGCAGTGGTACTGCGATGAACGCGATTTCGAAAAAATCGATGAAGAAGCCCAGCAGGAAGATGATCAGCATGCTGAACACCAGGAAACCCACTCGCCCTCCTGGCAGGTTGAGCAGCAGATCGGAAATCAACTGATCGCCGCCGACACCGCGGAACACGAGGCTGAAGGCGGTGGATCCCATCAGGATGGCCATCACCATGGCGGTGGTGCGCATGGTGCCCTCGCAGACATTCGAGAGTTGTTGACGGCTGAAACCGCCATTGAGGCTTGCCAGCACCATGGCTCCGACGGCTCCGATCACGCCCGCTTCAGTGGGCGTTGCAATGCCGAAGAAGATGCTCCCGAGCACCGCCACGATCAGAGTGATCGGCGGCAACACCGACTGCACCAACTGCAGAGGATGACTGGGGCCGGTGAGCTCGGGCTTGAGTTCGGGGGCCAGTTCCGGCTTGAGCGCACTGATCACCAGCACGTAGATGGCGAACACGGCCGACATCAGCAGGCCTGGAATCAGCGCACCGATGAAGAGATCACCGACTGAAATGCCGAGCTGATCGCCCAGCACCACCAGAACAATGCTGGGGGGGATGATCTGCCCGAGTGTGCCCGACGCCACAATCACCCCTGTGGCGAGGCTTTTGTCGTATCCCGCCCGCAGCATGGCTGGCAATGAGATCAGCCCCATGGTGGTGACGGTCGCTGCCACCACACCGGTTGTGGCCGCCAGGAGCGAACCCACGAGAACAACGGCCAATGCCAGGCCGCCACGCAAGCGTCCCAGCAGCCGGCCCATGGTTTCCAGCAGCCGTTCGGCGATGCCGGAGCTCTCCAGCATCGAGCCCATGAACACAAAAGCGGGGATGGCCAACAGGGTGAAGTTGGCCATGATCCCCAGGATTCGTTGAGGCAGCGCGGTAACGAACTGCGGTTCGATTTCTCCGCTGAGCATGCCCAGCAGAGCAAAGATCACCCCAATCCCACCAAGACAGAAGGCAACGGGAAATCCACTGAGTAGCGCCACGATCAGCGCTAAAAACATCCCTGGAGCTAGCACCGTCGAGGGGTCAAAGCTGATCACCCAGCCAAGGGCTTCAATTTCGATCACAGCGCAGTGCCTCCCTCCTGGTTCTGCTCCTCGGCAGCTTGAGTTGCTTCGGGGTTGCTGAGGGCAAGCCGCAGCCGCAGTGCTTCCGCGATCCCTTGCAGCCCTAACAACAGAAAGCCAATTGGAATCAGCGATTTCACCCAGGTGCGTGGCAGCCCGCCTGGATCGGGCGACATCTCGGCAATGCTCCAGGAGCGCAGCGCTGGCGCAATGGAGATCGCCATCACGCCGAAGGCGAAGGGCAACAACAGCAGCAGGATGTTGTTTAGCTCCTGACGGTTGCGGCGGCGTTGTGACCAGCGGCTCTGCAGCACATCCACACGCACGTGGCCCTTTTTCTGCAGGGTCCAGCCGAGGCCGAGCAGAAAGGTCAGATCGAAGAGATACCACTGGGCCTCAATCAGCCCGTTGGAGCTGAGATTGATCCCGATGGCAGAGCCCAAATAGCGGCCAACAACATTCCAGATACCGATGGCCAGCATCAGCAGTACGGACCAGCGCGCTAGCCAGGCGGCCGCGGCGTTGAGGCGATCGAACAGGCGCACCACACCGGAGAGAGGCTCGCTCACCCTTCACCTCCCTCGGCGCTGGTGTTGAACTTCACCAGCGGCAGCTCATTGATGCGATTCCAGTTCAGCGTTTCTTTCTGGAACAAACGCCAGCGTTCCAGTAAGTCTCGGAAGCCGGCATCATCAGCCGCCAGATCTGCAAACAACACGCTCGTGGCTTCCTTGGCCGCTTCGAGGATGTCGTTGCTATAGGCCTCAAGTTTGATGCCCTGCCGTCGCAGTCTCAGCAGCGCCTCGCTGTTGCGTTGCTCGTATTTGCTGAGCATTCCCAGATTCGCCTGATAACAGGCTGTGCTGAACATGGCCTGATACTCCTCCGGCAATTTGTCCCAGGCACTGCGGTTGACCAGCGCAGTCAGGCTTGGCCCGGGTTCCCACCAGCCTGGGTAGTAGTAGTGCTTCGCGGCTTTCGCTAAGCCGAGCTTCTCATCGTCATAGGGGCCTGTGAACTCCGCAGCGTCGATCGCTCCCCGCTCCAGTGCCAGATAGATCTCGCCTCCTGGCAAGACCTGAACATTCACTCCCAGGCTGGCCATCACCTTGCCTCCCAGTCCTGGGATGCGCATCTTCAGACCCTTGAGGGACGCCAGATTGTCGACAGGTCGCTTGAACCAGCCGCCCAGTTGACCGCCCGTATTGCCTGCAGGGAAGCTCTTGGCGCCGAAATCGGCGAACAAGGCGTCCATCGCCTCATTGCCGCCTCCCTGATAGAGCCAGGCATTCTGTTGCTGGGCCGTGAGCCCGAATGGCACGGCAGTGCCGAAGGCGAACGCGGGATTTTTGCCCACGTAGTAGTAGCTGGCCGTATGGCCGCATTCCACGGAGCCGGCTTGCACGGCGTCTAGCACTTCAAGTCCGGGAACGATTTCACCGGCGGCAAACGGTTCGATCGTGAACCCTCCGCCACTCATCGCCTTCACCTGTTCACAGATGGTTTCGGCACCTCCATAAATGGTGTCGAGCGAGATCGGCCAGCTTGTCGCCATCCGCCAGCGCACCTGGGGAAGGCCGCTGCTGCCACCGTTTTCAGCACGACGAATCGTGCAGGCGCTCAGTGCTCCGGCTCCGGCTGCAGCGGCGAGCGCTTGCCCACTGGTCCGGAGCAGCTGCCGACGTTGCATCACGTGCTCCTGGTTGGGTCGCCTTGGAGACGACGCTGTCTGGGCAAGATTATCGATCGCCCCCGGTTTCACCCTGGTTTCGCAATCAAAAAAAGCCCCCTGCGTTGGCAGAGGGCTGAACCGTTCTCTCTTGGTTGAGGCTCAATGCGCTGTCATCAGCTGTCCACCTTGACCGACACGGTGGTGCGGTTATCGGTTTTGGGCGCTTCGATCGTGAGGATGCCGTCGCGGTAGCTGGCCCGAAGAGCGTCGCGGTCGAGGGAATGGGCGAAGCGAAAGCTGCGGCTCCAGTTGCCGTAGCGAAACTCGCTAAGCAGGGTGTTGTTGGTCGATGCCTCGGCCTCGTCGGCTGCATTGGCCTGAGGGTTCAAACGCTCAGCGCTGACGCTGAGACTGCGGTCGCTGGCTTTGACGTCGATGCTGTCGTGAGCCATGCCGGGGAGTTCCAGGCGGATGCAGTAGTGATCTTCGGTTTCCTGAATTTCGGCGGCTGGTACACGTTCGACCTGTGAAAGCTGCTGGTCGAGACGCTCGAACAGATCAAACGGTGACTGACGAAGGGTGATCATGGGTAACTCCTGAAGAGTGATGTTGATGGGGTGTTGACATCACCCACAACGCCAATATGTGCGGGCTGATTGACTCTGAGCAGGGGGACAACCGCCCGATTCTGTTCGGTCTAGACCACTGGATTCGGTTGTTACGACAGCTCTTTCGCGACAACCGAACATTGGCGCATGTCACTCACAGCCAGGACCAGCTTGAGAACGCTGCCGCCTGCCCGCAGTTGCGGCCTTTGTCGTCCCAGAGGGTCCAGATTCTTGCGTTGTTGATCATGAATCGTTGACCGGTTCGTGACACCCGCACACCGCTATATCCCTCGAAAGCGTCCTGGTCCTGCGCGCGTTGCAGGGCGGAAGCGCGTTGCTCACGTGCTGCTTCCTCCGCGGTGCAGCGGGAGGGCATGCCGATCATCTCTTGCCAAGATCGCTCCCACAGATGCAGAGCGGTGGCATTGGCATAAATCAGGCGGGGATCATGGCTGTTGTCGTGGGCGAGAACGGCCATCTCGCTGCTGAACAGATCCGTTGCTGGCTCTCCACAGTTCAGGAGTGGTCGGCTGAAGGCCCGTTGGTGAGACAGCATCAGCCTGGAGATCAGCCACTGCGATTCCGGCGACTGCCAGGGGGCTGATTCAGCCACCGGCTGCCATGGCTTCCAGCATGGCCCGTTGTGCCAGGGCCTGACCCTGATCACGCAGGTGCTGCAGAAAGCGAGGTCTTGATTCGGGGAAGCGTGGCTCCTCAGCCAGGGGGAGATCGCCGGCTGCATCAAGGCCTGTATCTCCTTCCATCGCAGGGGTGATCACCACCAGATCACCGTCGAGGTTGGCCTCGTAACGCCACCAGAGCGTGGGGTCCAGCACCGCTGGATGGGGAGGCGTGATGGTGTCGTCCGGGTTGGACTCGCCGCCATCGGCGGATGGCATTGATTGGCGTTCAGCCTTGGCCTGATCGGCCCTGGCCTGAAGGGCCTTGAGCCGGTGTTCTGCCAGGTTTTCCAGCAGTTTCGTGCGCGTGCGCCCCCTCAGCTGAAACAGCACGAAGGGGTCTTCACTGAAGCGTTCTCCCATCAGGAAGTACACCGCACTGATGTGTTTGCACGGATTGGCTTTATCCGGACAGCTGCATTCACTGCGCACCTCCTGCAGCTTGAAGGGGAAGAGCCGGCGGCCACTGGCCGCAAAGGCTCGTTCAATGTCCGCCGGCATGATTCCGGCCAGGAGCTGTGCCGACCAGCGGGCCTTCTGTGTGAGGGCTTCCAGCACGAAGCCCCAGTCTTCATCGCTGAGCACATCCAGCCATAGCTTCACTTTGTAGGGGTCTTCATCGGTTCCCTGAACACGGGCATGCACCCGTCGCCCTTCGAAGCGAATCGATGTCACATGTCCTTCACGGGCATAGGTCCAGGCCCGCTCAAGGCGTTTTTTGAATCGGTAGGAGTTGATCAGCTCCATCCACTGTTCAACCCACCAGGGTTGCTGTCCGAGCCCCTCGTCGCTCAGAGAGGTGTTGATGCCGCTGCTGTTAGGGGTGATGGTCATCGCGTCAGGAGGGATTGTCTTCAAGGCTCACCAGCTCCTTGAGCTGGCCCATTTCGAGTCCTCCGAGCCATTCCTCGCCGGAGCCCACGATGTCTTCCGCCAGTCTGGACTTCTCGCGGATCATCCGGTCAATCTTTTCTTCCACCGAGCCGCTGGTGATGAACTTGTGCACCATCACGCGGTTGGTCTGTCCGATCCGATAAGCCCTGTCTGTGGCTTGGTTTTCCACCGCAGGGTTCCACCATCGATCGATGTGGAACACATGACTCGCACGGGTGAGATTGAGGCCCACGCCACCCGCCTTGAGTGAGAGCAGGAACAGTTGTGGTCCGCGGGGATCTTCCTGAAAACGATCGACCATGGCCTGCCGCTCCGTCTTGCTGGTGCTGCCACTGAGGAAGGGCACCTCGCTGCGCCAGCGGCGTTGCAGATACTCCCTCAGCAACGTTCCCCATTCCGCGAACTGGGTGAAGAGCAGAGCGCGGTCGCCGGCCTCGACCACTTCTTCGAGGATTTCTTCGAGCCGTTGCAGCTTCGCCGAACGTTGCAGGAAATCCTCACTGGCGTCCTTCTCCTTCAGTGCAAGGGCGGGGTGGTTGCAGATCTGTTTCAGGCGGGTCAGCAGTCCCAGCACCTGTCCGTGGCGTTTGCCCCTCGGAGCACGGGCAATGGCATCGAGGGTGTCCTCGACGGTTTTGGCATAGAGCGATTTCTGTTCCTTGCTCAGCCCGACCCATTCGCTCAGTTCCACCTTCTCCGGCAGATCAGAGATGATCGCCTTGTCGGTCTTCAAGCGCCTGAGGATGAAGGGTCCCACCCGCGACTTGAGGTCACGCAGTGACGACATGTCGCCGTAACGCTCGATCGGCATGCGATAGCGCTGGCGGAAGAATTCCTCCTCACCCAGAACCCTGGGGTTGAGGAAATCCATCAGAGCCCACAACTCACTCACCCTGTTCTCCACCGGCGTACCGGTGAGGGCGATGCGAAAGCGGGTGCCCTTGCGGGTGCGGGCCAGATCGCGCGTGGCCTGGCTCTGTTTGGCCGACGGGTTCTTGATGGCCTGAGCTTCATCGATCACCGTTCCCTGCCAGTCGAAGCTCTCCAGCAGCTCGATGTCCCGCTGGACCAGTCCATAACTGGTGAGAACAAGGTCGACATCTTTGAGAGTCTTTTTGAGAGCAGCCAGAGTTGTGGGCCGTTTGGGGCCGTAGTGCTCATGCACGTTGAGCTCAGGCGTGAAGGCCGCGGCCTCCCGTTTCCAATTGGTCAGCACCGATGTGGGGGCCACCAGCAGTACGGGCTTCTTCAGTTCCTGTTCCACCTTGAGGTGTTGCAGGAAGGCCAGGAGCTGGATCGTTTTGCCCAGGCCCATGTCATCGGCCAGGCAGGCACCCTGGTCGAAACGATGCAAGAAGGCGAGCCAGCCCAGCCCACGCTCCTGATACGGCCGCAGTTGTCCACAGAACCCTTCAGGTGCGGGCAGTGGATCCGGTGATTTCTGCTGGTGGTACTGCTCAAGAACCCCCTGAAGCCTGGGGCCGGCATCAAAGGCGTGCACGGGTAGGCGCATCAGCGTGTCGCCCTCGGTGGCGGTCAGTCGCAGGGCATCGTCGAGGCTGAGCTCAGGATTGGCGCCACAGAAGCGTTCAGCGTTCTTGAGGTCATTGGGCCGGAGTTCGATCCAGGCTCCCTTGTGACGCACCAGCGGGCTGCGTTTGCCACTCAGGCGTTCCAGTTCGCGCAAGGTGAGCGTGACGCCGCCGATCATCAGCTCCCAGCTCCAGTCGAGGCTTTCGCCCAGGGTGAAGCCACGGGACCGTTCGGAAAGTTCCGCTTGGATCGCCAGTCCCAGTCGGCTGGCGAGCCCGCCGGAAAGGCTCGGCGGCAGATCGACGCCCACACCCACATCGCGAAGTTGGCGTGCGGCCGTTCGCACCAGCACGAAGGCTTCGGCAGGGGTGAGCTGCATCGCTTCCGGTGTGGCGTTTTCCAGGCCCCGCTCGATCGGTGCGAACACCGTCAAGGCTCGGCCCATACCTTCCAGCAGCACTTCGCTGGGATGCTCCACGGGAATCTCTCCCAGTTGAAGACCCTTGGGGCCTGCAGCCCATGCGGCACTGGCCGGCAGCTTCAGTGTGGGGTCCGACTCCGCCTGCAGGAAGAAGCGCAGGGGCCAGAGTTCTTCACCCTCAGACGGTGTGGCCAGCTCGAGGCAGGCCCGCGCTGGAGCAACATTGCCGGCCACGCCCTCTCGCCAGTGGTGGCTGGCGGTGGATAAGCGCTCGGCATCCTCATCATTGAGGTTGATCACGCCGGTCTCAGAGCTAAGTGCCTCTTCCCAGGCGCAGAGCAGTGGGTCCAGGCCTTCTTGATCAGGGCTGAAGCCTTTGCGCAGCTGCGCATCCAGCAGGTCTTCCAGCAGGGTGGCAACCCGCAGCCGGCCGCTGCGGGGTCGACAGCAGGCCACGGGATTGGCGGCTCGCATCGCCTCCGGTCGCAGCCGGGTCATGCGGTTGCTGCGTCGCCCGGTCGGTTCGCGCCAGGGCAGGGCACAGGTTGCAACCAGGGGGAGTCCCGCCGCCAGATCCTCCAGCCGGCGCCGGTCTTCCTCTCGATTGAGCAGTGGCACCCAGCGGGCTCGGTGGGGATAGCCCTCGCCCTTGCTCAGCTCCACCTGGGGCAGCCAGCGGCCTCGTGCCACAAGGCTCAGGGCCCAGCGCTGCATGTGGCTCCACCAGCGCAGTTCATCGGCCAGATCTGGATGACGACCCGAAAGCGGCAGCTTGGCCAGCCACTCGGTGGCAGCCATCGGTTCGATGGCCAGACCCTGCACTTGCCAGGGCCACCATTCGGTGGTCTTTGGAATCGGTTCACCGGCCTGCAGCGGCAGACCGCACCACGGTGGGTCGTCCTCGGAGGGTGTCTCTGCGGCTGCCGAGCGCTTGCGTTTCGCTTTGACACTGCGACTGGGCAGGGTCAGGCAGGCCGTTGCGTCAATGATTCCGTCTGGCAGCAGGTCACGATCCGTAAGCAAGGCCCGAAGTTCCTCAGGGCTGAGGGTGAAGGGATGAATGGCGGGGGTCGCGCCTGGTCCCATCGGCTCGGCCACACGCCAGGTGTCAGCCCACACGAGCAGAGCAGCTCGACCGGAGCTGCTGGGAGTACGAATGGCCGGAAGCCAGGTGGCGTGCAGCAGGCTCATGGCCGCGACGCAGACAACATGCGTTGGGTTCCGTGTAGCAGGAGCGAACTGCCGATCAGTGGCAGCCACCCCATAACGAGATCCTTCACTAATAATGCCAGGGAATCAGCATCTGCCCAAGGGGAGGGCAGGCACATTCCCAAACTGCGGATCCCGCAGACGGCTCCGACGAGCCCAGCCTGCAGGTGAGAGTCCTCCGGATCCACGCGGACAAGATGGAATGCCAGCAGTCCGTAGAAGAGTCCGCAACCGGCGGATCGCACCGCCTGATCAACACCGAAGGGCAGGCTGAGCAGCCCTGCCGCTAGTCCTGCGATCAGGGCCCACCCCAAGGAGCGCAGTCTCAGTGCTGCGCGACTCTGCTCGTCGGTGCGATCGGCCAACGTCGGTGGCAGCTCAAAGGCGATCATGGCTGGAGGACCTGCTGTTCAAGCCCGTATCCGCCATGGCTGTTGCACGATCGTCGCGAAACGAGGCAGCTGGTCCCCGCACTGGTGCGGAGATCCGAGAAGCGTTCCTCGCTTTTTATGAGCAGCGTGGTCATAAGCGGATGCCCAGTGCCTCTCTCGTGCCTGAGGACCCCACGGTTTTGCTCACGATCGCGGGAATGTTGCCGTTCAAGCCGATCTTTCTTGGTCAGCAGCAACGGCCTGCCCCCTGTGCGACCAGCAGTCAGAAGTGCATACGCACCAACGACATCGAGAACGTGGGTCGCACTGCCCGGCACCACACCTTCTTCGAGATGCTGGGCAACTTCTCTTTTGGGGATTACTTCAAGCAGCAGGCGATTGAGTGGGCCTGGGAGCTGAGCACGGTCGTCTATGGCTTGGATCCCAAAAATTTGGTGGTCAGCGTCTTCCGGGAAGACGATGAAGCTGAGCAGATTTGGCGTGATGTTGTTGGCGTCAATCCAAAGCGCATCATCCGCATGGATGAAGCCGACAACTTCTGGGCCTCAGGCCCAACAGGACCCTGTGGTCCTTGCTCAGAGATTTATTACGACTTCAAGCCCGAACTCGGCGATGAAGGAATCGATCTTGAAGACGACGATCGTTTCATCGAGTTCTACAACTTGGTGTTTATGCAGTCGAATCGCGATGCGGAGGGCACGCTCACACCGCTGGCGAATCGCAACATCGACACGGGGATGGGTCTGGAGCGCATGGCTCAGATCCTGCAGAAGGTTCCCAATAACTACGAAACCGATCTGATTTTTCCGCTGATTGAAGCGGCCGCTGATCTAGCTGGTGTCGACTACCACCAGCTCGACGACAAGGGCAAAACCTCGCTCAAGGTGATTGGTGACCACAGCCGTGCCGTGACCCAACTGATCAGTGATGGTGTCACGGCCAGCAATCTGGGCCGCGGTTACATCCTGCGCCGCTTGCTGCGTCGGGTGGTTCGGCATGGACGTCTCCTGGGCATCGACAAGCCGTTTCTCAAGGCCATGGGTGAGTCGGCTATTGCGCTGATGCAGGCTGTGCATCCTCAGTTGGTAGAGCGCAAGGAGGTGATCCTGGCGGAGCTGCGACGTGAGGAAGCCCGCTTCCTGGAGACCCTGGAACGGGGAGAGAAACTGTTGGCGGATGTGCTGGCGGCCCAGCCGAAACAGATCAGCGGTGCTCAGGCTTTTGAGCTGTATGACACCTATGGATTCCCGCTCGAACTCACGCAGGAAATTGCTGAAGAGCATGATCTGGCCGTTGATCTGGCTGGATTTGAACTGGCGATGGAGCAACAGCGTCAGCGCGCCAAAGCCGCTGCCGTGAGCATTGATCTCACGCTGCAGGACGCCATTGATCAGGTGGCCTCAGGGATTGATGGAACCGATTTCCGTGGTTACGAGCAGCTCGAACAGAGCAGCAGTGTGCAGGCCCTTGTGGTGAATGGTGACCCCGCTCAACAAGCTGTTGCTGGTGATGCTGTGCAGGTGGTGCTGGATACCACTCCCTTCTATGCCGAGGGGGGCGGCCAGGTGGGTGATCGCGGCACCCTGGCGGGTGAAGGCCATGACGGCGATGGCCTGATTGTCAGCGTGGAATCCGTGAGCCGGAACCGCAGCGTGTTCGTGCACAGCGGTCGGGTTGAGCGCGGAACACTGGCGGTCGGCGATGTGGTGCAGGGTCGTGTCGACCGCACTTGCCGTCGCCGTGCCCAGGCGAATCACACCGCGACGCATCTGTTGCAATCGGCCTTGAAACAGGTTGTGGATCCAGGCATTGGTCAGGCCGGATCGCTGGTGAACTTCGATCGTTTGCGTTTCGACTTCCATTGCCCGCGGTCTGTGAGCTCCAAGGAGCTGGAGCGTATTGAGGTTCTGATCAACAGCTGGATCGCCGATGCCCATGAGCTCCAGGTGCAGGAGATGGCGATCGAGAAGGCCAAGGCCGCTGGCGCAGTAGCCATGTTCGGTGAGAAATACGCCGATGTGGTGAGGGTTGTCGACGTGCCTGGTGTGTCGATGGAACTCTGCGGTGGCACCCACGTGGCCAACACCGCTGAGATCGGTCTATTCAAGATTGTCAGTGAAAGTGGAGTGGCAGCGGGCATCCGTCGTATCGAAGCTGTGGCGGGGCCAGCCGTGCTCGCCTATCTCAATGAACGCGATGTTGTGGTGAGGCAGCTGGGAGAGCGATTCAAAGCCCAGCCCGGCGAGATCGTGGACAGGGTGAGCGCTCTTCAAGACGAATTGAAGGCCACGAGCAAGGCTCTACAGGCTGTGCTGGCGGAGTTGGCGGTTGCTAAATCAGCTGCCCTGGCTTCCAAGGCGGTTGCTGTTGGTGACTTTCAGCTGCTGGTTGAGCGTCTTGATGGTGTGGATGGCAGTGGTCTGCAAGGTGCTGCCCAGAGCCTGAGCGATCAACTGGGTGAGGGGGCAGCAGTTGTGATTGGTGGCCTGCCGGACCCTGCTGATCAGGGCAAGGTGATTCTGGTGGCAGCCTTCGGCAAAGCTGTGATCGCCAACGGACAGCAAGCGGGCAAGTTCATCGGTGGGATCGCCAAGCGCTGCGGTGGCGGTGGTGGTGGCCGCCCGAATCTGGCTCAGGCCGGAGGTCGGGATGGTGCGGCTCTCGATGGCGCTTTGGACGCGGCAAGGCAGGAGTTGGGGGCAACACTTCACTCAGACGCTCGGGGCTGAGATTGCTGGCTTAGAGCAGCAAAGCCTCAAACAGCTCTTTCTCTGTCTTGCGACATCATGACCAGTTGGTGATTTTACTTGGGTTATTTATCTTGATGAGTTGCGCTCATGACGCCGCGCCATAGCGCGCTATCAAGATCAACCATTCGCCTTTCATTTGTGGCCAGATGAATAGGGACGTGGGTGAAGAAATTGTTCCAGTAACCAATGACAAGATTCGTTTTCCCGCTCATTCCTGCATGGACGGCATATTCGGCCAGTAGCTGGCAAAAAACAGCATCTGAAGCATTGGCTGCAACGCTTCGGATGTGGTAGCTCGGGTCAAGATACTTGATGTTGATCGTCATGTTGTTTTGCTTGAAGTGAGCTGTCAGCTTTTCTTTGAGTAATTCTCCGATGTCCTCTTTCAGGATGTTCCCGGAAGCATCAATCTTTCTCTCGTTGCTAGCAAAGAGTTCCTGTCCTGCTCCTTCTGCTACGACAATCACAGCATGGTTTTTTTGTTCAATCCTTCGTTGAAGAGCAGTACAGATTCCGTTCGGCCCGCCGATTTGAAAAGGGGTTTCTGGGATTAGGCAGAAATCAACCACAGAGTTTGCGAGAGATGCCGTGGCAGTGATGAAGCCAGAGTCTCGTCCCATTAACTTAACGATGCCGATGCCGTTTTCAGCCCCTTCTGCTTCGTGTTGGGCTGATGTGATAATTTCCGAGGCTGTTTGTACTGAGGTTTCAAAGCCGAAGGTTTTCTCGACAAAGCCGAGATCATTGTCAATGGTCTTAGGGACACCGACAATGCTGATGTTTGCTTTGCGACCGATTGCGGCTTCCGCGATCGCCTGAGCACCCTTTAAGGTTCCATCGCCGCCAATGCAAAAGAGAAGGTTGATTCCTCTTGCCTGGAGCATGTCCACCATCTCCTCTGGATCCTGACTACCTCTAGAAGATCCAAGTATGGTTCCGCCCTGTTTATGAATCTGATCGACGATCAGAGAATTGAGTTGGATTGGTGGATGAGTTGATGCCTGCGTCAGTCCTTTATATCCATAGCGGATGCCAAGAATACTTTTGACTCCGTAATCCTGCTCGAGAACATTGACCAACCCTTTGATGACATTATTCAGCCCTGGGCAGAGGCCCCCGCATGTGATGATGGCGGCCTGGGTTGATTCTGGATTGTGAAAAATTTTTCGACGGGCGCCTGCTTTTTCAAAAGAGGGTAATTCTGCACATGTTTCCAGTTGATGCTTCAGATTTTTGAGTTGGCTCGAAAAGATAATGCGCTCCATATTGTCAACAAAAACTGCATTGTTGCTAGGATTGGAGTATTGGCTTTCACCCAGCTCTTCGATACGAAAATCGAATGTAGTCGGGTTATTAAGAACGTTTTCGTATGCCATGAGTTTTCAAATGCTGCTTGTCCCTAATCTGGCAATTGCTACTCGACTCAGCAACTCGTAACGGATCATTTTTGCCTTCTGATTGATTAGTGGCGCCATCAGCGCTTTTCTGTCAGCCTTGGATGAATGTGGGTTGTATGTGTTGAGGCAATCGGTTCGTGTGCAGGCTGCCGCATGTTTCTTGATGGGCACAGCCTTCTTTGGCTTGCCCTCACAGGCTGCTCAGCCACGCATCGTTGAGGTTCCCAATGGCCCTGCCTTTGTCAAATTTTCCGGCAAGGCAGAGGTTGATGCACGCTCGGGTCAGTTGTTGCGCACCGATGCGTTACTGCGCACTACAAAGCCAGGGCGCATGCAGGTGATGCTTGGTACCGGCCGCCAGTTCAGGATGGGAGGTGATGCGCAGCTGCGTCTTGGTTCATCCAGTGTCGAATTATTGAAGGGGTCGATCATCGGTTGGATCAATCCAGGCACCCAGACCCTTCGTCCGTTCACCATCAAGACTCGTCTGGCTACGGCCTCCATCCAAGGCACCACGGTGTTCATTGAGTTCACCGACAGTCAGTGCAAGATTTTCAGCTGGGAAGGCAAGGTCTTGGTGACAACCAGGAGTGGTCAGAGCTTCACCTTGAACAGTGGTCAACAGCTGTTGTTAGATCTGAAACGCCTCCAACCTGATGGCAGTGTTCAACAAGATGATCCGCTTGCTGTCTCGTGGGCGCCACCGGTGGTAATTGCGGAACAGGAGGTTGAACGTCGACTCCAGAAGAGCCGTTTGATTAACGGGTTTTCAACACCTCTAGACACGCTCCCTGAAATCCAGCGAGAACTGGGGGTTATGGCTCCATCCCCTTGACAGGATCGATGCGTCAGCGCCTGATTCCTATCCTTTGGCGCACATCCTTGCTGTTGCCTTTGGTGCTTGTGCCATGGCTGGCGCGTTTGGATACTGCAAGTCGGCAGCTGCTCTTTCAGTGGCGTGGCGCAATCCCCGTCTCCGATGACGTCGTGTTATTGGGGATTGATGAGGCGTCCCTGGATCCCCAGTGGACCGACTTCGGTCCTTGGCCCTGGCCGCGAGAGAAGCAGGCTGCATTGGCACGACAGGTTTTGCGGCAGGGTGCCCGTCGTGTTGTGTTCAACATCGTTCATGCCGGCCCAAGCCGTCATGGCCCTGAAGATGACATTGCTTTTCAGGATGTTCTGAAGCCATGGCAAGACAAAGTCCTGCTCAGTTCATCTCTTGTTCGACAGCAAATTGACGATTTCGAACAGATTCAATTGCGTCGTCCCTGGGATATCAACTACCAGGCGGGTCTGTCTGTTTTTTCCATGGATGACTTTGGTGTTGTGCAATCTGTTCCTGGCCTAGGGCGACTCCAGTCCATGCTGGAACCGTTCCCCAGGCCACATCCCTTACCTCTGGCACATCTGGCAGCAGAAGTGACCCCATCATCAGGCGATGACGGGATTGATTTCCTGGGGCCGAGCGGATCGATCCCGGTGATCCCCGCCTGGGCTGTGAGCACGCTTCCGGAGGACACCTGGCGGAACAAGATCGTCATCATTGGTTCTACGGCTCGATCTCTTGGTGATCAGCTCGAGACACCATTTGGACAGCAGAGCGGTTCTGAGGTGTTGCTTTCAGCTGTCTCCGGATTGCGCAGCGGACGAGGCTTCCGTAGTCCGGAAGTTATTCCGCTAGCTGCGATTGTCCTCATCTGGTTGCTGTTGTGCAACTGGCGGATTGCTGTGCCATCGACGGCGCTTGGTACTGCGATCGTCTCCACTGCTCTTGGGGCGTTGGCGATCGGACTGACGATCTTCGTTTGGTTTTACGGCATTTGGTTGCCTGCCGCTTCCTTGGCGTTGATGCCTTTCGTTGCTGGAGGTCTTCGTACGGGGGATTTGTTTCAGCAGGAGAGCGCACAGCGCCGATTTCTGCACTCCGTGTTGTCCAGAAGGGTCTCGCCCAACCTCATGCGCGACATGTTGCGTTCGGGTCAGGAGAGTTGGATGCGACTGGGCGGCAGACGGGAGCGATGCGTGGTGCTTTTTACTGATTTGGTCGGATTCACTGCCCGCAGCAATGTGATGGATGCAGAGAGTCTGTTTGGTTTGTTGAATCGATACTTTGAGGCGATTGCAGCACCTGTGCTGCTCGAACAGGGGCTGTTGGACAAATTTATTGGGGATGCCGTCATGGCGGAATTTGGTGTGCCCGTTCACCGTGGCGATCGGGTCGAGGCGCTGGCTGCAGTGCGGACTGCTCTCGCTATGCAGGCGAACCTGGAGGAGTTGAACAGAGAGCTCGTGAGTGAGGGGCTTGGACCATTGCGTCAAGGTATTGGCATTCACTGCGGTGATGTGATTGCCGGTAATCTTGGCTCGAGTAATCGGCTGGAATACACCGTGATTGGGGCGACAGTGAACTTGGCCAGTCGACTGGAATCCCTTACACGTCAGTTTCCGGATTACCCGATTTTAATCAGTGGTGATGTTCGAGATCAAATCTTCGACGATGTGGTCGTTGAAGATTTGGGAGCACATCTTGTTAAGGGTTGGCCGGAACCGATCCAAGTTTTTGGCCTGGTATCTCTTCGGTCTTCTCATGATCGGGTCGATTGATTTGGTTGGTTTCAGCCTGCTTCGATGACTTTCTTTTGTCCTTTAACGTAGGCCTCCAAAACACGATTGGGAAGGAGTTCGCGATTTGCCTTGGCGGAAAGAAGGTAGTCGAGAATGGCTTCGCCGCTTTGAGGGTTCGTTGCAAAAGGGATCTGATAGACATCACAGAGGCGTCCAAGAGCTTCGATATCGGCGTGGTGTGGGTGGGAAGAGAGTGGATCTCTGAAAAAAATTACGCCGCTGATGTTTTGTGTGGATATCAATGTTCCCACTGCTTGGTCTCCGCCCAGGGGGCCTGAGGCGACTTTGCGGCTGAGGCACATGCCAGTTTTTTTGTATAACATACTGCCGGTTGTTCCTGTTGCAATGAGGGGAAATTTTTCTAACTTATCAGTGTGAATGCTGCAAAATTCCATCAGGCTTTCTTTCATGTTGTTGTGAGCTATTAGTGCCAAGTATTTGCGTTTATCGATATATGTTTCTGCTGTGTGTTGCTCGGCTCGGGCGCGTTCTACGGCCTTGAAAAGTTCCCTGAACTGAAGCGCAAGTCTTTGTTTAGTCTTTAAAAAATTATGGAAATCATGAATTGTGAATAGCCCCACTGTTGTGTGCTCCATGGCTTGAACATCTGCTACGCGTGTTGCTTCTTCAGAGAACAGGCTTTCGCCTAGAAAATCGCCTTTTGTAAGCAGTGCAATCTGTCTCTCGTCTTCAAGAATCTGAACCCGGCCATTCACAAGGAATGCCATGTAGTCGGCAGGCTCTCCTTTGCACATCAAGATGGTGTCCTTCTCGAATGTTTTGATCGACATCTGTTGAGCGATGAGTTCAATATCTTCGGCGCTAAACGAATGCTTCAGATTCCCTTCGTTTTGCAGGGTTTTGATCAGGACGTTGCGATCCATAAGGGTTCTTCTCTTTGTCTGACCTTAAGGGTGTTGGCCTCGATGGGCTGTGTGGTTGCTCTATAAGTTTGCCCTGTGTTTCCTTTCACAGGATGTTGATCACCATGAATCCCTTCCTCTGAGTGCTTCGACTGCCAGATCGTGTTGAATCGCCAGGTCTGTAATAGCTTCCAATAAGTGATGGTAAGCAGTCCGACGGATCCATCCACTACGCATAATTCGACGTACAGAACACGATTGGCGAAGAACCTCACTTTCTCTATGGCCTTGATGGACGTCCATGGCTCAATCGATCCCGGCTGATTTCTGCGATGGCTGTGAACTCTTGAGAAGGAGTTCGCGCCATGAGGCGGAACTCAGCGGAGATGGGGTCGCTCTCTCAAGGTTTTTCCGGTGCTTCTGCCAATCGCCTCAACCGGCGGGCTGCGTTGGAAAGTGCTGGATCAGAGCAGTTCTCCAGTTCGTTGCAGCACCGGTCCAGTGTGGAGGAATGCTCTTGATCCAAAGCCCCAAGGGCTTCAAGGATCAAAGTCAGATGGCGGTTGGTTTGGCGGCAGCGGTTGCTGCTTAGAGCCAGCAGTTCCATCACCAGGTCGCTGTCGTAGATGGAAGCCTTAAGTAGATCATCCGCCTTAACCACCAGGATCTCGGCCGGTCCGCGACTCACCGTGACGCTTGCGCTGTGGTGTTGATCACCGATCAACGCCATTTCTCCGACCAGTTCATCCGGTCTGATTTGCGCGATCACTTGAGGCGTGCCACCTGGTTCACAGCGTTCAACTTTCAATTCCCCTGTTTGCACAATCAGCACCCTGACGGCTGGTGTGTCCTGTTCGATCAGCACGTCACCCACAGCTGCTGTGAGCGTTTGATGGCTGATTGTGGAGAGATGGGTGCTCAGCAACATCCGCAGACGATTACGAATCTGGGTGAGCTGTTGGTTCTCGCTCTTCATGCCGGGCCGGGAGCCGCTGCAGGCATGCTGGCTGCTCCGGCAAGATCAGGCATCTCTATCTTCCTTAGCGTCACGATCCGATATTGCTCAATGGCCATGCCCTCTGTGGAGGCTCTGATCCTGCTGGTGCTGCCCGCTCTGGATGGTGTTTGGGAGCTGGTTGGGCGCAGCGCAGCAAAGTGCTGAGTTGAGTCGTTCAGTTTCGGCACTGCTTCTGCAGCTTCTGCAGTTGTTTGCTGGCTTTGGCGATGCAGAAGTGGATGCCCCCAAGCTCTGTCGTTGCTTGTTCGATTTTCTCCTGGGAATCGTCATGCACGGCTTCAATGCCGCTCAGCAGCATGGCGATGACCTGATTGCCGCGCCGGCAGCGCTCACTGACCAGTGAAAGCATCTCCACTACGAGATCAACGTCAAACAACATGGCCTGAAGCAGTGCCTGGCCTGGAATGGCCAGAAGCTCTGCCTGTCCGCCCACAACGCGGAAGTCGGCGTAATGCTTGCCATTGGCGAAGAAACCAACTTCGCCGAGTAATTCAACAGCTTCCACTTCGGCCAGAGTGTGGATCTCATCGCCGTAATGAATATCAACGGCGACACGCCCCTGGGTCAGCAACATCAAAGTCTCCACCGAGTCGCCCTGGTGAAACAGAATGTCTCCTTCGGCTGCGACGAGCTGCTCAGGATTGAGCTCCTGCTGGTGTGCGATTAGCAGGAGTTTCAGTCGTTCTCGGAAGGCCTGCAGCTGAGGTTCGTCTCCCCACATGGCTTCTCGGCTGCTCTGTCAGTGATACCTCCATTCGGGCAATAACGCTCGCGCGCACTTAAGGATCAGCTAGGGATTGCTTCAGGAAGCCTCAGCTCACGACGCCACTCGTTGAGGGGGCGATCCCAGCCCTCTTCCAGTTTGCGTGCGATCACAAGCTCAGCATCGAGTCCCATCTGGAAGCCCTTCGCCAGTGCGCGCAGCATTGGAGCCAGAGGTTCATCGTTTTGCAGCGCCGTGAGCATGCCTCCGAAGATCAGCATCACTGCCAGTGGTGATCGGTTCTGGGCAAGGTTGAATCCCTGCAGGCCCAGTTCACTGACGCCATCGATTCCAAATCCGGTCAGTACATGCGTGATGTCATGGGTTTCCTTCAGACGGTGCACGATGTATTCACGCTCATCGTTGATGGGTGAAGGGTCGATCAGTGTGTCGGGAGTGATTCCCTGGCTGATCAGCTGATCCGCGTAGCAGCGTCCAAGCGTGCCCGCGGGGAGTGTTTGGAGTGCCGACAAATCAATTGGTTGTGGACGCCAACCATCGTTCACCAGTTGGGCAAAGGTGGGATTGTCCAGCAGATGGCGGATCATCTGTTCGGAAAGTGGGCTGTCTTTCAAGCTGGCGCCCACGGCGAGGACGCTGTCGAGAGAGCCAGGGTTTTTCAGAAAGGCCGCCAGGCTGGCTAGCAGCTTCAGGCTCTGTAATCGTTCTCCGAGTTTAATTTGCATGGATGCTCAACAGATCAGTTCAGTTCAGTTCAGTTTGCGTTGTTTCCAGCGTTCAGTCATGGTTTGAAGATTGGGTGGATATCCACCAGCGCATGAAGCCAGAGATTTGACGTGCTATGGATTCAGAGTCTTTCCCATAGCGACGACGTTGCTTTGAAGAGAGACTCAAGTTCAATTTCCCCTCGCTGCCGATGATCAGTCGCGACGATCTGCGAGCTATCGCTCTTTTCGAGAGTCTTGATGACGAATTGCTCGACAAGATTCTTGACCGGCAGCGTGAACTTGTTCATGAAGCCGATCAGGTGATTGTGATGGAGCAGGACTGGGGCGAGTCTCTGTTTTTGCTTTGCGATGGTCTGGCCAAAGTGCGCACGTACACGACCGATGGTGATGAGGTCGTGATGTCGCTGCTAGGGACTGGTGATGTCTTTGGCGAGATGGCGGTGTTCGATGGGGACTCGCGATCTGCCGATGTGGTTGCTCTGACCAAGCTGCGTTTGGTGAAACTGCGGATTCCACCCGTTGCTGCACTGCTCAGTCAGAAAGCCGACTTTGCTTTCGCGCTCGCCAAGCTGGAGGCGAACCGGTTGCGAGACCTCAACCGTCGTTTTGCACTTCAGACAGCAGATGCCACGACGAGGTTGCTTGGTGCTCTCAGTTATCTGGCTCGCAAGAGCTCGGTCGACGATGATCTTCAGGCCCAGATACCCCCTCTCGCGCAGCAGGAAATCGCCCTGATTGCAGGCCTTGCAAGGGAAACTGCCTCGCGCACCCTGAGCAAGCTGCGACAACGCGGCACGGTGATTGAGCAGGATGGGCGCTTGCATCTGGCTGATCTCAAGCCGTTGGAGAAGCGCGGCTTGATTGATTAGTTAGCGGCGCCGAATCCCTAAAACTGATATCGCAATTTTCCGTAGGCACCGCTTCCGAGCAGCCAGTCGTTCCAGATGCCGATGTTGTCGCCATCGTTGAACTGCTCAGTCCAGCCCAATGCGAGTGACCAATGGCGTCCATGCAACCAGCGCAGCAGGATGCCGCCCGAGCCAATCGTGTCGTTGAAGCTCACTGTGTCGCGTGTGGTTTGAATTCCGCCAATGCCGAAGAAAGGAACGAGTTGGAAAGTGTTGTTGTGTTGTTGCCAGAATGACCAGTTCAGTTCAGCGCTGCTCAACCAGCCGGTGTCACCGCTGATCAGGGTTCCTGGCAGCCCCTTGAGCCCCACATCGCTTCCCAGCGAAAAGCCCATGTCGTTGGTGAGCTCGTTGAATGCCACTTGACCTGCTGCCCGCAGATTGAGTTGCAGGTTGGACGCCATCCGCCAGCCGAGGGAGGTAATGCCGCCCAGGGCTCGGGATTGATCGGGATGGATGCCGTAGAAGGCAAGATCCTTCAGTTGCTCTTCGCTGCTAAAGCCGGCGATTCCTTGAAGCCAGTACGCCTGACCTGACCAGGCCAAGTTGTTGTTCCTGCCCGCATGGCCGAGGCCGACTCGCAGATAGCCGGTGCTCAGGTCACCGTCCGGGCCTCCGATGATGAGGCCAAACGAGCGGCCATCCAGGTAGCTGTCGCTGCGGTTGGCGCTCAGGCCGGCCTGGGCGTACCAAAGCTGGTTATCCGAATCTTTGAGGGTCCATTGCAGCTGAGCCAGTCCTTGGTATTGACGAAAACTGAGGCCGTGGGCAGGTCCTTCGGCTTCAACCAGATTGCGGCGACTGGCACCAAAGGATCCAGTGATGTCCACCGATTCCCCTAAGGGCAGGGTGTAGCTGATCGAGCCGAGTGAGGCGCCCAATTCTGGATCGCGGTCAGCGTTGAGTTCGCCGTAGATCTGAAGCAGGTCGTCATCGATCAGAACTTTCGGTTTTTGCAGCACAGTGACGGCTCGCCATTCACCGCTGCCTGCGTTGCCGTCGTTGCGAACACTAAGATTACCTCTCCAGGGATGACTTGCAGCGGTCACCGTGAGAGTCAGAACTGCTTGCGTGGGGTCACTTCCCAGTTTCCCGAGGCTTCCTGAAACGCTACCGACCACAGACTGCTGCTTCAGTTGCTGCAGCTGTTGCTGAAGATCGGGCAGGTGCAGGACCCGGCCTAACAGGTTGGCGAGTCGCTGGCGCACCTTTCGCTGGAGACGCTGATCCTCGCTGTTGATGTGCAGCTCGACCAGACGGCCCATCACGACAGTGAGGTGGCCAGGCGCGGGTTCGTCTTCGATGAACACCCGCGAATTCACATAGCCGTCCTGCTGCAGTTTTCCGCTGAGGGCCTCAGCGCAGCGTTTCAGATGTGTCTGTGCATTGCCGCCTTCTTTGCAACGGCTCAGTAGTTGCCGGAGTTCCGCCTGGCTGTATGGCGATGTGCCCTTGATCTCAATGGGGGAAGCAACGTTGTCTTCTGAAGCTGGTTTGGAGGGCGAACCTCCCGGCCCTGAAAATGAATCGTCGTTCGGGGCAAGCTGTCGGTCGTCGACGTTTGGTTGGATGTTGGGAGATTCCGGCACAAGTTGCTGAACCGGTGCTGGTTCGGGCAGGCGAGCTGGGCCTGGTTGCAAGGGGGGGGACACCAGTTGCGCCAGCAGAAGCAGCATTGATCTGGCAACTGAGAATTATCGCGAACTTTAAAGTTGAAAAAACAAAATTGGCTTAACGTCATCTTCAAGCAACAAATTCGTTGCAGGGACTCCACGGAGGCAGCACGCAATGCGACGACTGGTGCTGTTTCCACTTGTTGCCCTTCTCGGTGTTTCGCCAGCGCAGGCTGATATCGCTGGTCGTGCTGCGGATGGACTGGGAACTCTGGTCAATGGTTCAGCGAACGGTCGCTGCAGCAGCGGTCTTTGCCGGATCGATGGTGGAAGTGACAGCGGCACTAACCGCTTTCATCGACTCAGTGAATTCGACACCCGCGGTGCGATTCAGGGTGTCTCGATCAACAGTGATGGTGTTCGCAATCTGGTTCTGGGAGTGACTGCTCCAAACGGCAGCTTCATCAACAAAAGCGTTTCACTGACATCTCCATCGCATCTGTTTCTGCTCTCTCCGGGTGGAATTCAATTGATGCCTGGTGCCTCTTTTCAGCAGATCCCTCAGCTGACGCTGAGCACAGCAGCGCAACTGCGCTTTGCCAGTGGGGTGTTCGATGTGTTCAACACCCCGCAGCATGCAATTCCAACTTTTGCTGGTGACCCATTGCCCGGTGCGCTGGGCTTATTGCCTGGGGAATTGGCAGGGAAACGACCATGGATCCGCATGGAGGGAATCTCCATCGATGTCGACGAGGCGCTGCTCGTGGATGCTCCTGGCGGGCGCATCGATGTGGAAAACAGCCGGCTTTCGGTCAGTAATTCAGCAGGAGAGGGAGGCACGCTCACGCTCGCTGCAGATTTCGTCCGTGTTGGCAATGGAGCTGAATTGCTGGCGACTGGTTCCGGAGATGGTGGTGTTGTGCAGGTCGGCGGCAGTTGGCAGAACACGGATCCAGCTGTGCGCCAGGCAACCCAGACATGGATGCAGCGTGGCTCCGTTGTGGATGCTTCCTCCACTGGTGTTGGGGATGGCGGCACAGTTGCGATCTGGAGTGATCTCAGGAATCCCTCCGGAGGAACAATTGCTGAGGGCTCCTTGCTGGCACGCGGTGGACGGGCCAGTGGGAATGGCGGGCGCATTGAGACATCAGGTTTCTATCTGCTGGCTCAGCCGGAGCGTCTAGATGTGTCGGCTGATAAGGGTCTGAGTGGGGAATGGTTGTTGGATCCCTACGACATCACCATTGCTGCGGGTTCTGGTACTGGTGACATCACCCCTGTCACGGGTAGCAGTCCGACACTGTTCGAATCCAGCGCGACAAATTCGCGTGTGAATGCCACCGACATTGAGACTCAAATTGCAGTTAACGGCGGCACAAATGTGAGAGTCGCCACTGGCCCCGGTGGGTCAGGTGGAGGAAACATCACCTGGGAGGCTGGAGCACCAATCAATTACTCAGGATCGTCGGGCACGCTCACCCTCGATGCCAGTGGCTACATCAGGCTCAATTCCGACATCACCACGGGTTCCGGTGGACTTGCCCTTCAGGCTGGTGCGGGATTCGTTGAGGCTGCGCCTGGGATCACTCTCGCCCTCGGAGGACCGTTCAATGTTTCAACCGGTGATACCACCGCACTTTTCGAGCTGGCCGCAACGCTCACCGGCTCCGGTGATCTCACGAAAACCGGTAATGGTCAATTGATTCTTTCGGGTAACAGCGGCAGCTGGTCGGGCAGTACTGATGTGCAAGGCGGCACTCTGCGGGTGAGTGGTGCCAATGCATTGGGTACCGCCGCACCCACCAAGATCCAGTCCGGGGCCACCCTTGAACTTGCTGGGGGAATCAGCCTCGCGGAGAACATCGAGCTCTGGGGAGGCACGCTGACGAACTGGTCTGGGGACAACACAGTCACCAGTCCCCTGCTGCTGAAAAGCAGCGCTTTTGTTGATGCGCGACAGGACAGCCTCACGCTCGACCCCAGTTCTGGCAATGCTGCCTCTGTTGATCGTTTCGCGACGTCTGCCTACAACTCCGATCTCACATTGGTGGGTGCCGGTGAATTGGTTGTGGAGGGTGTGCTGAATCTCAAGGACGGTCAGACCACCGCCTCCTACGGTGACTTCCGCCAGACTGGAACAGGGGTCGCTCGCTTCAAAAACGACTTGATGGTGGAGCGGGTTGAGGCCACCAGCGGTGGAACGGTCTGGATGGATCAGCCAGCTGGAACGGCCGTGGTCACGCCTTCGGGTGGAGCACTCTTTCTTGATAATGGCTCGACCTTGCGTCGTGACAGCACGGAAACCGTGACCGGCACCAGCCTCGAGCTGGGTGCTGGAGGTGGTGAGCTCAGCGTTGGGTCTGGTTTCACGCTCACCTGGGATTCCCCCATCAGCGGCTCTGGTGCCTTCACGAAGTCTGGACCTGGAACGCTCAAATTCCCTGCTTCGGCGGCCATCAGCTACACCGGAGCCACCCTTGTGAAGGACGGCTCCCTTGAGGTGATCTCAACGTCGCCGACCACTGCCACATGCACTGGAACGGGTTCATCGAGTCTTTGTTCTGGTAACGGCGGAGGCAGCGGTGACGGCAGTGGTGGCAGCGACGGTAAGGGCCGCGATGACGATAGTGGAGACAACGGATTGGATCCTGTACCGGAGACCAAACCAGAACCAGTGGTGATCCAAGAGCAGCCTGAGTCCGAGGAGGACGTCGTCTCGGTCGAGCTGCTGAACGCTGTGGAGGATGTTCCTATTCTTCAACTGACGAACCAGACAACTGCTACGGCATCTGATTCGGAGACTTCCTCCGCCGTATCGGTGACTCCGCTCGCGGCGCAGCGGCAAAGTCCTGAAAACGGTCTTCAGGTTGATCTCGGCGGTGGCAGTGATGCATCGACGGATGCAACAGCAGTCACCCCACAAACAACGGTGATGGCTGAGAGCACCCAATCCATCGCTCCCGAACAGGCCGTCGCACAGTTGCAACAGTCCGATCAAGCTGCCACCAACCGCACAGCGGCTCTACTGGGGTTGGATCAGACCCTACAGAGCGCCCTCCCCTCCACACCCACTGTTGAGGATTTGCAGGGTGTGCTGGATCAGGTCGAGCGTCAAGGCCTTGGCATCAGTCCTGCGGTGCTTCAGGTGCGTTTCACCTCGACCACGTCTGACAGCTCGCAAGACGCTTTCCTTGATCTGACCCTGATCAGTTCGAAAGCTCCAGTGCAGGCTCGGCGTTTAACGGTGGATCGCAAGCGTTTTGCTGGCTTGCTCAAGGCCCTGTACCGCCAGCTGTCACGTCAGGAGTCGTTGGTGGTTGACGACCCCGCGTCGCCGACCCGTCAGCTGCATGCACTGCTGGTGGCACCGATCCAGGATGCGCTCCAGGGCCAGGGCATTCAGACGCTTCTGATTGCTGCTGATCAGGGCCTCCAGGCCGTGCCCTTCGCGGCGCTGAGCGATGGATCCAGCTTCTTCGGTTTGGATTATGCCTTCGGTCTTACGCCGTCTCTGGCGCTCACGCCGCTAGCACCAGCTCAGTCGATGGCCACAGGCCAGCTCGCTCTGGGTGCTTCCGAATTTGATGGGTTGGCGCCGCTGCCGCTCGTGCCCCAGGAGTTGGAGCAGCTTGATGCCTCAACCGGTGCCGACCGTTATCTCAACCAGGAGTTTTCTCCTCAGTCGCTGCTGACCAGGGCTGCTGACCAACGCTATTCCCGTGTGCATGTGGCCACCCATGCCGACTTCCGACCTGGTGGGCCTGATCAATCGGTGTTGCACACCGGCACGGGGCCGATGTCGATGGCTCAATTTGCCCAGTTGCGCCGCACGCGCAGTGAGACACCCTTGGATCTGGTTGTACTCAGTGCCTGCCGCACACTTCTCGGTGATCAAGAGAGTGAACTTGGCTTTGCCGGGTTGGCATTGCAGGCTGGGGCCCGTAGTGCTGTGGGCACGCTCTGGTACGTCGATGACGTGGTGACCTCGGCATTCTTTGTGCAGTTCTATCGCTTGCTTGATCAGGGCCTGCCGAAGGCGGAAGCGCTGCAACGCACCCGGCAACTGTTTGGTTCAGGTCTGATTCGCCTTGAGGGTGATCAGGTGATCGGTCCAGATGAGCAGCCTCTGCTCAACGATCTCACGTCTGGTCAACGTCGCCGGATCTCCGCTGGGGTGCAGAACCCCTTTTTCTGGGCCGGCATTGAGCTGATCGGTTCACCCTGGTAATCACGGATTTCGAGGCATCACCGTGAGTGAGATCACAGCAATCTGTGACCGCGCTCACCCCCCCTGACAGTCGGCAGGCGTCAAGCTGGACCCGTCAGCACCCTCTTGCCGCTGCACGCCGTTCAATGTTCCGCTTTCCGTTCGTCACCGCCGTCATCTCTTCTCTGTTGAGTGCACTGCTCGTGAGTGTGTTCTCCAGTTCTGTCTTGGAGGCGGCTCCACGCAATGCTTTTCCTGGCCGCAGAGTTGGCGGGGGTACAAGGGGTGAGTGTGCGGCACGACCGTTTGTGCATCTTGTGCCCGCTTCCAATGTGTTCAGTCCAGGCGTAGCCAGACTGATTGCTGTGCTGGAAGGGCCGTCGCCGGACCCTCAGCCACTGGACGTCACGCTGCGTTCTGCCTCGGTGAAAGGAATCGTTGAACCTGATGCCGCACCGTTGATGCATAAGCAGGTTCCTGCGGCTGTGAATCGCTTGGTGCTGTTGAGCATTCCGGCTGCGACTGAGCCCATGCTCTGGGAGTCGTCATACCGATGTGGTGGCGATGATGGGGGCGATGAATTCGGCTTCATCACAACGTCGGCGCCACCAGCACGCAGTCTGTTGTTGCCCGATGGCAGTCCCGAGGCGCAGAACAGGTCTCAGCAGTCGGAGTTGGCTGCTCTCAAAGCTGCTTGCAGCACTACGACGCCTCTAGGGCCTTTGAAGGCGAGGTTCCAATTGGATGATGTCGTCATCGATGACTCCTGGCCGGAGCAGGTCACGGTGCAGTGCTTTTGAGTTCGATCACTTCCAATGGTTCTAAACGTCCTTTGATCCGGACCTTTCCCCATGATTCGCCGGTTATATGAGGAGGCAATGTCTCGAGTAGGCACTGCGTTTCACCCGACAGCAAGATCCTCACCATGCCCTCATGGCGATCCTTCTCCAGGCCTTCCAGTCGAGACGCGCAGTTCACGGTGTCGCCGATCACGGCGTATTCCAACCGCCTGCTGCTTCCAAGAGATCCAGTGAGTACAGGTCCGGAATGGATCCCAATCCGCATCCGCAACGGTGGCTGACCTTCCCTGGAGAGAGCTTCATTCAGCGTTGAGATTTTGTCCTGAATTGTCAGGGCAGCTGCCACGGCCTGGCACGCATCCACGGCTGGAGTTTTGGAGACAGGAGCTCCGAAGACGGCCAGCATGCCGTCACCGGTGAATTTGTTGACGATTCCACCGCGACTCGTGACTGCATCGACGCCGATGCTCATGCCACGATTCAGCCATTGCATCAACTCTGAGGGGTTCAGTTGTTCGCTCACACTTGTGAAGCTGCAGGTGTCGCTGAACAGCACAGTGACCTGTTGTTCCCGACCGGTGAAACGCCCGTCTTTGATCAGATCTTCCCGTTGATCCCAGAGTTGCTGTGCAACAGCTGGAGAGCTGGTCTGACCCAATAGGCGCCGCATCTCTTGCTGGTGACGTTGGCTTTGGATCCCACGCCTCAGGATGCCGCTCCCGCTGATCACGACCAGGCCAGAGAGAGGCATGGTGAGTCCGATCCAGATTCCGCCAAGCGTCAACCCGAACAATGTGCCAACGAGGAGAATGGTCGCTGCTGAGAGCAGTACCAAACTGCGGCGGATTCTTGCAGGGCGTTCGGCGATGACTCCGCCGACGAGCATCATGACCAGTAACAGCAGCGTGCGTTGCCAACCCTGAGCGGTGACGATTTCCGGAGCACGGCTCTGCAGCAGTCGCTGTAGGGCTTCCAGGCGTTGAGCATGCAGTTCCACCCCTGACACTTCAAAGAATTGGGAGCCGCTGATAAAGCGGCTGTGGGGGATTTCGAACAGATCACGCAGGGAGGGAGCCACGTTGCCGATCAGGACCACACGGCCGCGGATCATCTCCTCAAGAACCTCGCCTTCGAGCAGATCGCTCAGGTCCAGAACTGGATAACGCCCTGGGGGATAGACCGGAAGCATGGCCTGGTAGCCGGCGGCATCCAGGCTTTGGTAACCGCCTGATTGCTCCCTCAGCCAGTGATGGTCCTTCAGCTGCTCAAGCTGGCTGTCCAGGTCTCTGGTTTGACTTGCTGTTTCCAGCAGTCGCAGCGGCAGCGATCGCAGAGTCTCCTCCTGCCCACCCACGTGAATGAGATCACGCCTCACGACACGGTCGGCATCCACGACCAGGTCATTGAAGGCCTGTTGCCGGGCAGGTGCTCCAGGGATCGCTGAGATGCCATCGAGTTGATTGCTAATCGAGATCAGACGTGGATTGCGCTGAATCTCGCCTTGAAGGCAGGGTTTGGCCTGGTCGCGGATCAGGTCAAGGCCGATGGCACTGGCGCCGAGGGTATCGAGTTGTTTTAGAGCCCGGCAGAGCAGGGTGTCGTTGAGGGGCCAGCCATACCGCTTGATGTCGGCTTCGTTGATCCCAACCACCGTGATCGGCCATTTGAGGTTTTTGGCTTCGTCATCATTGCTTCGGTTGCGCAGGTTGATCGCCAGGTCGTAGACGAGCAGGTTGGCGGTTTCTACCAAGGGTGACTGCTGTAGGCCTACCAGCAGTGCTGTCGCTGCCGCATAGGGGATGGCCTGGCGAATCAGGTGCTGCCTGTTCATTGCTCCTGACTGGAGAGACTGAACAATCTCTGCATCCGTGCAATCAACGCGAGGCGCAGGGGCTCAGCTCGTTGCTGTTGGTTCGCTTTGAGTTGCTGCTGCCTTGCAGCCATGATCGAGCCCATGGTTTCGAGAATTTCAGGCTGTTCCTCGAGCAGTGGTAGTAAGTGTTTTCGCTCGATCTCGATCAAAACGCATTCGCTCTTGCAGATCACGCTCGCTGAACGTGCTTCACCGGTGCAGAGTGCCATTTCACCAAAGGCGTCACTGGTCTCAAGATCGGCGACGTGCCGACCTGGATGCCTTGCAGCGCTGTTGGCATTCAACTGAAACACTTCCAGTGTTCCGCGGACCACGAGATAGAGGCTGTCACCACGTTCTCCCTGCCTGACGACCGATTCACCGGGTGCAAAGGTCTCGCAGCTTGCGAGATCGGCCAGCATTTCAAGCTGATGCTCATTCAGGTGGCCGAAGATTTCTGTTGAGGCCAGCAGCTTTTGCTTCTGCTGCATCGTGATGTCGCTGGATGGCAACTTGGCTGGGCTTGGCTTGGTGCGAACGTCTCGGATTGGGTAAGGGATCGATTGATCAATGCGATGGAGTGCGTACCAGATCTGCTCCAGCACAGTGCTTCGCAGCTGGCGTAATTCCAGTGCAGTGGTCTGCCAGGTCAGCAGGCTGTAGGTGATCGAGCTGTCGGCGAAGGACGACACCCATACCTTCGGTGTGGGGTGACGCAGCACCTTGCGGTTGTCTTGAAGAGTGTGTTGCAGCAGCTGGATTGCCTGGCGTGGAGGCAGGCTGTAATCCAAGCCCAGATCGATGATCTGACCGACAGGTTCTTCAGGCTTGAAGCGGCGCAGGCCTTCCACGGCGATGCGGCTGTTCGGCACCACGGTGATTGACCCGTCCATTCCACGCACTCGGGTTGTCATTAAACGGAGCGATGTCACGACTCCTGTTGTTGTGCCCAGATCAATCCAGTCACCCTCTTCAAAGGGTGAGTCAACTTGCAGCGAGATCCCCGCAAATAGATTTTTCAGGGTCTCCTGAGCGGCAAGACCGATCACTGCGGTAACCACGGCTGAGGTGGCTGCCAAGCCGACCAGATTGACGCGGAAATCGCGGTGAATCACGATCATCACCACGGCTGTGATGATCGCAAGGGTGAGCAGGTCTCGCAGGATCTTGGCGGTGGGTTTCCACCAGCCCAGCTCTGCGGGAATCTGCAGGATGCCCCAGTTCAGGATGCGGATCAGACTCAGAGCCCAGAGCAGCGTGATGACTGCTGCCAGTGAGTTCTGCAAAACCGGCAGACCGCCGTAGCTGACGATTTCAGCCAGTTTGTTCAGCAGCGGGATGCCGATCGCTGCAATCAAAGGCAGTCGCAAAGGCGGCGGGCTGAGCTTCTGACGTTTGCAAACCCGATGGATCGTCAGGAGTGCCACAATGACTAGAAGGCTCAGAGTCAGAGTCATGGCGCTCAGTTCTGCAGGTAGGTGCTCTGGCGCAGACTGATCTCAAGATGGTCCATGAGTCGTCGCGCTTCGGCGATCTTGAGCTGGTTCGTTCGGATGGAGCGCTCACTGGCGACACGCAAACGTTCCAGCAGAGATTCCGGGTTATGTTCCATCGCCATCAGCACCTCAGCGTTGGTGTCGCCACGCACGACGTGATCCACTTGGTAGTCCCCTCCGGGTGCCAGACGAATGTGCACTGCATCGGTGGTGCCGAACAAGTTGTGCAGGTTGCCCATCACTTCTTGATAGGCCCCTCCCAGAAACATCCCGATCAGATAGGGCTCTTCTGAACGCAGGGCATGCAGCTCCAGAAGTTGCTTACTACGCCCATCGGCAATGAAGCGGTTGAGGCGACCATCGGAATCGCAGGTGAGATCAGCGAAATGGCCGAGCTCAGTCGGTTTCTCTCCCAGCCGGTGGATTGGCATCAGAGGGAAGAGCTGCTCAATGGCCCAGGTGTCGGGCGCAGAGCGGAAGATCGAGAGGTTCGCGTAATAGGTCAGCGCCAGAACAGCCGGTAAGGCTTGAAGTTCTTCGGGGAGTACGGCGTTCTCAGGGAGCCTTTCCACCAGAGCCCGTGCACAGGCCCAGGTGAGTTGCTCCGCCTGGCTGCGTTCGGTGAGGCTCAGGTAGCCGAGCCTGAATGCAGCTAACGCATCGTCTTTGAATTTGAGAGCATCGTTCCAGGCTTCCTGCAGTCGGGAGACATCCGCGCTTCCGTCATCAGGAAGCGTCTTGATCCCCTCCAGAGTGTCGTGCAGGTTGCGCACGATCAGAGATTCTGCTTCGGAGCGAGTGGGTGTGGAGTGCGGCAGTCCGCCGGTGCCAAGAACGTTGAACACCAGCACAGAGAAATGGCTGGCGATGGCACGGCCGCTTTCGCTCACCAGAGTCGGGACTGCCACGTCGTGGGGTTCACAGCCTTCCTTGACCGTGGCGACCACATCGTTGGCGTAGTTCTGAAGCGAGTAGTTCGTCGAGGCAGCCGTGGCTGTGCGACTGCCGTCGTAATCAATACCCAGTCCTCCTCCCACATCCAGATAACCCATCGGGGCTCCGAGTTTGTGCAGCTCCACATAGATGCGGGACGCCTCCTGCAGGGCGTCCTTCACCACACCGATGTCGTTGATCTGGCTGCCGACATGGAAGTGAAGTAAGCGCAGCTCTTCGAGCAGACCTGCCTCACGTAGAGCTTCGACAGTCGCCAGGATTTCGGGCACCGGCAGCCCAAATTTGGCCTTGTCACCGACCGAGTTGCCCCAGCGGCCGGTGCTTCGGCTCGACAGCCGAGCGCGGATCCCGATCAGAGGTGCAGCGCCGAGTTCCCTGCTGGCATCAATAATCCGTTGCACTTCATCGGCTTGCTCGATCACGACAACGGGCCGTCTGCCAAGGCGCCGGGCAAGGATCGCCGTTTCGATATAGCGCTGATCTTTGTAGCCATTGCAGATCAGCAATGCTTCGGGATCGTCAATGAGCGAGAGGGCAATGAGCAGTTCTGCCTTGCTGCCGGCTTCAAGCCCGAAGTGCCAGCGCTTGCCGCAGCTCACCAGCTCCTCCACAACGTGGCATTGCTGATTGCATTTCACAGGGAAGACTCCCTGGTAGCGACCGCTGTAGTCGTAACGGGTGATCGCTCGCTCGAAGGCGGCATGAAGGCTCTCGAGCCGGTCTTCGAGGATGTCGTCGAAACGGATCAGCAGTGGCAGGTTGAGGTTCCTGCCCTGCAGGCCTTTCACGAGTTCCACCAGATCCAGGCTTCCGCCACGCTCTCCACGGGGTTGCACGCTCACATGGCCGCGAAGATTGATGGAGAAGTAAGGATCCCCCCAACGTTCGAGTCCATAAAGCTCGGAGCTGTCCTGAATAGTCCAGGCAGTGGTCGGCGCTGATGTTCCGTCGCTCTGCTCACGTCCTGGTTGGTTGGCGTCGGCGAGCACCATGCGTGAGAAGGCCCAGTGATGAATAGGCCAAATCTAAGGAGCTTGCTTCAGAGCAGCAGAAACCTGTAGGTGCCTGTCTTGCTTGCCAAGGGGGCAGCTGAGCACAGAAGATGGCAAGCCTCTTGCTTTTGAGTTTTCATGGCCACCGAACGCACGTTTATCGCCATCAAGCCCGATGGTGTCCAACGCGGACTGGTGGGTGAAATCCTCGGTCGCTTCGAGAGCAAGGGTTTCAAGTTGGTTGGCCTGAAGCAGATCACTCCCAGCCGAGAACTAGCTGAACAGCACTACGGCGTCCACAAGGAGCGCCCCTTCTTTGCCGGCCTGGTCGATTTCATCACGTCAGGTCCTGTGGTGGCCATGGTCTGGGAAGGCGATGGTGTGATCGCTAGCGCTCGCAAGCTCATCGGTGCCACCAAGCCCCTCGAGGCTGAGCCCGGCACCATCCGTGGTGATTTGGCTGTGAATATCGGCCGCAATGTGATTCACGGTTCTGATGCCTCCGAAACCGCTCAGTTTGAGATCGGTCTTTGGTTCCAGGCTTCTGAACTCAATGACTGGTCTCCGTCTGATCAGGCTTGGCGTGTTGAGGCTTGATTGTGTGGCGATTGAGTGATTAATCTCAAGCCCTGGATGCACGTTCTGGGGCTTGTTTAAATCTGATTTCTTTGGGATTTGCGGCCCTGATCCTTGTGCTCTTGTTGGCTGCCGAAGATCGTTGAACCTGTAAACAAAAATCGCTCTGCATGTGCAGAGCGGTCGATTTCTGAAAGGAGTCTGGGATCGTTATCAGACGATTCCAAGCGAAGCCTGAACATCGTTGTTCATGAGTTGGTTCGGGTCCATTGCGTGAGTCGTTGGGTTTGTTCCGAACAGACTTTGGCTTTCATTGGCGGGTTGGAGGCTGGCATTCAGCATCGTTGTGCTGCCTGCAGATTCCAGTTGTTGTCCAGGAGCTACGTCCTCTGAATCAATTGTTAGATCAATATTTTGATGATTCTCTTGGTTCAGTAAGAAATCATTTTGATTGATGATTCTGGAACTAAGATTGTACTGACTGAAGTCGCCTGCCTGGACGTCCTTGAAGATCACCAAGGCAACTTTATCGTTCTCCTGTTGGTCAGAACCATCGGAATCAAAGTACAGGAGGCTGTCGCTGCCTTCCTGTGCAAAGCTTAAATAACCATCTTGAAAAATTGACTGGCGATTGAGGCCAATCCCGTGGCCGATCAGGATGTCGTCGCAGTTGACGGTGTCGCCATTTTCGCCGGTCACGAAATCGACGAATTGCAGTGGATTGCGGAGTTTGTCCCCTGCTTTTTGTGAATCAGGTGGGGTAAAGCTGGTGGCCTGTTGATTGTGTTCAGTGTTGGATGATTCCACGACAGAAGTTGAGATCAACTGATTGGTTTGCGCTTTCGCGGCCTGCGCAGGGGTGAGGTCCTGAATGATTGAATCCTCGAACTGACTCACCTGCTCTTGAGAGTCTTTCGCTTGGAGCAGGCCCGTGAAATAGTTGCGTGTTAATCGCAGCTGGTCGGAGCCAGTACCGGAGATGTAAGTGATTCCAGTGCCGCCATCGACGGTCAAGACATCAGCGTCAGCACCAGTGTCGACAAGCAATTGTTTGGTCTCGAGGCCAGTGACTTTGACGCTGTCGAAGCCTTCACCAGTGCGTACCGTGCTGTTGAGTGCATTGCCCCTGATCTCGACCGTGTCGTCTCCAGGACCCACATCCACTGTGCTGTTGCGCATGGCCCAGGCGTTGCTGCTGCTGCCGTGGGCCTGCGCATCAAGACGAACGAGATCATCACCGGCCTCGGTTTCAAGAACTGAATGGTCGAGACCGACGGCTTCGGCGTAGCCCTGGCGATTCCTGGCGGAGGCTCTGATTTCGACCTTGTCGTCGTCAGCTCCGGTGTTGATCTGAGAGTTCAGAGCGCCATAGGTGGCCATGGTGTCTGTTGTGCTGCCGCGAGCAATGGCATTGATGCGCAGCTTGTCGTTGCCCAGGCCAGTGATGATGGAGCTGGTGTCCATGCCATAGGCAGGATCAAAGGCGCTTGCCCGGGTGACAGCACGCAGATCAACCGTGTCATGGCCTGCACCTACATCGAGTGTGCTGTGACGCATGGCCCAGGCATTGGTGCTGCTGCCGCAGGCGCGGGCATCAATGCGCACGTGGTCATTACCGGCTTCGGTTTTAAGCACTGAATGGTCGAGTCCGGTCGCTTCGGCATAACCGTTGCGGTTGCTTGCAGCAGCTCTGATGCGGACCTTGTCGTCATCGGCGCCGGTGTTGATCTGAGAGTTGAGAGCGCCATAGGCGGCGATAGTGCTTGTGGTGTTGCCGCGAGCGATGGCATTGATGCGCAGCTTGTCGTTGCCCAGGCCGGTAATGATGGAACTGGTGTCCATGCCATAGGCAGGATCAAAGGCACCAGCACGGGTGACAGCACGCAGGTCAATTTTGTCGTGGCCTGCACCCACATCGAGTGTGCTGTGACGCATGGCCCAGGCATTGGTGCTCATGCCACGGGCGTGGGCGTGAATGCGCACGCAGTCATTGCCGCTTTCGGTTTCAAGCACTGAATGGTCGAGTCCGGTTGCTTCGGCGTAACCACTGCGATTGGTGGCGGAAGCTTTGATGTGGACCTTGTCGTCATCGGCGCCGGTGTTGATCTGAGAGTTCAGAGCGCCATGGGCGGCGATGGTGCCTGTGGTGTTGCCGCGAGCGATGGCATTGATGCGCAGCTTGTCGTTGCCCAGGCCAGTAATGATGGAGCTGGTGTCCATGCCATAGGCAGGATCAAAGGCGCCTGCACGGGTCACTGCACGGAGATCAATATTGTCGTGGCCAGGACCCACATCCAGTGAGCTGTTGCGCATGGCCCAGGCATTGGTGCTCATGCCACGGGCGTGGGCATGAATGCGAACGGAGTCATTGCCTGCTGCGGTTGCAATGGAGGAATTGTTGAGTCCGGTGGCTTCGGCGTAACCCCCTCGGTTGAAGGCACCAGCACGAATATCAATGCGATCATTATTATTTCCAGTGTTCATCGTTCGTCCATCCACAGTGGTGACGGAAACAGAAGGCTGGGGGCCGCGGTTGCGTTGGAAGGCCCGAGCGGTGAAGTTCATTGCTAACAATTTGAGTGGAGCATTTGCTCTCGAACTCACTCACCTTCAGCGCAAACTTCTCCGGATCCTGTGACACGAATCAGGCTTGATTCACGACTTGCTCAATCAATCTTGTGATCTAGATCACGGTTGGAGTGTCTGGGTCTGAAAGTGCCTCCAGCACTAGTCCCATGGCAGTTCCTCGTTCGGCTTGGATTGTGTTGTGTCCAGGATTGTCCGGGATCAATGGTCTGTGCTGATGGCGGCTAGTCGAACCCCATTGCTTTGGTGTTCCCAGGCCAGCCATGCTCCAGTTATTGAGCTCTCTCCAAGCAATGGCTCTTCCCATCAGGCGAGGCGGGTTGAGGGCTCATGGCCTGTCGATTGATTTGAATCTGCATACCCTCGGGACACTCTCCCTGGGGTTTTATGAACGCTGAATCGTTGCTGCTACTCCAGGCTCTTGAAGGGGTTGTTGATCAGGCGTTTGCTGATGTGCAGCCTTGCACTTTTGCTCCAGGGGTCAGCCTGATAGAAGAGGGTGAGGCTCCGGACGGCCTGCTTCTGATCTCATCAGGTGTGGTCCAGGCCAGTTGGGAGGGATTGTCGGCGCAGGAGGGCCCAATGCTCGGCCCTGGAAGCGTGCTCGGAGATATCTCCTTTCTGTTGGGTGGTGTAGCCCGGGCCAGTGTGACTGCACGTGAGCCGGTTGAGGCTCTGCGCCTTTCGCAGCTTTCTCTCCATGCGCTGATGCAGTCGAATCCTGCGCAGGGGCTGCGTGTCTTCAAGGCCTTGGCAGCCATCAATGCCCAGCGTTTGCTCACGCAGACCCACCCCCATGGCCTTGACGGGGTGGCAGGACGTGGAGCTCCTTCTCTGATGCCGCCGGAGTTGGCCGCTGCAGTGCTCCGCTTCAAGCAGTGTGCCGCTTCGGTGGAAGCCGATTTTCGCCGTAGTGCCCCCGATGCTCTGCTGCACAGGGATCTGGCAGCAGCGTTTGACACCCTGGTGCGTCTTACTGGCAGTCTTTTCCCAGCGCTTTCGGGAGATACCCCGGCACCTGATACCTCAGCTCTTCAGGCTCTGCGCATCGAATTGCTCCCCTATCTGTTGCTCACTCGTTCGGCGGAGAGGATGTATCGAAAGCCCCGTGGTTATGCAGGCGATTTCCTCACGATCGCCTGGATGTATGCCGATGAACCTGGAGGTGCTGGGGATTTAGGCACATTGCTTGATCGCTGTTTCCTGAATCAACCTGCGGCCAGGGCTGTACGCAATCGCCGTGGACTGTTGCGGGAGGAGCTTCAACGTGCTCTGACACTCACCGATCAGCGGCCGATACGAGTCACAAGTCTGGCGTGTGGTCCAGCTGCCGAGATCTTTGACATTCTTCTGCAAGATTCCGATCTCGCTGATCAGGTGCAGTTCACGTTGGTGGATGTTGATCAGCAGGCTCTCGATTATGTGCGCGAGCGTCTGGTTCGTGAGGGCCTTGAACATGTGGTGCGGCTTGAACGCCGCAATCTTTTGCACCTCTGTATTGGTCGACAAAAGCTTGATCTTCAGCCTCAGCACCTGATTTATTCCATCGGCTTGATTGATTATTTCGATGATCGGATTGTCACCCGTCTGCAGGCATGGATTCACTCTTGTCTGGAGCCTGGCGGACGTTCGATTCTGGGAAACTTTCACATTGATAATCCCACTCGTGGCCTCATGGATCACCTCCTTGACTGGCGTCTGATTCATCGCGATCAGCCAGCCATGGTGAAGCTGGCGGAGTCGGCCGGCTTCCCAGTCGGTCTCACTCAGTGCAGGTTCGAGGAAACTGGCGTCAATTTGTTTTCGATTGCGACCCGTCAATTGGATTGAAAGCGATCCCAGCGAAAGCTGGGAAGCAGTGCTGCAAGATCCTGCTTCGGTGCCGTGGTGCAGACGAGATCGGCAATCAGTTCAGAGGTTGCACCAGCCATGAGAACGCCGTTGCGATGGTGGCCGCAGGCCAGCAGAAGCCCTGGAATCGGGCTGTTGCCCAACAGCGGGCTTTCATCAGGTGTGCAGGGACGGAACCCCCACCAACGCTCCATGGGAGGCCAGCTCTCGGCTTCGGGTAGGAGAGCGGCAATTCCTTGTTTGAGAGTGGTTTGTCCTTGTGGAGTGAGCCCTTCACTGAAGCTGGCATTGCGTTCGCTGGTGGCGCCGACCACCACCAGCCCATCTTCGCGGGGCACGAGATAAATCCCTGGGCCGAAAATCACGCGCCGGAGGGCACCACGCGGACTCTGCAGCGACAGCATCTGACCTTTCACTGGGAACACCGGCAGCTGAGGCAACAGCTGTCCGCTCCATGCGCCACTGCAAAGCACGGCGCGTTCGCAGGTCAGTGTTGCTTCCTTTCCCTCTGAATCCCTTGTGCGCACTCCGCTCAGGTGGTCATTGGCCGTGAACAGTTCCAACACCTCCACTCCCTCCTGGAACTGCACACCGCGATCCACGCAGGCGCTCTCCAGAGCTCGCATGAGCTGACGTCTGTTATCGATCTGGCCGTCCTGGGCGAACAACAGTCCAGCCTTCCAGGCCGAGTTGATGCCTGGTAGTTCCTGCGCCAGCTGTTCGTGGTCCAGGTGCTCGCCGAATGCAGCTGTGGGGTAAGCGTCCCGTTCGTTGGCGCTGTGGAAGGGCACCACGATGCCCGTGGAACGAAGCCCACATGGAAGACCACTGTCGGCCTCAATCTGAGCGACCCAGCTAGGTATGCGGCTCAGGCTGAGTTGACCGAGCTGCAGCAGAGCTCCACTGAGACCCTCGGCATGGGGAGCCAGCATTCCCGCTGCGACGAAACCGGCAGCTTCACTGCGGCGCCTGCTCAGCACCGTCACGTGCTGTTCCCTCCGCGCCAGTTGGTGGGCGATGGAGAGACCCATCAAGCCACCTCCCAGGATCAGGATTCGTTCGGAGGACGCGATGTTTGCAACGCCAAGCTGCGACCGCGTCATAGGCCTGGCCGCCATGAGCGCAGATTGTGGCGGATCACCAGCTGCCGACTGATGAAGACGGTCACCCAGCTCACGACCATGGCGGCAAGAACTGGCCATTGCAGGGTTTCGAACCGATCGGCGATCATGAAACCGCCTATGAGCACAACGGCTCCAATCACCGCGATCTCTTCATAGGGCTCACCCTGAAAGGTGCGTGGTTCGCGTCCGGTCACCACATCCAGCACCATGCCGCCGCCTGCACACGTGAGGGCGGCACAGATGACCATCCACCACCAGTTCAGATCCGCTTCGAGTGCAACCTGGGCGCCAATGATGGTGAACGTGGCAAGACCGATGCTGTCGCAGAGTCCCAGCAGCCGCTGGAAATTCGCGCTGTCGGCGGCTCCCTCGTTCAGCAGGCTCGCCAGGATGGATCCTGCAGCAAGCACGATCAGGACCACCAGCAGATAGGTGCCGTCTTGAAAGACGAAGGGTGGAGATCGCATTCCACCAATCAGCAGGTCGCGGAGGATGCCACCTCCTACGGCAGGCAGCAGGGTCAGAATGAAGCATCCCCAGAGGTCGTAGCGACGCTGGAGAGCCCGGATGAAGCCGGAGAGACCAAAAGCTGTCGTCCCGATCAGATCCAGTACGTAGAACCAGGAGCTGGTCACCAGGGTTGCGAAGGCTTCACGTCCTGCAGGCCCGAGGGGACCGCGCTGGGGTCCATCCAGTTCGGAGTCACGCCAGGCTTTCAGGCTCCAAGCTCCGCGAGCGGCAGTGGCGATTCCCTCGGGATCGCCACTGCCGCGACCCACGATCTCCACACTGCGCCTGAAGGTGGCGGGATCCAGCAGGCCGTAGCCCTTGTTCAGGTCCATCAGCTGCAGGATCTCCCGCAACATGGCCTTCTGATGCGTGGTGTTGCTGCTGTCCATGAAGCGCTGCGTGATCGCGACCGCCTCATCGGGATGTCTTGCGGTGTAACGCCACCCGGCAGCAAGACTTCTCAGGAATCTCGCCAGACGATCGCGTTTGACTGGATCCTGCAGGTCACTCGCACGCACATAGAGACCATCCTCGAGAACCCCGCTGTTCTCCTCGGCGAAACGAACAGTGAACAGATCCGACTGAAGAGCCCCTGCTTGGAGAATTGTCTGAAACTCGTTGTAGCTCATGGCAGTGGCGCAATCGACCTGACCATTGAGCAGGTCCGCGGCTGCCGGTTTTTGCTCAACCAGCCTCACGGCATCCAACCCGAGCCCATAGCGCTGCAACCAGTACCCGACATCGAATTCATCCCCGAGAAACCAGGTGCCAACGCGCTTCCCCTTCAGATCGGCAGCCTCCTTGACACCTGATGCTGCGCTACACACCAGCATCGTTCCCGGACGCTGCAGCAGCTGCGCCACATTCACCAGCTGCGCTCCCTGACGGCGCATGTCCAGCGCATCCGACGTCCAGGCAATGGTGACATCAACCTCACCATCGCGAAGCCGCTGCAAGCCATTCACCGAGGGACCTCCCGGTTCCAGAGAGACGCTGAGGCCTTCGCGCCGGAAGAATTCATGGTCCTTGGCCACATAGAAGCCTGCGAACTGGGCCTGAGGAAGCCAGCGCAACTGCACGCGCAGGGGCACCTGCTGCCGTTGCATTGAGAGTGATGGAAGCCCAATCGTCAGCAGGGAGACCAGCAGGATCGCCAGGACGGCCCAGAGCCGTTGATGCCAGCGATGACTGCCCATGACTGCTGGTCAATACATCTGCATTGTGAGTCGCTTCCATAGGATCAGCGCAGGGATGGAGTTCACAGATGGCTGCTGAGGGTGCTTGGGAAGCCGTGATCGGTCTTGAAACCCATGTGCAGCTGGGCACCGACAGCAAGATTTTCACGGCAGCTTCCACCACCTTTGGAGATGATCCCAACACCCATATTGATCCGGTGGTCTGTGGACTGCCGGGAACGCTGCCGGTGTTGAACAAGAAGGTGCTCGAGTATGCGGTCAAGGCTTCGATGGGCCTGAATCTGAACGTTGCGGAGCACTGCAAGTTCGATCGCAAGCAATATTTCTATCCCGATCTCCCGAAGAATTACCAAATCACTCAATACGACGAGCCGATCGCCGAAGAGGGTTGGATCGAGGTGGAGGTGGCTGAAAAAGGTAAGGACACCTACCTCAAAAAAATTGGCATCGAGCGCCTGCATATGGAGGAAGATGCGGGCAAGCTCGTGCACGCTGGCAGTGATCGTCTGGCGGGATCCACCCATTCGTTGGTGGATTACAACCGTGCTGGAGTGGCGCTCGCTGAAATCGTCAGTAAGCCGGATTTACGCACGGGTCGTGAAGCAGCTGAATACGCGTCGGAAGTCCGTCGGATTGTGCGTTACATCGGAGTGAGCGACGGCAACATGCAGGAGGGATCGCTGCGCTGCGACGTGAACATCTCCGTGCGCCGCGGGCCGGATGCCCCCTTCGGCACCAAGGTGGAGATCAAGAACATGAACTCCTTCTCCGCGATTCAGAAGGCCTGCGAATACGAGATCCAGCGCCAGATCAAGGCCTATGAGAGCGGCGAGCCGATTGTTCAGGAGACCCGTCTCTGGGATGAGGGCAAGCAGCTCACCAAGAGCATGCGCAGCAAGGAAGGGGCCAGCGATTACCGCTATTTCCCCGATCCTGATCTGGGGCCCATCGAAGTGAGCGTTGAACAGCGTGAGGCGTGGAGGGCGGAACTGCCTGAGTTGCCAGCCGCAAAGCGGCATCGCTATGCCGATGATCTGGGTCTGTCTCAGTACGACGCTCGCGTGCTCACCGATGAGCGTCCGATGGCCGATTACTTCGAGGCCGTGGTGAGTGGCGGTGCTGACGCCAAGCTCTCAGCCAACTGGATCACAGGCGACATTGCTGCTTATGTGAACAGCAACCGGCTGAGTTACGCCGAACTGCCTTTCCGTCCTGATCAGCTGGCGGAGATGGTGAAGCTGATCGACGGCGGCAAGATCAGCGGCAAGATTGCCAAGGAAATCCTCCCTGAACTGCTCGAAAAGGGCGGTTCACCCAAGGCGATCGTGGATGAGCGTGGGTTGGGAATGATCAGCGACCCTGGAGCAATCACCGCCATCGTTGAAGAGCTGCTCGCGGCTCATCCCGATGAGGTTGAGGCGTTCCGTGGCGGTAAGACCAAGCTTCAGGGCTTTTTTGTGGGCCAGCTGATGAAAAAGACTGGTGGCAAGGCAGATCCCAAGCTTGCCAACCAGATCCTCAGCCAAAAACTCAAGGGGTGATCACTGGCTGGGGACGCATTCAGCCTGCTGCCAGAAGCCGAAAAGCCTGGCTAATCCAGCTTTCAGTCTCACCGCTGTTATCGATCACTTGATCCGCCAATCTGACTTTCTTCGCCAGGGGCCACTGCGATTGGATCCGTTGATCCGCATCTTCGACAGTCAGTCCATTGCGATCAATCAGCCGTTGGCGCTGTTGTTCAGGCGAGCAATGCACGACCCACACCTCGGTGCATAGGTTGTCGAGACCGGCTTCGAACAGAAGGGGAATCATCAGGACCACGATGGGTTCCGATACCAGGCGATTCAGGTTGCTTTCGAATTCCTTTCGCACCAGAGGGTGCACGAGCTCTTCCAGCCATTGCCGCTGAGTTGGATCCGAGAAGACGATGGCGCCTAAGGCCGCGCGGTCGAGCTCAGCAGACTCTGGTTCTGATCCAGCGCTGATGACGTCATTCCCGTAACGGGCCATCACTGCATGGCTGGCGGCTTGGCCGGGCGCAAGGGCTTGACGGGCATAGAGGTCGGCATCCAGAACGGGGATCCCTTGACCCTTTAGCCATTGGCCAACGCTGCTCTTGCCAGAGGCGATGCCACCGGTGAGGCCGATCCGGCGTTGGCAAGGCATGGCGCGGCGGCAGGATGCATTCAGTCTCTCGCGTCGATCCGTGGTTGCCGCTGCTAGCTGGTTGTCCTCAGATTGGACTCCAGTGGATGGGGGCATCACCGCCCCCACTGGCTTTCAAGCGTCCGGCATGACAGCTGGTCTCAAGGACTCTGGAAAGCCGGATCTGGCTCTGGTGATGGCGCCGCAGGGTGCCGTCTGTGCCGGTACTTTCACCACCTCAATGGTGCGGGCGGCCTGCGTGGATCTCTGTGCTGAGCGCTTGCAAGCCAGCGAGGGATGTTGCAGGGCTGTGCTGATCAATTCCGGTCAGGCCAATGCCTGCACCGGAGACCGTGGTCTGATCGATAGCCAGCGCGCCACTCAGGTTCTGGCAGACCGGCTGGGCCTGTCGACTGACCAGGTTCTGATCTGTTCGACGGGTGTCATCGGCGTTCCAATCCCCATGCAGTTGTTGCTGGCTGGTCTGGATCCGCTTGTGGAGGCTCTGGCAGTCGATGGCGGTTCGGCGGCTGCGACGGCGATTCTCACCACGGATTTGGTGGAGAAGCAGATCGCTGTTGAGGCCGAGATTGAAGGCCGCAGAGTGCGCATTGGCGGGATGGCCAAAGGTTCGGGAATGATTCACCCGAATATGGCCACGATGCTCGGCTATCTCACCTGTGATGTCGGAGTGCCAGTTGAGGCCTGGCGGGCCATGGTTCGCAGAGCCGTTCAGCGATCGTTCAATGCCATCACCGTGGATGGCGACACCAGCACCAACGACACTTTTCTGGCCTTTGCTGCAGGTGAACCTCTGCTGGCCCATCAGCTCGGTTGGCTGGAACAGGGAGTAACCCTGGTCGCTCAACACCTGGCGCGTTCGATCGCTCGAGATGGAGAGGGTGCAACCTGCCTGATCGAAGTGCGGGTGGAGGGAGCCGCATCAGAAGCAGACGCTTTGCAGATGGCTCGCACCGTGTGTGGATCATCGCTGGTGAAAACGGCTGTGCACGGGCGTGATCCCAACTGGGGCCGCATCGTGGCGGCGGCTGGGCGCTCGGGAGTGGCCTTTGATGCGCAGGCGGTTTCTCTCTGGATCGGCCAGCATCATTTGATGGAGAACGGTCAGCCGCTTGGCTTTGATCGGGCTGCGGCGTCGTCCTACCTGCAAGAGCGGGCTTCCGGCCGCTACTTGGACGATGACGCTGTGGTGATCCGCCTGCTGATCGGCTCCGGTTCTGGCCAAGGTCGTGCCTGGGGGTGTGATCTGTCTGATCAATACGTGCGCATCAACGCCGATTACACAACTTGATCAAACAAGCGAGGTGATGGAGAACCGGTGATCAGAGGCGAAGATGGGCTGCGCCGACTTTTCGGTGTTGTTCGTACTTGCCAGAGCGATGACCACGACCACCTCTGATCAGAAGCGGTCCAGGAGGCCTCGTTATTGGGTTGGTCCTCTGTTGGCGGGCGCTTGTTTTGCTCTCGGTTATGGCATCACCCAGCGGGTGGTGCTGATGCGGCAGGCCTTGGACAAGCCTCAGCAGGCCACGTTTCGCCAGAACAGCTTTCCTGGAGAAAGCTTGGATGGGTTGAGACGTCGGTATGGCGCTGATCAACCCTTGATGGGGGACGTTGCTGCGCAGGAGGCTCTGGATGCTGAGCAGCGCAAGGCCAATGAACAGGCCGAGGCCATCGCCAAGCAGGCGAAGCAGCGTGAGCAAGCGCAGCAGGCAGTTGTGCCAGAGCCTGGGACGGATCGAGAGCAGCCAGTGTCCACGGCTGCACCATTGGCGGCACCTGCTCTGGATGTTGACCAGCCGGAGAGTTCCGATGGGGCTCAGCCCGCTGCGGTCTTGACTCCCAACGCTGATCCGGTTGCGCCTGAACCGGCGGCTGCCACAGACCCTGCCATTGAGCCTTCTGTTCAAGTTGCGCCGGAACCTGCCGCTGTAGCCACTCCTGAGCCTGCGGTCACTCCAGCGCAACCAGCCATTGATGAGTCGCTCATCTTCAAAGCACCACCGGCCACTCCACCAGCGACACCCTGAGCTTGGTCACAACCCTGTCGGCGGATCTGCCACAGTTTCTACATCGCTAGTCAGGTCATGACTCCTCCGGACGCCCTGTTGAGAGCGGCGATGAATCGTCTGATCGCCCGGGTGGGTGAGGGTGTGGCTGATGCAGCTGCGGGTGTTGCTGTCGCTGTTCAGGATGCGCCTGAGCGCATTCGGCAGGAATGGGATCTGTTCCAGGAAGAGGTGAAGGCAGAAGCCGAACGTTTGCAACACGAGGACCAGCCCCGTTCGGCATCCGCAGCTGATCGCTCTGGCACGGAGCCTGAGTCGCTGCAGCAGCGCATCGATCGGCTGCGTGCCCAGGTTGCTGACTTGAGCACGCGCTTGGAGGAACGGTCTTGAGTCGTTGGCGGGCGCGCCCTCTCCCTTGGCGCAGGGGGTTGAGAGCACTGCGCATTTGGCGCACGGTGTTGGTGCTGCTGTTCCTGCTTTGGTGGGACAGCTGTGGCTGGACATACCCAGGCGGGGTATCTGCGGAGCGTCGTCAGACCCGTCAGCAGCAGCGCGCCCGCTGGCTGACCAGGGAATTGCTCGATCTCGGTTCGGCGTTCATCAAGCTTGGTCAATTGCTTTCGGCACGTCCTGATGTGCTGCCTTCAGGCTGGGTCGCTGAACTGGCTGATCTGCAGGACAAGGTTCCGGCTTTTCCGTTTGATCAGGCCCAGGCTCTGTTGGAATCCGAGCTGGGTGCGCGCTGTGCGGAGATCATTGATCTCGATGAGAACCCTCTTGCAGCTGCATCGTTGGCTCAGGTGCATCGAGCCAGCCTGCGCAGTGGTCGTCAGGTGGTGCTCAAGATTCAACGCCCCGGTCTGGAGTCGCTGTTCCGACTTGACCTGGAGGTGATGCAACAGGTGGCATCTGTGCTGCAGCGTCATCCGCAATGGGGCCGAGGTCGTGACTGGGTGGCAATCGCCCAGGAATGCCGGCGCGTGTTGTTGCGTGAGTTGGATTTTCGTCTGGAAGCCCAGCATGCCGCCCGCTTTCGTCAACAGTTTCTGGATGATCCCCGCATTCGTGTTCCCGGCGTGATCTGGGAACTGAGCACCCGTCAGGTCCTTTGCCTCGATTACCTGCCGGGCATCAAGATCAACAACCGTCCTGAACTACTGGCGGCGGGTATTGATCCCAGTGAGGTCGCTGAGATCGGTGCCGCCAGCTACCTGCAGCAGTTGGTGCGTTTCGGTTTTTTTCACGCCGATCCCCATCCCGGAAACCTGGCGGTTGCCAGTGATGGTGCCCTGATCTACTACGACTTCGGAATGATGGGGCAGCTGTCCGAGCGGTTGAGACGACGGCTGGGTTCCATGGTTCGGGCAGCTGCGTCCCGCGATGCATCGGCTCTGGTGGAGGAGATGCAGGTGGCTGGTGTGATCGCCGCAGATGTGGATCTCGGGCCTGTGCGGCGTCTGGTTCGTCTGATGCTGCGGGATGCACTCACTCCTCCCTTCAGCGCTTCAGTGATCGACAAATTGTCGGGAGATCTCTACGAGCTGGTTTATGGCCAACCGTTTCGTCTGCCGGTGGAGCTGATCTTTGTGATGCGAGCGCTGTCGACTTTTGAGGGCGTGGGACGCAGCCTCGATCCCGGCTTTAGCCTGGTGGGGATTGCTAAGCCTTATCTGCTGCCTCTTATGACTTCCAGTGGATCCGGTTCCAATGATCTCTTCAATGAACTTGGCCGTCAGGTGGGTGCCCTGAGTTCTCGGGCCGTAGGGATTCCCCGTCGCTTGGATGAAAGTCTCGAGCGACTCGAACAGGGTGATCTGCAGCTCCAGATCCGCATGGGTGAATCGGATCGTCAGTTCCGCCGCATGGTCACCGCTCAGCATTCCATTGGTCAGTCGGTGCTGCTCGGAGGCCTGGCTCTGGCGGCGGCAATAATAGGTGCCAGCGTTCGTCCGCTCTGGGCTCTGCTGCCACTGGGTGCGGCTGTCCCGGTCGGGATGGGCTGGCTCAAGCTTCAGGTCAAACTTCGCAAGGATGCCCGCATGGAATCCTTGTCGTCTTCACAAGGTTAAATCGAGTTGATTGCCAAGTTCTGATTATTTTGAACTGAACAATTCAAGCGATTTGCTTAATTATTTGATGGTATTTGGTGCGAAAAACAGTAGTTTTGATTTTGATTGTTTTTGGCGAACAGGTCTAAGTGTTTGTTTGACCTGTCCACGGTAGTCGTGATTTGTTGATGCAATGGTCTTGCTGATGGCTTCAAATGTCCTCTTGCTCTTGTCTGATTGATTTGGAATCTTTGCTTCAAACATCATCAAAATGCCATTCACCCTCCGAATGAAAGAGTGAATGGCAGCTTCATTGCCTTCTGATGAACTGATTCAAGCTTTGCCGCGAGGGCCCTGGCCGACGGCACCGGCATAGACAGCCTGGCTGCCCAGTTCGTCCTCAATGCGCAGCAGCTGGTTGTATTTGGCAATTCGCTCACTGCGGCTCAGAGAGCCGGTTTTGATCTGGCCAGCCCGGGTGGCGACAGAGAGATCGGCGATGGTTGTGTCTTCGGTTTCACCGCTGCGGTGGCTGATCACGCTGGTGTATCCCGACCGACCGGCGAGGTCGATGGCCTGCAGCGTTTCGGTGAGAGAACCAATCTGGTTCACCTTGATCAGGATCGAGTTGGCGGTGTCGCTGTCGATGCCCTGTTGCAACCGCTTGGTGTTGGTCACGAACAGGTCGTCACCCACCAGTTGCACCTTGCCACCGAGCCGCTCGGTCAGCAGTTTCCATCCCTCCCAGTCGTCTTCAGCAAGGCCGTCCTCGATTGAAACGATGGGGAACTTCTCAACCAACTGTTCAAGTTGGTCGACCATTTGAGCGCTGTCGTAGCTGCCGCCATCAAAGGCATAACGACCATTTTCGAAGAATTCGGTACTGGCAACATCCAGAGCCAAAGCAATCTGATCGCCTGGCTTGTAGCCAGCCTTTTCAATCGCTTCCACCAGAATCTCGCCCGCTTCCACGTTGCCCAGATCAGGCGCGAAGCCTCCCTCATCACCCACGGAGGTGCTCATGCCTTTGTCCTTGAGCAGTCCCTTCAGGGTGTGGAACACTTCGGTGCCCATGCGCAGCGCCTCTCGGAAGTTTGGGGCGCCATGGGGAACCAGCATGAATTCCTGGAAATCGAGGCTGTTGGCGGCGTGCTCGCCACCGTTGATCACGTTCATCAGCGGCACCGGCAACAGCGTGGCCATGGGTCCGCCCAGATAGCGGTAGAGCGGGAGTCCAAGACCATTGGCGGCTGCGCGGGCATTGGCCATGCTCACCGCCAGGATTGCGTTGGCGCCGAGGCTGGATTTGTTGTCGCTGCCGTCGAGTTCCAACATCGCTGCGTCCACGGCTGCCTGATCCAGGGCAGAGAGTCCACAGAGGGCGGGGGCAATGCGCTCTTCGATGTGATTGACGGCTTGGATGACGCCCTTGCCCATGTAGCGATCGCCGCCGTCGCGCAGCTCGTGGGCTTCGTGGGCACCGGTGCTGGCACCACTGGGCACGATGGCCCGACCACTGGCTCCACCTTCCAGCAAGACCTCGGCTTCCACCGTTGGATTTCCGCGGGAGTCGAGCACCTCACGGGCCACGATGGTGTCGATGACGAGGTCGAGGGAATCGAACACGTGATGCGGATCAAAGACTTGGCGATCCTATGGGTCCCCCTGAAACGCTGATTCCGCATCCCCGCTAGCGGGCCACGAAGCTTGCTGCTGCACTACCGCTGATCTTGGGGATGCACCATGCTGGTGACAGCGATTGACCCCGATCATGCGCATGTTGCACACCATGCTTCGGGTTGGTGATCTCGAGCGATCGCTCGCTTTTTATACCGATGTCCTGGGCATGCAGTTGCTTCGTCGCAAGGACTATGCCTCCGGTCGTTTCACACTGGCCTTTCTGGGCTATGGCGACGAAAAGGATCACACCGTGCTGGAGCTCACGCACAACTGGGACACCGAGCACTACAACCTGGGTGATGGATATGGCCACATCGCTCTCGGGGTTCAGGACATCCGTGCCACCTGTTCTGGGATCGCTGAGCGCGGTGGAAGGCTCGTGCGCGCACCGGGCCCGATGAAGCACGGCAGCACGGTGATCGCTTTTCTGGAGGACCCCGATGGCTACAAGGTGGAGCTGATTGAGCTTGCGTCCCGATCGACGGCCGCTTGAGTGGAGTCGCCCGCGATGACATCCGATTTCGGCGTGACCCCTCAACCTCCAGCCAGTCTCACGGTGGAGCCAGACCGTTTCAGCGACGACGCCTGGGAGCTGTTGCTCTCCGCCCAGGATTCAGCCCGTCGCTGGCGACACGGTGATCTGGATGTGGAGCATTTGCTCCAGGCTCTGTTCAGTGATCCACGCTTTGAGGCGGACGTGGCCGCATTGCCTCTGCCTCAAGACCAGTTGCTCGATCAGCTCGAGGGCTTTCTGGAAGACCAGCCCATGGCGCGAGGTGATGAGCTGTTTGTCGGCGAAGACCTTGAGACCTTGCTCGAGGCGGCCGACAGGGTGCGTGGCCTCTGGGGTTCAAGGCTAATCGATGTGTCGCATGTGTTGATCGCCATCGGCCGTGACCCCCGGATCGGCGCTGATCTGCTGTCTCGTTTCGGCTTGCCGGCCGATCGCCTTGAGGCCGAACTGCGCAGACCCACCCCATCCGCTGCCTCTCCAGCGATCAGTCCTCCTGTTCCCGTCATCCGTTCAGCAGTGCCCACTCCTGCCGTTCCACCCGTTCAGTCATTGCCCGACCCTGTGCAGACCGGGCTCGGCACGTTGGATCCCGTTGATGATTCGGCGCTTGACCTGGCCAATGCTCAGGAGCCCATGGCGCTGGATCGTTACGCCCGTGACCTCACTGCCGCCGCGGCGCAGGGCCTTCTGGATCCTGTGGTCGGCCGTGATAGCGAGATCCGCAGCTTGATCAAGGTGCTCTCGCGTCGGGGCAAGAACAATCCGGTTCTGATCGGAGCGCCCGGGGTGGGCAAGACGGCCATCGCCGAGCTGCTGGCCCAACGCATCGTTGCCGGTGAAGTTCCGGAATCGCTTCAGGGATTGCGGCTTGTGGCTTTGGATGTGGGTGCTCTGATCGCTGGCGCCAAATTTCGGGGGCAGTTCGAGGAGCGCCTGCGAGAGGTGCTGCAGGAGGTGAGTGATCCTGAGGCTGGAGTGGTGTTGTTCATCGATGAATTGCACACCGTGGTCAACAGCGACCGCTCTAGCGCCGACGCAGGCAGCCTGCTCAAGCCTGCTCTGGCCAGAGGCGATCTGCGTTGTATTGCTGCAACCACGCCAGAGGATTACCGCCGCACAGTGGAGAAGGATCCAGCTCTGAACCGTCGCTTTCAGCAGGTGCAGATCTCCGAGCCTTCCATCGACCACAGCGTCGAGATTCTGAGGGGCGTGAAGGAGCGCTATGAGCTGCATCACGGCGTGACGATCACCGACGCCGCGGTGACAGCTGCCGCACGCCTTGCCGATCGCTACATCAGTGACCGTTGCTTGCCAGACAAGGCCATCGATCTGATTGACGAAGCGGCGGCACAACTCAAGATGGATGTGACGTCCAAGCCCCAGGTGGTGGAGGACGCCGAGATGGATCTGCGTCGAGTGGAGCTGGCCGTACTCGCGGCAGAGCAGGCTCCTGAATCGGAGCGTGTGCAGCTTCAGCGCCAGCGACTTGAGGCCTCGTCTCAGCTCACTCAGCTGCGCGAGCGCTGGCAGGCAGAGCGGGAACAGCTTCAGGAACTTCGTCAACTGCTGCAGGAGGATGAGGATCTCCGCCATGCCGTTGCTGAAGCAGAGCGACAGGGCGATCTAGAAGAAGCTGCGCGCCTTCAGTACGACCAGCTGCATCGTCTTCAGCAGCGTCGCAATGACCTAGAGGAGGCGCTCAAGAAAGCGCAGCAAGACGGCACGGCTCTGCTCAGGGAGCAGGTGGAAGCCGAGGATATTGCCGATGTGGTGGCACGTTGGACAGGGATTCCCATCCAGCGTCTGCTGGCAGGCGAACGTCAGAAGCTGCTGGAGCTTGATCAGCGCCTTGGGGAGCGTGTCATCGGCCAGTCCGATGCCGTAGGGGCTGTGGCCGCGGCGATTCGCAGGGCCAGAGCTGGCATGAAGGATCCCCGGCGCCCCGTGGGTTCATTTCTGTTTCTGGGGCCGACAGGTGTGGGCAAGACCGAACTGGCCAAGGCTCTCGCTGGCCAACTGTTCGATGAGGAGGAGTCGATGGTGCGCCTCGACATGAGCGAATTCATGGAGCGCAACGCGGTCGCGCGCTTACTCGGTGCCCCCCCCGGTTATGTCGGTTACGAGGAAGGAGGGCAGCTGACCGAAGCGGTGCGCCGTCGTCCTTACGCTCTGCTGCTTCTGGATGAGGTGGAGAAGGCTCACCCTGATGTGTTCAACGTGCTGTTGCAGGTGCTGGATGATGGACGTCTCAGCGATTCGCAGGGGCGCACGGTCGATTTTCGCCACACCGTGATCGTGATGACCAGCAATCTGGCCAGTCGGGCCATTCTCGAATCAGCCCGCCAGGACAGAGAAGCGGGAGCACCGATTGATCCATCCGCTCTGGATGGGGCTGTGGATGAAGCCCTGGGGCGACATTTTCGGCCTGAATTCCTGAACCGCATCGACGAAGTGATCCGGTTTCAACCTCTTGGACTCGATGATCTCAACAAGATTGTGCGCCTGCAGTTGGCTGATTTGGCCACGCTGCTGAGAGAGCAAGGGCTGGAGCTGCGCGTTGAGGAAAGTGTGATTGAAGCGATCGTGAGCCTCGGTTATGAGCCGGAGTATGGAGCGAGGCCTTTGCGAAGGGTGCTGCGTCGTCGACTGGAGAATCCCCTGGCGACTGAGTTGCTGGAGGAGCGTTTTAGCGGTGCTCAGGCGGTTCGCGTGCGGGCTGGGGCGACTGCCAGCGACCCTTTCCTCTTCGCACCTGAATAACGTCTTATTGAGGCGTCCGGTAGGATGTTTAATTGCTGTCACGTGCCTTCAAAGCCGCCGTCAGCACCGGCCCAGACGACTTTTTGATCCGTCATCCGTGACCAGCCCCACTTCCGAGGACACCACAGCAGCGACGACGCCCCCCTCATCAGGCCCTGAACAGCCTGAGAAAAAGGGCGGTTTTCTGCAAGCCACCTTCGAAGAGTTGAAGCTTGTGGTCTGGCCCAGCCGACAACAGCTGTTCAGCGAATCCATTGCCGTGATCCTGATGGTGAGCCTCTCCGCTGCGGCGATTGCCGCTCTGAGTCGCTTCTACGGCTGGGCTGCATCCCAGGTGTTCCGCTGACTCCTACTCCGGTCCGATCCGGTGCATTTCCCCAGTTCATCCTTCGCTCCTGCCCTGCCTCGTGTCTGATCTCGATCAAAGCCAGTCGGACTCCACTGAGGTGCTTGATCTTCCGGCGCCCAATGACGGAGAAGAGGGCTCCCTCGAAACCCCCACAATCCGCACGGGTGTAGCCCGCTGGTATGCGGTTCAGGTGGCATCAAGTTGCGAGAAAAAGGTGAAGGCCACGCTGGAGCAGCGGGCTGTGACGCTCGGTGTGAGCAATCGCATCCTTGAGATCGAGATTCCCGAAACGCCTGCGGTCAAAATCAAGAAAGACGGCAGCCGCCAGTCCACTGAGGAGAAAGTGTTCCCCGGCTATGTGCTTGTGCGCATGGTGCTGGATGAAGACACGATGATGGCCGTGCGCAGCACCCCAAACGTCATCAACTTTGTTGGTGCGGAAGATCGTCGTGCCACCGGTAAAGCCCGTGGTCACATCAAGCCACGGCCGTTGAGTCGCCAGGAAGTCGACCGCATCTTCAAACGTGCTGCTGAGAAGAAGACGGTTGTCAAAGTCGATCTAACAGAGGGTGATCAGATTTTGGTCACTGCCGGTCCGTTCAAGGATTTCCAGGGTGAGGTCATCGAGGTGTCGGGTGAGCGCAGCAAGCTCAAGGCACTCCTCTCCATTTTTGGCCGTGAGACACCGGTCGAACTCGAGTTTTCCCAGGTGAGCAAGCAGAACTGATATGAGCGGCGGCCGTCTCCCTGCGGAGGGCGGCCTGAGGGGTGGTTCTTCACCCCGCCGCACCTGCCCCGAGGGCCAGGTGATCCGCAGATGTTCAACTCCGTCCGCCGATGGCCAAGAAAGTCGTAGCTGTGATCAAGCTGGCCCTTCAGGCCGGCAAAGCCAACCCTGCACCGCCCGTGGGTCCTGCCCTCGGTCAGCACGGGGTCAACATCATGGCGTTCTGCAAGGAGTACAACGCCCGTACCCAGGAAAAAGCCGGGTTCGTGATTCCGGTGGAGATCTCGGTCTTTGAAGACCGCAGTTTCACCTTCATCACCAAGACGCCCCCAGCGTCTGTGCTGATCACCAAGGCTGCTGGAATCGATAAAGGTTCCGGAGAGTCCGCCAAGGGAAGCGTTGGCTCCATCAAGCGATCCCAGCTTGAGGAGATCGCCAAGACCAAGCTGCCCGACCTTAACTGCACCAGCGTTGAGTCGGCCATGCGCATCATCGAAGGCACTGCTCGCAACATGGGCGTCGCCATCAGCGACTGACGCACGAGCGCCAGTCATTGCTCACTTCCAATTTCTTCAGGGGGAGACCTTGCGGTCGTCTGAACCCCATCTAAGCCATGCCAAAACTTTCAAAACGCCTGGCCAGCCTCGTCACCAAGGTTGAAGAGCGCGCATATGAGCCGCTTGAAGCCATTCAGCTGGTCAAGGACAACGCCAACGCCAAGTTCGACGAGACCATGGAGGCGCATGTGCGTCTCGGGATCGACCCCAAATACACCGATCAGCAGCTGCGCACCACCGTGGCACTGCCTCACGGCACCGGTCAGACCGTGCGAATCGCCGTTGTCACCAGTGGTGAGAAGGTTGCAGCCGCCAAAGCAGCCGGCGCTGAGCTCGCAGGCGATGAGGATCTGGTCAACACCATCAGCAAGGGGGAGATGAACTTCGACCTGCTGATCGCCACCCCAGACATGATGCCCAAAGTGGCCAAGCTGGGTCGTGTGCTCGGCCCCCGTGGTCTGATGCCCAACCCCAAAGCCGGTACCGTGACTACCGATTTGGCAGCCGCCATCAAGGATTTTAAGGCTGGCAAGCTGGAATTCCGTGCTGACCGCACCGGCATTGTGCACGTGCGTTTCGGTAAGGCCAGCTTTGATGCTGCCAACCTGCTCGACAACCTGAAAATGCTTCAGGAGACCATTGACCGCAACAAGCCCAGCGGTGCAAAGGGTCGTTATTGGAAGAGCCTCTATGTGACCTCCACGATGGGTCCTTCGGTGGAAGTGGATATCTCAGCCCTTCAGGACATCAACAAAGAGGGTTGATCCAGCCAATCCCAGCCTGATGCCAGCCAGCCTCCACTGCGGTGGGGGCTTTGTTGTAAGTTTGAATGCTGGCGAAAGCTAGACAACGGGCACGCGCCCGGCCAAAGACAGCAGGTTGCTTCAAGCGGTTGTTATCAACCGTTCCAGATGCATAAGTCCTGCCGAGGCAGACGCGACGATTTTGCTCCCTCATGGGATTGGATCGATACGCGGCCTCGTCTCCTTCGAGAGCACTGAACGGCCGTGTGTCCAGCTTGTTCCCCCGATCCGATCCAAATCCTATGGGCCGCACTCTGGAGAGCAAGCAACAGATCGTCGAAGAGCTCAAGCAGCTCCTCGGTGAGGCCGAAATGGCATTGGTCCTGGATTATCAGGGTCTCTCCATCAAGGAAATGTCTGATCTGAGGACTCGTCTTCGGGCCAGCAACGGCGTTTGCAAGGTGACCAAAAACACCTTGATGCGTCTTGCCATTGATGGTGATAGTGCTTGGTCCAACCTCGATCCCCTTCTGAGCGGTACCAACGCTTTCGTCCTTGTTAAGGGCGATATCGGCGGTGCAGTGAAAGCCCTTCAGGCTTTTCAGAAGGACACCAAGAAGTCCGAAACCAAGGGTGGCCTTTTCGAAGGCAAGCTCCTGTCTCAGGACGAGATCAAGGCCATCGGTGACCTTCCCACCAAGGAAGTGCTCATGGCTCAGATCGCTGGTTCCATCAATGCCGTTGCCACCAAGGTGGCTGTGGGCATCAACGAGGTTCCCTCCGGTCTTGCTCGGGCGCTCAAGCAGCACGCCGATTCCGGCGAAAGCTGAACGTCTTCGACCCGACTGTTTTTTTGATCTGTTGCTGAATCCCAACCATGTCTGCAAAAACCGACGAAATCCTCGAATCGTTGAAGTCCCTTTCGCTGCTTGAAGCTTCCGAGCTTGTCAAGCAGATCGAAGAGGCCTTCGGCGTCTCCGCTGCCGCATCCGCGGGTGTGGTGATGGCTGCCCCCGGCGCTGCCGCTGGTGGTGGTGGCGAGGCCGCTGAAGAAAAGACCGAATTTGATGTTGTGCTGGATAGCTTCGATGCTTCCGCCAAGATCAAGGTCCTCAAGGCTGTACGCGAAGCCACAGGCCTTGGCCTGGGCGATGCCAAGGCCATGGTCGAGGCTGCTCCGAAGACCATCAAAGAAGGTGTCTCCAAGGACGACGCCGAAGCCCTCAAGAAGGCCATTGAAGAGGTTGGCGGCAAGGTCACTCTCAAGTGATGTTGTTGGATCGGCGGCCTGCGCTTGCCGATTCCTTCCCTTCAATCCATACCGACCTTCGGGTCGGTTTTTTCTTGTCTGGATGATTGCAACCAGCCGGGTCTGGTTGTACAAAAAAAAGCTCTGCCGTAGGCAGAGCTCTGAAGTGAAACGCGTTACCGGAGTCTGTCCTTGTTTCGACCCGGAAGAAGCGTTTTCCACTCCTCACACTTCGACAAAGTAAAAAATTGCTTTGGACATTGCGCGTTGTGCTGGGGCGCTCTGTCAACTGTCCTTCGGTTAGGTGTCGGTTCAGGGTCGGAAGGGAATCACCGTCAGGCGGACCGGTCCACCTGGCTGTGAAGGCGGTTTGGGCAGGCTGGCGGTGAAGGTCAGGCTTCGATCAAACGGTTTCGCCTTGTTGGCAGCGATCAGCGTGTTCATCGGCTTCGTATTGGAGAAATACACGTGGCTCAGGGTGCGTCCTTTGTAGCTGCGGCGTTCGAGCGACCAGCCCGGCTCTAGCGTGAGTTTGACAAAGGCGTTTTTATCCCTGCGGACTTTGCTGGCTCTTGCCACCGTTGTGCCGCCACCGTGCACAGAGTCCATCGCCTGCAATGCCAGACCGTTTCTGCTTTGCTTCAGACGCAGGCGATAGCGCTTGTCGACATCCTTGCCGGACGTGCGCAGGGAGTAGCCGTTGCTGTCCAGGTAGCGACTGCAGATTCCTGTGAAATCGAAGTTGTTCAGAGCAGGGTTCATCAGTCCGTCTTGACGTTCTTCCCAGCAGAGTGGCCTGGCTTTGATCTGTTCCAGCACCAGAAGCTTCCAGCGATCTCGTCCTACCGCCTGGGCCAGGATTGCGAAACGTTCTTCTTGTAGCGGACTGCTGTCGAACAGGGCCCGGGCCCATCCAGGCAGGCTCCCGGCCATTGCCGCCAGTCCCACGGCAGCAGCACTCAGCGCAGCTTTGCGGAAGTAGGTTCGGCCCATGGCCCAATCCTCCTGGGTGTTCAAGAACCGTGTTGTACCGAAGAAGGCGTGGGGTGACCAATGGCTGAGGCTGAACAGAGAGGTCGCGTTGTGGCCGCTGCCACCGACGGTGCCTGCAGCGGTAACCCTGGCCCTGGAGGCTGGGGGGCCTTGATCCGCTTTGAGGACGGCAGTGTGGAGGAGTTCGGCGGTGCCGACCCTGCCACCACCAACAACCGCATGGAGCTGCAGGCAGCGCTGGCCATGTTGGAAAGGCTGGCGGAGCTGCCTCGTCATCCCGATCTCACCCTGCGGACCGACAGCAAGTACCTGATCGATGGCCTGGGCTCATGGATGGCGGGTTGGAAACGCAAGGGCTGGAAAACCGCAGCGGGCAAACCCGTGCTCAATCAGGACCTCTGGCAATCCCTCGACGCTGCCCGCCTTTCGGATGTGCCGCTGAGCTACGTGAAAGGTCACAGCGGTGACCCGGATAACGATCGGGTCGATCAGATCGCGGTGGCTTTCTCCAAGGGGACATCGCCGCGGCTTGGTCGACCGTCTCAAACTGCCCCCTCGCAACTGGGCGGAACAGCGGATGGACCACAAATGCGGGCAGATGACTTAGCCCCGGAATCCCTGCAACAGCTGCTTACCAGGCTGGAACTGGCTGATCGTTTGGCTGCTGGTGGATATGCCCTATCCCTGGTGGAACTAGCCCAGCTGGTAGAGCAACCGCTGACGCGCCTGGCTGAACGACAACAGACCTGGAGCTGGCGTGATTGGCTGGTGGAACCGGCCGAGGGTGATTGCTGGCGGCTGCGCCGCGCCGAGGCAGGATCGAGATAGATCGAGGAACCCAGATGACCCAGCCGTCATCGTCCGGGGTGATGTCCACCGCAGGTTTCTATCGGCGCTGGTTGGGACCTGTGCTGGCCAAAGACGAAGGCGTGGATGCTGAACAGCTCAGCCGTGCTGCCCTTCAGGCGCTGGGTCAGTGCAGTCTTCGCCGTCAGTGGCCGGGTTTGTCCGGTGTCCTTGATGGTGTGGCGGCTGAACTGACACGCCGTGACCTGCGCTTGGAGCAGGTGTTATTTGGATGCCGTTTCAGCAACCCTGTGGGGCTTGCGGCTGGTTTTGATAAAAACGGTGTTGCCGCTGGGGTCTGGGATCGTTTTGGTTTCGGGTTTGCCGAAGTCGGCACCGTCACCTGGCATGGCCAGCCTGGCAATCCCCGGCCGCGGCTGTTTCGTCTGGCCCAGGAGCGCGCGGCACTGAACCGCATGGGTTTCAACAACAAAGGTGCAGAGGAGCTGCGTCGCACCCTCGAGCGACAGGCTCTCCCGCCTCGCGGCCAGCGACCTGCCGTGCTGGGGATCAATCTCGGTAAATCGAAGGTGACGCCGCTGGAGCTTGCAGCTGATGACTATGCCTCTTCGCTGGAAATGCTGGCACCACTGGCCGACTATGCGGTGATCAATGTCAGTTCGCCGAACACCCCTGGTCTTCGCGACCTGCAGGACGCAACTCAGCTGCGACGACTGGTGGAACGTTTGCGCAGGCTGCCGGGCTGTCCGCCATTGCTGGTGAAGATCGCACCGGATCTCGAAGATGACGCCATCGATGGCATCGCCCGCCTGGCCTATGAAGAGGGGCTCGCCGGTGTGATCGCCGTCAACACGAGTCTCGATCGGCTTGGGTTGGGTCAGCGGGTGCTCAGTCAAACCGGCCGCAGCCTTGCCCAGGAGGCGGGGGGCCTCAGCGGTGATCCGTTGCGCCAGCGGGCTTTGGAGGTGCTGCGTCGGTTGCGTGCCACCGCTGGCCCGGCACTGCCGCTGGTGGGGGTCGGCGGGATCAGCACGCCCGAGGCCGCCTGGGAGCGCATCGCTGCCGGAGCGTCTTTGGTTCAGCTGTACACCGGTTGGATTTTTGAAGGTCCAGACCTGGTGCCCCGAGTGCTGGAGGGGCTGATCGAGCAGCTGGATCGTCACGGCATCCGTCACATCAGTGAAGCGGTGGGTAGCGGCGCCCCCTGGCACTAGCCGATACCCTTCCATCAGGGTCGCAGCACCCACCGGCTTGGAGTTGCATCGTGGTGCTTGCAGAACTGCGTGATCGCTACCCGGCTCTGGACAGCTGGGTGATGCAGGTGCAGGGTCTGCTCGATCCACGCCGAGTGCTGCTGGCACCGGAGGATGAAGCGCTCAATCTGGCCTGCTGGTCGCAGGATGACTGGGCCTTGTCGAATCTTGTTCTCCCGCCTGATTTATGCCGCCTCGGTCAGCCCCTGAACCATGAGGCGCTGGGGGAGACCATTGCTGACCTGCTGCTGGAGCAGGGGCTGAGTCTTCCCCAGGTTGAAGTTGAGCTGCTGTTGCCTCTTGCAAGTTGTCAATGGCGTCTGCTTGATGGGGCAGCATCGGCTCCGCTGAGCTGCGGCGCTGAGCTGCGGGAACTGCAGCCCGAGCTGGGCTGGTCGCTGGCTTTGCAGGACAGTTACCTCGATGTGCTTCCTCAGTCGCGAGCCGATGCTGCCCTGGTCGTGGGGACGGATCGACTGCTGTTGCAGGCCTGGGTAAGCACCCTGGAGGCGGCGGATCTACCGTTGCGGCGTGCTGAATGGGTGTTGTCGGCCGCCTGGCGAGGGCTTCGTGATTCCCGCGCTGGCACTGATGAGCGACTGGTGTGGTTGGTGGAGCAGGCGGGGCGCTGGCGGTTGTTGTTGTTACGCAAGGGTTGTCCCGAGTTTGATTTCAACCTGCAGGCCTTGGAGCACCCGGCGCTCAGGCATGAGGTGCTGGAGCTCGTTGAAGCCTGGGATCCAGTCGGCATGCCGGGGTGGTGGATCACCGCCGCACCTGAGTGGCAGGGCTGCTGGTCTGCAGAGCATGACTCCCGGCATGGACCGTTGCATTCCGATGCCGAAATGTCGTTGTTCGAGCTGGCTCTGACAGCGTTTCTGAGGGATCATGATGCCTGAGCGTTCTCGACAACCGAGCCTGCCCGATCTCCTTAGGGAGCGTCGGCTTGAGCTTGGTTTTCCGGAGCCTGCTGGGGCCTGGCAACCCCTGCGACCGCTGTTGTTACGCGGGGCTCTGATCGGTGGCTCAGCGTTGCTTGTTTGCGTGGGTTCGATTGTTGTGATGGGTCGGATCGAGAGCCAGCAGCAGGCCCAGCTGCAGATGCTGTCACCATTCGAACAGCGGTTGCAATTGGCAGAAGGCCGCCTGCGCATGTCCAGGCAACGCGTGTCCACGATTGAAAAGGACAATCGGAAAATTGCTGAGCAGTTGGTGGCCGTACCGGTGGGCTCGCCCCTGTTGGAGCAGCTGAGTCGTGTGACGCCTGCAGGTGTTCAGCTGGAGGATGTTGCGGTGCAGAGCGACCAGATCAAAGTGTCTGGGAAGTTGGGTCTCGGAGGCACTCCAGGACCTCTGGAGCGGATCAATGCTCTGGTGCTCACCTTGCAGGAACTGCCGATCTCCCGCCCCAGCGGCGTCAAGGTGTTGAAGGTCACTAGCGATGACAGTGAAGTGCCCTCAGTGCGCTTCAGCCTCGACTGGTGGCTCGATCCCATGGCCAAACCTTCCATTGAGCAGCTTCAGCAGCTTGGTGCGACGGGCCTCGTGCAGCGGTACCGCTTGCTGGAGCAGCAGGGGGTTGCTCCTTGACCAATCTCAGTCCCGATCGTCCAGCCTGGCGGCATCGAATCACCAGGGAGCGTGTGTTGGTCGCTGCTCCCGCCCTGCTGGGTCTGGTGATGGCTGGTGGTGTGTTCGCTGCAGTGGGCTGGCCGGCATTGGATCGACTCGATCAGCAGCGGCAGCGTATTGCAGAGCTCAAAAGCAAGCGTGAGAGTCTCCCGCTGCTTGAGGCTCAGCTCAAGCAGAGCGACAAAGCCCTGAGTGAAGCGACGCAGCAGCAGGATCTGCTGGTCGATCTGGTAGCAGGTCGCGGCCAGATCCAGACGTTTCTGGCTCAGCTCAGCCGCATTTCCGCCTCCAGCGGGGTGGTGATCAACCTGTATGAACCGGTGCCGGCGAGTGGATCTGAAGTCTCGAATCCAAGGGCCGCAAGGGATCAGCAGGGCCAGGGTTCAGACAGTGCGGCAGCCAGCCAGGATCCGCTTCAGGCTCTTGGATACGAGAAAAGCTCCGTGTTGCTGCAGGTGGAGGGGGCTTACCAGGGATTGCTGCAGTTCCTCAGGCGCATGGAGCAACTTGAGCTGTTGGTGCAACCCAGTGATCTCGAGCTCACGGCAATCGAAGCTCCAGACAAAGCTGAGGATCAGCCAGTGATCACCGGTTCACATCGCACTCGATTGAAGTTGAGGTTGACCTTCTTTGATCAACCGCCAAGGAGTATCAACGGTGCTAATGGCTCCAGAGAAGAATCTGGCAATTCTGCAGGTAATCCCCCGCCTCTTTCCAACGCGCCTTCTTGAATAGAGGCAGCCATTTTGAGATCAGGGCTGGTCCCGCCTGGTTCCGATCGATACCATCCGTCCATGTTTATGGCGTCCAGGCCAGGGTATGACTTTCACCCCTTCTCGCCTGAGCGCAGTCTTGCTGGTCGCTGGCCTCAGCCTTGTCGATCTGGGCCTTTTGGAACCAACGACGGGATTCATGTCCCGCCCGGTGCTGGCTCAAGGGTCCATGTCTTTGCGTATCCGGAGCGGAGAGGGACGCGTGGAGGTGCTGATCCAAGGTGTGGGACCGCAGCCGATGCTTCAGCAACGGCTCAACGGTCGGGTTTGGCAGGGCAGTTTGCAGACAAAGGGGACCCCTCGAATTCTCAATGGACGTCAACAGCTTTCCGATTCCGTCGCAGGTCTAAAGCGGGTTGCCATCAGTGGATCTGGCGGTGCCTACCGCTTGGAGGTGGTACCCGAGCCAGGACAGACCCTGCAGGAGCCGGTTGTCAGCGCTGATGGTCGCAACCTGATTCTCGAGTTTCCAGGGTTGATGGCCGCCCCGCCTCTCCAGACAGGTCTCCTGGATCTCAACACGCCAGGTTCGGTACCCCAAGCTCGCTATGCACCTCCCTTGCGCTCTCGAGCCGTGGCACCACCGCTCGGGGACATGGCTGTTGGAACCATGGTCTTGCAGAACCGCAGCTACGTGAATGTCAGTGGTCCTCCGGTGACTCTTACGCTGAACAATGCGCCGGCCAAGGATGCGCTGATGGCACTGGCTCGCATAGGGGGCTATGGCTTTGTCTTCGTTGGAGATGATGCTGGTGTCAATCAAGAGAGCGACAACTCCGGAGCTGATTCAGCGAACTCCAGTGGCCTTCCGGTTTCGATGGCCTTTGTGAATGAATCCTATTCACGTGCGCTAAATGGGATCCTGCTTGCTTCGGGCCTTCAAGGCAAGCTCGATGGACGTATGTTGCTTGTGGGAACATCAGTTTCATCGAAGACATTTGGCCCTCAAGTGTCAAAAGTGATTCGGCTGAATCAGGTCAGAGCGAATGCAGGAGCTGAATATCTGGGGAACCTTGGGGCAACAGTCAATTTCACGAACACGATTAAGGTGACGACTGGAGAGCCTGCTTCGCAAGGCACGTCTGAAATCAGCAATACAACCTCTCAAGAGAAGTCTGAATTGAAGGCTACTGAGTCGTTTGGTGCTTCTGTTGGGCCTTTGCGCGGGCTTGTGGTCACAACCGATTCAAGGTTGCAGACCTTGACGCTTGTGGGCGATTCAGGCCTGATCCAAGTAGCTGAAAATTATCTGAAGCAAATTGATCTTCGCCAGAGGCAGGTGGCTCTGTCAGTGAAGATTTTGGATATTAATCTCGACAATGAGAGCTCCATTTCTAATAGTTTTGCGTTCAGAAATGGGTATAATTTCATTGTCAGTGATCGCGGAGAGTTGCTCGGAGCATTTGGTTCAAAGCTTCCGCCGAATTCAGAAAACCTCAACATCATTGCGGGCGAAGCTGAAAGTGCAAAGCCGCAATATTCTGATGAAGAGCAAACGGTGGTGGAGCCTCTCGCGCCAGCACGAGTAAACCCTGGCTTGTCTTTTCCGGATTCAGATCAAGCCAAATTCACCGATGGATTTTTAGACTTCCTGAGGGCCAAGATTGAGTCCAATAGTGCAAAAACACTTGCTTCGCCCACTCTGCTTCTTTCTGAATCTCCAGAGGAGTTGCAGGGAGGTTCATCTGCCAGTGTCTCTGATCCTGAATCGGCATTGTCTAGCGGCACGATTGGCCGCGAGCGGGCCAACGAGTCGTTTGTGACTGTCGGAACGCAAGAAATTGTGGATTACAAAGTACAAGCTGGCCAAAATGGTGCTGCTAATACATGTCAGCCAGAATTTCAAACAGCAGGACTGACCTTCGGGGCAAGAGTGTCGAAAATTGATGACAATGGTTTTGTGAGCTTTACTCTTTCTCCTTCGTTGTCTGCGGTTACACGCATTACGGAAATTGAAAACTGTGGTCCTGTCAGTATTCTCAGTGTCCGAAGGTTGGATACTGGATCGCTGAGGGTGAGGGATGGACAAACTTTGATTTTGACGGGTGTTATTTCAGATGCTGACTCCACAGTTGTGCGCAAATGGCCCATTCTTGGTGATATTCCTTTGATCGGCCAGTTTTTCAGGCAAACCACCGGGGATAGGGCCAAGCGAGAGTTGGTAATTCTTGTAACCCCTCGGATTGTTGATGATGAGCAAGGTGGTAATTATGGCTACGGATATCGGCCTGATCTTCCGGCGGCTCGACGAATGATGAATTAATTTCAGCAGGTATTTTGTTTTGACTTATGAGATTTAATAGGTTTTGAATCTAAAACCCTAGTCCCATTGGAATGAGCGCCTTTGCTGCGATTGGCGCGAGCATTCGTAAGCCTGCAATCGTGTTGCTCAGCAGCTGAATTCCAAGACCTTTGCCTTCTCCAGGTGATTGCTCCTTCAAGCGCCGGCCTTGGATGGATTCGGCTGCTTTGCGAAGCTGCAATGCCCAGGTGGTTTGACCCTTTTCCTCATAAATCACTGCGGCATAGCGGAAATCAGCTGCAGCAATCTCATCTTTGGCTTGCTCGCTACGGCTGATGCCCCGTGCAACCCAGCTCAAAGGTGCTTCCGGGTGGCTGCGAATTGCTTCACTGAACAGCTGCTCGGCTGCTGACCACCGGCCCGCCCGGAAAGCCTCCACTCCTGCGTTGTGCAGAGCTGCATGACTGCGGATGCCCTCAGTGACCCCACTTGCGCCTTGCCAGTGAGCTTCATCGAGTGCATTGACGTTTAACTGGGCACCAGTGAGGTCTGCATCGCGTAGATCCGTTCCATACAGCAGGGTCCCAGTGAGGTTTGCTCCTCGCAGTGAGGCACCTCGCAGGCTGGTGAAGCTGAGATTGGCACCGCTGAGGTCGGCACCATCCAGCTGAGCCTGCCCCAAATTGGCTCTCATCAACTTGGCGTCGCTCAGGTCAGCATCGCGAAGGTCGGCGTGAACTAAATCGACATCCGCCAGTCGGCAGCCGCTGCAGTTGCGCTCCTGCAGCAACTGAATTAGCGCATCACTGGCTTTGGCCTGCGTGCTGGCCATGCACAGCAGAGCGCTCAGCATCACTACTCCGGAGAGCTGTTGGATCCTGGTCAGGCTGCATTCCGAGTCGTTCATTGATGGCGGCTCTCCCCCAACTGGTTGTATCGGGCTCTGCTGCCTGCGTCGAGAGCGACTGGGCAGGATGATGTTGTGTGTTGCCTGCGTTGATCTTGAGCTGCGGCCTTCCACCGCATGGAGGCAATCTCTTTCAGGAAGCTCTCCGCCTCGGCTTGAAGTCGTCACAGATCCTTGATGCCAGTGCTTCGCTGGTGCCCTTCCGTCCACCAAGGGTTCTGCGGCGTGCTCTGAAGCAAGGGATCAGTGGCAGCGCTCTGCGCAACTATCCCGACCGTGAGCAGCAAGAACTTCGCCAGGTGATTGCCAGTTGGCATGGTCTCGAGCCCGAGGCAGTGCTGCCCGGCAATGGTGCGGCGGAACTGTTCACCTGGGCGGCACGGGATGCGGTCGGGTGCGGTCTCAGTGGCCTGCCTGAACCTGGCTTTGCGGACTATCGCCGCGCGCTGGCTTGCTGGGATGGTGCTGTGCGCAGCCTGCCTCTCAGCCTGAGCTGGACGCGAACCTGGCCGCAGCCATTGCCTTTGCCTGCAGGGCCGGATCAGCTTTGTCAGGTTCTCTGGATCACCAATCCCCACAACCCCACGGGTCAGCTCTGGAGTCGCGCGTCGCTTGAGCCGCTGCTGCAGCACCACGCATTGGTGATCTGTGATGAAGCCTTTTTGCCCCTCGTCCCCTCCGGTGAAGCGCAGTCGTTGATCCCTCTGGTGGAGAGTCATCCCAATCTTGTGGTCATCCGCAGTCTCACCAAGCTGTTCGCGATTGCTGGGCTGCGTTTGGGCTATGTCGTGGCTTCCCCAGAACGGTTGAAACGCTGGCAGCAATGGCGTGACCCCTGGCCTGTCAATGGACTTGCGCTGGCTGCCGGTCGGGCCGTGATGAGTGATCGTGCCGAAATGGATCGCTGGTTGCAGCGAGTGCAGGCCTGGGTATCCCAAGAGGGGAACTGGTTTCATCGCCAGTTGACCCATCTGCCCGGTTTGACTCCCATGCCATCCAGTGCCAACTATCTGCTGCTTCGAGGCAACGACTCACTGCTGGAGCTGCGCGAGCGTGTGGCACGCCGCGGGGTGCTCCTGCGCGACTGCCGCTCGTTTGAAGGTTTGGGCGAGAACTGGCTGCGCATTGGTCTTCAGGATCGCCGCGGCAACAGGCGCATCTTCAAAGCTCTGAAGCATGAACTGCGCTAACGCCTTCCATCACGGCACCAGTGTTTGCAGCAACGTTGCCAGTTGCTGATCGGCGTCTCGAACTGCCAGCTGCTGCATGGCCTGTTGCATTGCCGTCAGGTGGTTCTCGGCGGCTTCATTGCCGCCCAGTCTTGTGCCGAGTAGACGCCAGAGCGTGTCGCGCAGGGTGGGATGGTTTGGGTCGTGCTGGTGCACGATCACCGCGGCTCCCAGGGCAGCGGCACAGGCCGCATTGGCGTCTTGATGCTGATCGGCTGCCTGCGGAAAAGGCACCAGCACGGAGGGCGTTCCGCTCACGGCCAGTTCGCTGAGGCTGCCTGCTCCTGCTCTGCTGATCGCTAGATCAGCGTGTTGCAACAGTCCGGGGATGTCGTCGCTGAAGGGCCGCTCCACCAGGGCGGAGTGCTCGATGCTGTTCACATCAGGGTCGTTGCTGCCTGTGAGGTGCACCACCCGGCAGCCCTTGCTGAGCAGCTCCGGCAGCAGCACGCGCACCATGCGGTTGAGGCCAAGGGCACCCTGGCTGCCGCCCATCACCACAAGCAAGGGCCCGTCACCTTTCGGGACCCAATGCGGAAGTGGCTGGGGTTGCAGAAACGCATCCCTCACCGGTGTGCCCGTGACCACGGCCGCACATCCTGGGATGCGACTTGCTGCTGCATCAAGGCCCACGGCAACGCGGGTGCAGAAGCGCCCCAGCAGCCTCGTCACCCGACCTGGAATGGCATTGGATTCGTGCAGCACAACGGGGATCCCACACCAGCGGGCTCCAAGGATTGCCGGTGCGGCGATGTAACCACCTGTGGTGAAGACCGCATCGATCTGTTCCCTGCGGATCAGCCGGCGCACATCGCGGCTGGCCCCAAGCAGCCGCAGCAACTGAATCAGTTTGCGCAGGCCTCGGCCCTGAAGCCCTCCGGCTTTCACGGTGACCAGTCCGTATTGCTCAGGCACCAAAGTCGTTTCCAGGCGATCTGGAACCCCCAGCCAGCGCACACTCCAGTCGGCTGGAAGTGCTTCCGCCACCGACAGCGCAGGAAACAGATGGCCACCGGTGCCACTGGCGGCGATGAGAAGCCGGGGCATGGGAGCGGACTACGAAAACGCGGCCTAACTTAGTTCGACTGCTGAGGCTGATTCATGGTTCCGCTCCTGCGAGCCTCTCTGGTGACTGTGCTTTCCGCTGCAGCGGCGATCAGTGCTCTGCCCGCACTGGCAGCCAGTGGTGAGGGCAAGGCCCTCAGTGCACGTCTGCAGCAGGCGCTGAATTCTGAAGACCGTGTTCAGGCCCTGTCCGCCTTGATGGCACCGGATCAGGCAACCACCCTGATCGAGCGCTTTCGTCGCTTCAGCATGCGTTTTCCTGAGACTCGCTGGGCGGTGAGGCCAGGTCAGGCTCTGGATGATGGTCGCCCTACGGTGCAGCTTGCTGTGAGCGGCACCCGCCAGCAGGATGGGCTCAGCTATTCCTTTAAAGCCAACCAGCGCCTGGCTTTCTCCACAGAAGCCGGCCTGATTTCTGCTCAGGAGGTGCTCAGTGATCAGTCAGTGCTCACCAGCTCCAAAAAGCCGCTGCCGATCTCATTGTTGATTCCCGACACGGTGCTCACCGGCAGTCGTTACGACGTCGATGTGGTGGTGGATCAACCCCTGGGCAAGGCCATGCTGGCCGGAGGTCTCACCCCGGTGACCGCTCAGCAGGTTCTTGTGCAGGAGAGCCCCGATGTTCAGCTCGAACCGCTCGGTGGTGGTGGCTTGTTCAAGTCGGTGCAGGCTCCCTTTCAGCCTGGGATTCAGACCTGGGCAGCCCTGCTGGTGCACCCTGATGGAGTGATCACGGTGAGCAAACGCGTGCAGGTGGTCAACGACAAGAGCAAGCTCAATCCTTGAGCTGCTGAGCTCGGTAGGGGTTCGCAGGAAGACTTCGGCGCAGTGCTGACACATCCGCATTCCCGAGTCCAGCGTCCATCAGGGCCTGCTCCTGGTCATGCACAGCTTTGGTGATCGGCAGCTTCAGGCCCGTCTGAAGCGCTGCATCGATTGCAATGCCGAGATCCTTGTGGTGTAGTGCCAGCTTGAAGCCGAGTGGATAGTCGTCGTTGAGCATGGCCTGGGAGCGATGTTCCAGTGCCCAGGAGCCGGCAGCTCCCTGGCGCAGTGCATTCACCACTTGCTGCATCGGCAGCTGTAAGTGCTGTCCGAGGGTGATGGCTTCCGCCACTGCGGCGTAACTACCAGCCACCAGCACCTGGTTGATCGCTTTGACCTGTTGTCCGCTGCTCACGTCGCCGAAATGGTGGATTGAGGCGCCGATCACCTCCAGCAGCGGTCGCGCCTTGTCCACTGCAGCGGTGTCTCCACCACAGAGCACGGTCAGTGTGCCGGCCTTTGCGCCTTCCGTGCCGCCGGTGACGGGAGCATCGATGTAGGCAATGTCTCGTTTGGCGAGACGTTCAGCCATGGCTTTGGCTGTGGATGGGCTGATGGTCGAGCAGTCGATGACGAGGCTGCCCTGCTCTAGAACGGGCCCTGCACCCTGTTCGCCCCACAGCACTGACTCCACGGCAGCGTCGTCGCTGACGCAGAGCAGCAGTGCAGAACAGCCACTTGCCGCTGCAGCTGGGCTTGCTGCGGGCAAGGCTTCGGCTAGGCCGGGGTCAGATTCCGCTAACCGACTGCGGGTGTGAACCTGCAGGGAATAGCCGGCGGCCTGAAGGTTCACCGCCATCGGTAATCCCAGGGCTCCCAGGCCGATGAAGGCCACTGGGCTTTTGGGCGTGTGATCACATCCGGTCATGGTTGCAGGCCATTTGAGTCAGATCCTGGCCCGGCACTCGCAGCAACCTGAGTGCGTTCAAAGTTGATGGTCTTCATGGCGTTCACCAATCGCTGGCGACGAGCACTCCTGATTCCCTGCGTTGCCCTCACTGCTGCTGCTCTGCAGCACTCCGGCGGAATCGCGGAAGCGGCTCCAGGCCGAAGGATGCCTGAGCCTCAGCTCACGCAAAGCCAGAGGCAGCAACTGTTCCAGGCCCGCCGTAACTGGCGACTGCGTAGCTACGACCAACGGCTTGCGCTGCTCAAGTCTGGTCAGAGCTGCCTTGAACGTGCGCAGACACCTGAGGCCGGCAAGGCGTGCATGAAGCAACAGAAGCAGGCTCGCCGGCGTCTGATGAAGCAGGGACGAGAGGTTGTGAATGCCGAGCGTCGCCGCTTGGGTCTCACGCCTTTGCGCGAGTTTCCCCGGCAAGGCCAAGGAAGGAGGGGCTGAGGCTCCTGCCTTGGTCTGGAGCTTGTGAATCAGGCAGCGTCCAGCGCTGAAACGCCGGGCAGCACCTTGCCTTCCAGCAGCTCCAGGCTGGCGCCACCGCCGGTGGAGATGTGCGACATCTTCTCGGCCAGACCAGCCTTTTCCACAGCAGCTACGGAGTCGCCGCCGCCGATGATCGTGCAGCAGCCTTTGCCGCTGAGCTCAGCCAGCGTGGTGGCGATGGCGTTGGTACCGGCTGCGAACTTGTCGAACTCGAACACGCCCATGGGGCCATTCCAGATCACGGTCTTGCAGTCGGTGAGTGCGTCTTGGAACACCTTGATGGAGTCAGGACCGATGTCCAGACCCATCCAGCCGTCGGGGATGGCGTTGATGTCAGCGATCTGACTGTTGGCGTCGGGAGCGAAGTTGTCGGCCAGCAGCACATCCGTGGGCAGCAGCAGCTGAACACCTTTGGCCTTGGCTTTGGCTTCCAGCTCCTTGGCCAGTTCCAGCTTGTCTTCTTCCACCAGGCTCTTGCCCACTGACAGACCGCGTGCCTTGTAGAAGGTGAAGATCATGCCGCCGCCGATCAGCACCTTGTCGCACTTGTCGATCAGGGCCTCGAGAACGCCGATCTTGGAGCTCACCTTGGAGCCACCCACGATGGCGGCGAGGGGGCGCTTGGGGTCGTCAACAGCACCCTGCAAGTACTGAAGCTCCTTCTCCATCAGGAAGCCCGCCACCGAGGGCTTGAGGAATTTGGTCACGCCTTCGGTGGAAGCGTGAGCACGGTGGGCGGCGCCGAAGGCATCGTTCACGTACACCTCAGCAAGTCCGGCCAGCTTTTCGGCGAAACCGGCTTCATTCTTCTCTTCTTCCGCGAAGAAACGCACGTTCTCCAGCAGAACCACATCGCCGTCAGCCATGGCGTTCACCTTGGCTTCGGCGTCGGGTCCGATGCAGCTGTCGGTCTTTGAAACAGGCTTGCCGAGCAGTTCGCTCAGACGAGCGGCAACGGGGGTGAGACGCATGGCGTCATTCACCTGACCCTTGGGCCGTCCGAAGTGGGCGGACAGGATCACCTTGGCGCCCTTGCCGATCAGGTCCTTCACGGTGGGCAGCGCGGCACGGATGCGGGTGTCATCGGTGATTGCACCGGCATCGTTGAGGGGTACGTTGAAATCGACCCGCACGAGAACACGTTTTCCGCTGAGGTCGGCGCCGGAGAGGCTGGCCAGGGAACGCTTCGCCATGGGGGTTGTGTGGTGCGGTAAGAAAACGGGGAGAGATTAACCCGAGTTCTGCAGGCCCAGCGCTAGGACTGGCTTAATGGGGGGCGGAGGTCGTCTGAATGTTCGAGACCGTTCTGTTCCCGATCGATCCGAGCCGTGAGGCCCTGGAACCTGAGGTCAAGGCCCTGGAGTTTGCTCGCCGTGATGGCAGTCTTCTGGTGCTGCTGTCGGTTCTGCAGCCAGTGAGCGAGGTGAAGCATGACCATGAAGCATTGGCAGGGGTGCTTAGCCAGACCCGCAAACGCTGTGAGCTTGCCGGCGTCATCTGTCAGGAGGTTGAGCGCAGTGGCAAGCCGGCCTCGGTGATCTGTGATGTGGCTGATGAGTTGAATGTGGATGTGATCGTGATGGGAACCAGGGGTGTGAATTTGGAATCCGATAGCGGCAGCACGGCCGCACAGGTGCTCCAGCTGGCTCCCTGCCCTGTGTTGGTGGTGCCGTGAGCTCACCACCGATTCAGTGGTATCCCGGCCACATCGCTAAGGCAGAGCAGCAGCTCCGGCGCAATCTTGACAAGGTTGATCTGGTCATTGAGGTGCGCGATGCACGTATCCCCCTGGCCACAGGACATCCCCATCTCAGCCGTTGGATCAAGGGCAAGCAGCATCTGCTGGTGATCAACCGTCGAGACATGGTCACTGCTGAGGCACGAATCGCCTGGGAGGCATGGTTCAAGGGCCAGGGCCAGCGCACGGTTTGGTGTGATGCCAAGGCAGGCACCGGGGTCAAGCAGGTGCAGCAGGCGGCGATTCGTGCCGGCGATCAGCTGAACGAACGGCGGCGGAACAGGGGCATGAGACCCAGGCCGGTACGGGCACTCACCCTGGGTTTTCCCAACGTGGGGAAATCAGCGCTGATCAACAGGCTGGTGAAGCAGAAGGTGGTGGCCAGTGCCCGCCGGGCTGGCGTCACCCGCACCCTGCGCTGGGTGCGCCTTGGCCAGGACATCGACCTGCTGGATGCGCCAGGAGTGTTGCCGCCCAGGCTTGATGATCAGCAGGCCGCGTTGCATCTGGCCCTCTGTGATGACATCGGCCAGGCTGCCTATGACGGTGAGCTGGTTGCTCAGGCGTTTTTGAGGTTGTTGATGGGTCTGCAGCAGCAGCCGTCTTCCGGCGTGGCGCTTGCTGTGTTGCAAGGGCGTTATGGCACGCCCCTGTCCGGTGAAACCGAAGACCCGGCCCTCTGGCTTCAGGCCGTGGCCCAGCGCCATACCTCCTCAGACACGGCGAGGATGGCTCAGAGGTTGCTTGATGACTTTCGTAAGTCGGTGTTGGGCAGCATCGCTTTGGAGTTGCCGGCATGAGCCCTGCCTGGAGCCGCCCTCCGCTGCCGGAAGAAACGTTCACCGATGGGTTTGGTGAGGGCGAGGGGGAGTTGCTGTCGCTCATCTATCCAAAGCCGCTGCCGATGCGGTTAGACCGTTGGCTTGTGAGTCAGCGCACCGAGCAGAGCCGCGCCCGAATTCAGAAGTTCATTGATGCCGGTTATGTGCGTGTGAACGGCAAGACCGGTAAGGCCAAGACGCCCTTGCGGTCTGGTGATGAGGTGCAGCTTTGGATGCCGCCTCCTGAACCTCTCCCTTATCTGAAGCCGCAGCCGATGGATCTCGATGTGCTCTTTGAGGATGAGCACCTGATCGTGATCAATAAACCGGCTGGCCTCACCGTGCATCCTGCGCCTGGCAACAAAGACGGCACGCTGGTGAATGGTTTGCTGCATCACTGCCCTGATCTGCCGGGCATCAGCGGCAAGCTGCGGCCAGGAATCGTTCACCGTCTCGACAAGGACACCACCGGGTGCATCGTGATCGCCAAGAGCCAGGAGGCTCTGGTGCGACTGCAGATTCAGATTCAGAAACGCATCGCTTCACGGGAGTATCTGGCGGTGGTGCATGGTGTGCCCACAGGAGACAGCGGCACGATTGTGGGAGCGATCGGTCGTCATCCGGTCGACCGCAAGAAATATGCGGTTGTCAGTGGAGAAAATGGCCGTCATGCCTGCACGCACTGGAACCTGGAAGAGCGACTCGGCGATTATTCGCTGCTGCGTTTCAAACTTGATACAGGACGCACCCATCAGATCCGGGTGCATTGTGCTCACATCAATCACCCGGTGGTGGGCGATCCGACCTACAGCCGCTGCCGCAAATTGCCGATTGAATTGCCGGGCCAGGCCCTGCATGCCTTTCAACTCGGCCTCGATCACCCGATCAGCCGTGAGCGGATGCTCTTTGAATCTCCACTCCCGCCAGTGATGGAGAAATTACTGATGGTGCTCAGAAGACGCGTTTGATTCAAGTTTGCTTGTTGAAGCAACTGTTTGCACGCTGAATTAGTGCAATTGACCATTGTCAACGGGGCTAATAATAAGATTTTAGTTCGAGTTTATTCGTGGTATTGCTGATTGCTTTTGGTCTTCTATTCCATTAGCCAGATTCGACTCAACTTGGCGTGAGTGCCGTCGTAATAGCTGCGCGCAATACCGTCATTGATCATGCGGGATCGGGGATCCTTGCCGAATTGGTCGGAGATGGCAAAAGCCATGAACAGGGTCATTAGTTTCTCCGATGCTGGTGCCACCTTCGGCTCTGGAGGCATGGTCTTCAAGGCCGAACGCATTGTCAGCATGTCGTCGAGAATCGCATCGGCCTTCTCTGACTGCAGGAGGCCAATGCAGGTTTCCGCAACGTCGCAATCCACTATTTTTGCGCCATTGCTTTTCAGGATTGAGGTTTGGATATATCCAGGGATGGCGGCAAATGTGCTGTTCTTCAGGATTTCGAAGTTGAGGTCCTCCATCTGATTTCCAGTGTTTGCGTTCGTTTCGCTGGTGGCGAGTTTCAGGATGAACGACGTGAAATAGGCCGTGAGCAGAACTCTTGCGAATAGGGAGCCGATGGAGATCAAACGGGTGCGGGTATGGCGTGTGTGATCCGTTGAGAGCAGCAGGGTTTTTTGAAGGATGAAGATCAGTTGGTGCCGCTTGCGCTTATCCGCAAGATCAGGCCTTTTCCGCTCCACGAACCAAACCGGCAGCGCGAAGATGCAGGCGATCATTATTAGTCCAAGGAAGATCAACAACACCTGCTTCGACAGCAAAATGCGCAGCATTTTGATGGCGGCGGCTTCCTGGTTGTCCAGGGTGTAGATCTTCAGATCACTGCTGGCAGTGGGAAAGGAAAACCGGAATTGTTTGCTGCGATTTTCGTTGATCAGAACACCGGAAATGGCCAGATCAGCTTGGTTGGTTTGGATGGCTTCCAGCAAGTCTTCAAAGCTGTCCGCCTTGCGAATGCGATAAGGGATCTGGCGTGTTTCGGCGATCATGCGCCACAGATCGATCTCAAACCCTGCGGGCACGCCTTTGCGGTTGACGGCATAAGGAGGATTGGGAAACCAGATCACGTCCACAGGATCCTGAGCATCCTTGATCTCATTGTTGGCATGGGACGGCTGATGAAGGCCGCCCATCGCACAAGCCCAGAGGGTGCCCAGGCACAGGATCAGGGCGGTTCCAAGTCGTCTCGACATCACGGGCCACATCGCAGTGGTTCCTAGTCAAATCCACGATGCGCTTTCTGCTGTGGTCGCCTTTGTCCAGGGGCCTGAGTCATCCATTCGGCACCGCCAAGGATGATTCAGGCATCTGACTCTTTGCGGCTTGACCGTCGTGCTCAGAGCGGTGTGATTTCGCTACCTGCTGCCAGCAACATGGCTTCGCTCAGCGCTCCGCTACGGCCTAGATCCGTGCCTGCGAGGGCATTGAATCCCACCGTCATGGACTGGCCAGCACCGATCGACGAGCCCCAGTCCGTGCCCGAGAGTTCATAGCGATAAAGCTCTCCATCAAGTTGCTCAGTTGCCACGTTGACTCCCCAGGATTCGCCATAAAACCTGTGGTTGCTGTTGAAGCTCACCGACCAGTTGTCAAGTTGCTGTTCGCTCTGATTCGTCACCATGAGAGAGGCAGTGAATCCACCCCACCAGAGATCGCCACTCACTTCAACATCGACAGGTTCGCCTGTTAGAAGATCAGTTTTGTCTGGTTGTGGCTCGGGGAGAATGGGTCCTGGCAAAGGAACGGGTTGTGGCTCTGGATTGATAACTCCAGGACTTGATAGCGCATCCAGATTTTGAGCGAGTGGATTGCCCAGCGAAACAATTCCCTGGTAGTAGTTGATCACCGTGGGATCAGAAACATCCAGTGCCGGCCATTGCGGCCAGTCGAAGGTGTCATTCATGAAGGGTTGGTCCTGATCCCATCCCAGAACCGTGAGGTGGTTGATGTCATGGGCAATCGCCACACCTTCAATGTCTAAAAATCCATGGGTGCGGCCATGCATCCAGCCTCCGTAATGGGGCTCCATTTTCAAGGTGTTGATGAAGTTGTCCCTCAGCCCGGATTGCTCGATGTAGTCGGCAAATCCCTCATGGCCAAACTCACGGACCATTCCCATCACGTCGTCTTGGGATCCCAGTCGTGCGGTTCGTTGGATGTCGGCCAGGATCTGAGGGTCATAGGCCTGATCCGCGATCCAGCCCACCTTGGCTCCCTGCATGGCATACCAAAGGCCGACCCCCTTGGTGTCATTCCCCCAGGCTTGAGAATTGTTGGTCAGGCCGTTGGCAAAAGCCCATTCGCCGACCGCTTCAATGCCCACAGCGTCAAGTCCTGCGAAAGCACGCAGGCCGTTGTAAGCCTCCAAGGCTTCGGTGGTGATAGCTGTGCGCCCTCCGACCAGTTCGTTGTGCTCGGAATTGTGATTGGAGTCATGGAAATTTCCCCAGCTGTTGATATCCGTGTAATTCCCTGCTGTGGCGGCGTGCTGATGCATGGAGTGATCGTGGCCGGCATGGTCGCCCATTCCGGCAGCGTTCATCGACATTGCGCCCATGGCTGTTTGGCCCATGGCTGTTTCGCTGCTGGCTGTTTCGCTGCTGGCTGTTTCGCTGATCGGCATCCCGGCCATGGTCATGGCGGAGTCTGGATTGGAGTCGGTGCTGGTGTTCAAGCCAGCCTCTGAAACCAGCATCTGTTCGGTCAGGCCGCCGTCGCGTCCAAGGTCACTGCCCTGGGATCCGTTGAAGCCAACATTGATCGTTGCTCCTGCTGGGATGCGACTGCCCCAATCCGCTCCTGTGAGGGTGTAGTGCGTCAGTCCGTTGTCCAAGGATTCGCTTTCGAGAGCGACTCCCCAGGCATTGGGGTCGAGTTGATGGCGACTGGTGAAGCTGATGCTCCAGTCCTCAAGAGCTTGATCACTTGAATTGGTGATGGCTAGGTCGGCAGTGAAGCCGCCCCACCAAATGTCCCCACCGATTGAGACCTGCAGTGACTCAGATGGCGTCATGGCATGAATGAAAGGTACAGATCCAGTGCAGCGACGAGATGTGATTCAGATCTGTCTCACGAAAGTGGGGATGTGTCCGAATCATTTCGTGTTGAGGGAAACGCGGTCGCTGCCTTGGTTGTTCCATTCACGGCTGAAGCCGTATGAACGCCAATCCTGCAAATGGGGGGTTTTCTGGAGCTCGGGTTAGGGAATGAGCCCGAGCCTTAATGCTGCGGAGACGGCACTGGCTCTGTTGCTGACGTCCAGGCGCGTGAGGATCTCACTGCAGTGATCGCGAGCAGTGTTGACGGAGATGTTCAGCTGATCAGCGATTTGACGATTGCTCAGCCCCTCGGCGACC
>QCTE01000001.1 GCA_003211275.1 Synechococcus sp. AG-673-A03 | reverse complement strand
CTTTGGCTCCATTGCCCAAGGCGATAGCACCATTATTTGAGGCATTGGCCGAGTTACCGAATGCTGATGCATCGCGACCTGAAGCCGATGCATTCGGTCCGTAGCAAGTGGCGTTATCTCCACTCGCAACACAATTGAGTGAATTAATTGTCGCTATAGAGATCGCCGAACGAGAAAGGGTGCCATCACCGTTGGCTACAACTAGCGAACTCCCAGTTCCAGACAGATTGGCAACGGTTGTTTGAGTATTGGCGCGTCCAAGAACAATTTGATCGGCGCGGTTGGTTATAGAACCAACGCCAATGGCTGTTGAATTTGCGTATTGAGCCTTGGCTGAATCACCAAGCGCCGTTGAGGAAGGGCCCGAAGCAGTGGCGAATGCTCCCACAGCCTGGGAGCGTTCATCAGAAGCAGTAGCACCACTGCCCAATGCCTGGGAGTGAAGACCAGAAGCATTAGCTTCACTACCTAGCGCAATTGAGCCATAGTCAGAAGAGGTAGCGGAATGGCCCACTGCGGTCGAGAAGTACCCCGAAGCATTGGTACCACTCCCTAATGCAGCTGAAGCAGTCCCACAAGCACTGGCGCCTTGCCCCAGCGCCGTTGAGGAACCGCCCGAAGCATTGGCTCTATCACCCAGCGCGGTGGAGCCAGAGCCTGAAGCAATGGCATTGCTACCAAGCGCCGTGTCACTAGTGTCCGAAGCATTAGATTGATAACCAAACGCCGTTGAGGAACGGCCAGAAGCGTTGGCGTAAGCACCCAATGCCTGGGAGTAATTACCAGAAGCAGCCGCTCCATATCCCGATGCCTGGGAGGCGTAACCGGAAGCATTGGCCATGAAACCCGTTGCCTGGGAGTATTCACGAGAAGCGATAGCTCCAGAACCCGTTGCCAGGGAATGTTCTCCAGCGGCGTTGGCTCCATAACCCGAAGAATGGGAGTAATTACCCCCCGCATTGGCATCTCTCCCGAGAGCTGATGAGCTTGAACCAGAAGCGACTGCTGCAACACCCAATGCCTGGGAGTAATCACCAGAAGCGTTGGCTTTATAACCCGATGCCTGGGAGGCGTAACCGGAAGCGTTGGCTAGAGAACCCGATGCCTGGGCGAATCGAGCAATACCGGTTGTTGCGCTAAAACCAATCGCAAAGGCGCCAGTGCCAGTAGAAGTTCCTGCTGCTCCACCACCACTACCACTGCTACCGGGAATGTCTGTGATATCGGCTTTGGCTAGCTGCGGCTCAAAGACTTCGCCAACGAGCACACCAATCGCTCCGAGCTGACCAATCACCGCCCAGCTGGCAAAAATAGTCTGAGCCGATTTGCTCCAGCGCTTGCTGCGACAACTTCTGCGCTTCGCTCCGCTACGTCGAAAACCGGCGGTTTTGAGCAGCAGGGGGAGAAGGCTCACTGAAACTCAGGAATTTCTAATCGATCCTTAAGTTTGATCAGGATCCGGCTGCCTGCAGAAACCAAATAAGGCTTACTAGTCTCAACCTGAGAGCCAGGAGTTGATTGGCTTCTGCTCATCACCTCCCTTGATTGAAGCAGTCTCTTGAATTTGAGGTGATGCCTAGACCAGTCATCTAAACCAGAGACGACGAAGCATGGATCAGGCGTCAGTCCACGCATGATGCCGGGCTTTGCTTGGTTGCGCCCGCAGCTATGCAAATAGATCCCGATGATTCCGCAGCGCATACAGAGTTAAGACTCCGACTTTTCAACCAAAGCAACGGTCAGGTCATCACCTTGTGTTTGTAGATAGGCGTAGCCCGAGCCATCTGAGCGCAGGATCGCTGAGTAGGCGTAGGTCACACCCCGATCATCCTGTTGACGAATCCGACCGATGCAGTTCTCATCCTGAATGAATTGGCCCTGATAACCAGCCACCTCACCAGCGCCGTTGTAGGAGGAGACCGCTAGACCAGCCATCTGCCATCCGATCCAGCTCTCCCGCTGAATCACGGCATTGGGCTTCCATGACGAAGCAGCAAAACTGCTACCTCTTTGTTGGCTCAGGAAGCTGCCGTTCATGCTCTCTGGTTCACAGCGACGATCTGATTGGGGCATCCACTGTTCTCTTACAACGTCGCCAATTCGAGTGCTGAGTCCGAATCGAGGCAGCCCCTGTGCGGTGAGCAAAACCTTGCTTTCGTGACCTTGTTGATCTCTGGTCACGGTCAATCCACAGTCGCTTTCTGACTCCCAGCGACCTTCGTATTTCGTTTCGCTGTAGTTGCGACCAACCCGCAAAAAGCGGATTCCGCTGACGGACCCATCGGGTAACCACGTTTCCAGTTGAAGGCTGCCCATTGGTTGCTGACCACGCAGACCCTGACTCACGAGCAGATATTGACCTGTTACGGGAGCTGCGCAGGAGATGGTTGCCTGGACAGGCTGCGCCTGAACGAATGCGTTTGAAATAGCTGATGCCAGTAATCCAATCGAGAAGCGGCGGAGCATTGGGTTGGCGTCAGTCCGCGCATAATGCCGAGCTTTGCCTGGTTGCGCCTGTCATCGCAATTACTCTCATCGACTGCCAATAAAAAGCCCGCACTTGGCGGGGCGTGATTGGTGTGAGGTTGCTTTGTCGGGAGATCGATAGCGACTACTCAACGCCTCCTGCTTTTCCTTTTTAAATGCTTCAGAAGACTGATTTTGAAGGCAATTACTTAATTGGCTTGAGTCGAGCCTGTTTCGAGCGAGAAGCTAAAAAACCAGCAAGTATTATCGCAATCACTCCGGTCCACTGCCAGTAAGTAAAAGTTCCCTTAAAAAGGATTACTTCTGCAACACAAACCATAGGAAGGCTTAAAAGGCTCAGGTTTTGAAATATTAAAGGGGGTAGCGCGAACTGTGCCTGTGACGCGATATATGTATCGTATATTTTCAATACTCCATAAAGTCCTAGTAAAATCCATAAATATAAGCTTAGGTCGTGAGAGTTGACATCATCTTTTATGAAAATTGTGAATCCGATAACTGCGAAAGCAAGCTTCCCTAATTGCTTCGAAATCATTGCTTCGCTTGGTTTAAGTAAATCCCTCGCTTTGCTTGAGTAAATTGTTGCATTGGCTGACAGGAAAGTGGCTGTCAATCCAAACGCTAAGCCAAGCCACGAATATTTTCCAGGTTGAAGCTCTAGTATTAGTGTTACGCCTAAGAAAACCATTGCGATTGATCCAATCTCAAGTTTTTGTGGCCATCTTTTTGAAATTATGCACGTCAAAGGCAATACCATTACTGACGATATTGATAGAAACATTGAGGCTACAGAAATTGGAAGGTTGTCCGCGCTAATTAAAAAGGCAAAATTATACGCCCCGCTAAGGACTCCCACCAATGCAAATGAAGCCCACGCGACTCTGCTCCATGCTACATACTTTTTTCTATACGCCCAGATTGTAGAAATTGATAGTGGCAAAATTATCAATGCCGTGAATAGCAGCCAGGATGAAGAAAAGTGATTCAGTAGGTAGTCAGCAAGAAGCAAATATGTACTAGAGACGAATGCTGACCATAGACCAATTTGTATGCCTTGAGGCTTGTTTGATGAAATCAAGCTGCTTGTTTAATTTTGCTATATTTAGAATCTACACCAAAATCAAGTGTTTAATTTTTTGATTGTCTTTTACAAATGTATTTCATGCTCTTAGCAATCTGTTCTTGATATACCCGCTGGGTGGTCTTCCAGGCGCCTGCCTCCCCCGTTCGGGTAGCCCCAAAAACTGCTCTCCCCTAACGGTGCCCAATACTCACATTCATCAGTTCCAGTCTTTCGTGCTCGATCAATAGCCCTCGCAGTTACCTTCCGCCACTCGTGCACCTCACTGGTCAGCTCCACATCACGCATCCTCGTTTTCACCAAATACGCCCCATCTCTCCTTCCCAATACCTCACACTTCACAAATACTTGGCACCATTCACCCTCAACACTCCTCACTTCCCCGTCAAGCCTGATCTGGCACCCGTCCACATCCTGAACACGCAATAATCCCGCGCTATCCCTACAACTCAGCAGCACGCGATCGCCCTCAATAACCTTCTCGCCCTTTACGACAACATCCATCACCACACCCTCGGGCCACGGCCCACCGCATATGGCTTCTGGCAGTAGTTCACCGCATAGCGCCACGTATCAATCGAATGCGTAATAGCCGTCGGATCCAGCAGCTCTCGTTTCTTGGTATCCCTCGCCAACAACGGCTTCAGCTCCCAAAATGCACGACATCTCCGACTCGCTTTCACCCATGGCTGGCTCTCATCACGATCAGTCGCCCACAACATCGTGCGCAACCTCGCCAGTCCCGCTTCCTCCGTCATCTGTGACTTCCCAGCTCGCTTGAACGGGATCCCACCCTTTCGGAACTCGTCGCCAATCGTCAGCGCACTGCCCATACGGTTCCAGCACGCGTCATCCATGATCCAGCTCAAGTCCTGTGGCTCCAGCCCCCATCGGTTGATCCATTCCTGAAGGATCTGCGCCTGCTGCAGGTTTGACGCCCCCAGCCCTGCGTTCCAGTCCGGTTCACCAGCCCTCGTGGCCTTCGCGAGATAGCACTCATCAATCGCAAACAGGCTGCCCTTCGGCAACAGCGGGTGATTGGTGATGAACAGCGTCCCGCAGCTGGGTGCTGCAATCCCCCAGTCAAAGCTCACCAGTAACCGTGACCCCGCAGGAATCTCAGGGCGATCACCACCATTCAGCTCCAGCAAGTTGCGCCGGCGACTCATCGCATCACCAAAGAAGCTCCCGGTGACATCACCCTCGAAGCTGCCCTCTAGCCAGGCCCGCAACAGTTCTGGATCACCACCAGCAGCAATCTCGATCTGCCGTCTGGTCTGCTCGAAATCCAGATATGGATTGGCTGCAATGTTGCTGCCGATGTAGACCGCCGCGCTGGCTGTGTCCTCGCAATAGAACCGGGCTGGTTGCCCTGGGTCTGGGAACCCTGCTGGCTGCACCCATCGCTGTCTGATCCACGCATGCCCCTGTTGGCCAGGGTTGGCCGTGAAGATCATCCGGGTTGGTGTTCCCTGTGGTGCCCTCAGCGTTGCCCGCAGCTGATCGAGCATGTCCGGGTCGCTGTATTGCCCGCCCTCATCGACCCAGATCGTTGTTCGTGAGCGGCCCTGCTGCCGAAGCATTGCCTGTGGTCTGGAGGGATCCAGATACGCCAATTCGAACCGTGCGCCATTGGGACAGGTCATTGTCCAGTCCGATTTGTTGAACGACAGCACCTGGCCATAGGTCGCGCTCAATGTCCGGCTGAGGCTGTTGCTCAGTTCCTGCAGGCCGGCACAACTCCGACGAACGATCAGGCAGTTGAACCGCTTTTTCAGCACGGTGCTGTCCCTGGCCACCACCAGCTCACCGCCGAAGGATTTGCCTGAGCCACGGCCCCCGCATGCGATCAGATCGTGATCGAGTGGCACGCGCTGCATGTCCGCCTGCATGGGTGTGGGCGTGATCGCCTGAGGTGCAGATGCAGTCATCAGATCAAGCTCCGCTGAACGATGCCTTGTGTCCCGCTCGTGGCTGGCCGGCCAGTGGCGGAATCAGGCTCAGATTGCTTAGTAAGCAGTTGCTCGCTCTGTTGAATGACAGCGGCAATTTGCGAGTGCTTGCTGGTCTGGGCCAGATGAGCAAGAGCCAGCCTGAATGCCAGCGCGACGGATTCTGGATCCTTCGATTGCATCAACTCATGCCATGGCCCCTCCAGTTGCTCCAGATCCGTCAGAGCCTTGAGAGCGATGAGCTCCACGCACGGAATCTGGTCTGAAGGCATGGGCAGCATCGGTGCAAATCAGATTCCAGTCTGCTGAGGGTGATCAAATCCGCTGCCGTGTCTGGGAGCATTTCGCCATCGTGGCCAGATGCCGAACAAGGACCGCCCGCTAGTTGATCGCCATGCCCTAAAGAGAAAGAGAGCTTGGCTCTCTTCATTGAATGAATCGATAGATTTAACCGATCTTGGATTGTTAATGCTTTCAATAAGCGATAGAGCAGTATAAATAAACTATAGACGCTAGCCCAACTATCAAGATGCCGATTGCTTGTTTTATTCTCAGCCATTTTTTGTCCCACTTATAAGGGGCCATCAGCAAAAAAGAAATCAATGTCAGCCAGGAATACAAAACTAATGTATGGTCAGCGTGCTCTTTTTCGATAAGCATCAAAATGGCATGCCATAGAAATGTTGCCATTGATGCATAAGAAAAAATCGCACCAAGGTTGTATAAAAGTGCTTTTTTCTTTTGTGCTTGGTCGCTAATTCTAAGTTTGTAGTTCACCAAAGTACGGCAATTGGAGTATTGGTTCGCACACAGTATCTGAAATTGTGTTGGCTTGTTAAAGAGCTTCCAATATGGCTAGGTCTGCAGCTTCACGAATGACTCGCCCACGGCACACGCTCAATGGGTCATCGTCGAGACCAGACCGCTGCGCGGTGGTGGCCAGCCTGTCGTCAGGCGGATGCTCAGGCACAACGCGATCGAAGCCTGGGAAACGATGCTGAAGTCAGGCGGGTGGAAACGGTGCTCGCCGAAGTGGTGACCCCGTTTGAACCGGGTGGTGAATCCGCATCAGGCAGTCCACTGCTGGCGGTGCCATTGGTTGGGCGCATAGTGTTGAAACCCTGGACGGCGGGGGGTGCGATAGGCCACTTCCTCGGTTTGAGCGGATTCCTGAAGTCGCTGCTCGACCAACTGTGTTTTTGCGTTGGCGACTGCGCTAAGGACGAGCGTTACGGAAAGGGCGTAGATGAAGAGTGGCTGGACAGACATGGCTGGCTCGACTGGATGGCTGGGGGAAGCGCCCCCTCGACTCCTTCAAGGTCACAGCCCTACTGGTGAACTCCCCTGCACAGCTCTGGTGAAGACACCGAGACGTTCTGGTGATCTTCTGGTGATCGGCGAACTTTGCCCTGGATGGGGGATGTGGATTGAGACCGTCTGATCGATGGTGAATTCAAATTGGAGTTTGCATGAATCACATCGGTTTTGACTTAATCGCTTCGCTGATGGTTGCCAATGATGGCTGGGGGCAGCTTGCCCTTCTGGGCTGGATGATCCCGCTGATGTTGTTTGGTGTGTTCTTTCAAGTGGCAAACGAGTCAGGTAACCCTTGGAGCACGTTTGGTGTAGCCCTACTTGGCGCTGTTTTTATCGGTGGCTGGGGGCAGTCCGTGCAGAGCGCTGCTTTGAAATTTTGCAGTTCACGCTGAAACTGCTTTCACTTCTGCTCGTACAGCTCCAGCCAATCCACCGCGTCGACTCCACCGGTCAGGAGCTGCCTGCACCGTTGCCGCGCTGTCTGGTTTTCAGCAGGCGTGTGCAATCGGTCGTTTGCTCGGAGTTGACTCCATCGACCCTTTTCCAGAATCTCTGTTTCAGCTTCTGCCCGTGCCTTGGTCTGCCGTGGTCTTCGCTTGGCAGCCATCAGCTGATTCCTCTTTCCTGGGCAGGTGCCGACGCCTTCTCATAGGGGATGTGATCAAGAAGGTTGGTCATGGGTAGCTGTGTGTCAGTGACTCAATCGAGATGAAGATCGGCGCCGCTACTCGTTTTCTGTCTGTAGTTGCAGCAGTGTTCCTTGGCGTAGCGGGGATTCATGAATGGAGTGCTAAAAGCTCTGAAATGGGCTCCTACAAGGAAGAGACCAGCTCTGCTGTACTGATCCTTAGATCCCAGGGAAAGCTGAAAATGGGACTTGCCATTGGCTTTATTGCTCTCGCTTCCGCAAACGTGAGTTTTGACGAAAACGGGAATCGCAACTGAGCGCATCAGCGGACACCACGCAACGCTGACCGGAGCAGAAGCAGCAGATCACCAACAGCCACTGTCACCGGTTCATCTGGTGAAGAGAAAGGGTTGACCCCGCTAAGCACTGCCTTTGCCCGTCCGATGCTGGCAACCAGTGCAATTGCATTCAGCTCTGGATTTTCATCAATGGCGTCTTTCAGCTCTTGCAGATCAGACGGGCTGAAATCTTCGATTTGATCGCAAAGCAAACCCCATGCCGTGGGCTCACCCTTCACAGGTGCAGCGGTTCGATGCTGCGCAAAATCGAGCAGGTCCAAAACAACCGGATCAGACATCAGCCCTGCATTGCTTTCAACAGAGCAGCAATGTCAGTGGCTTGCCCTTCCAGGTCCATGCCGTTGACCTTCACCGCAATGCCTGTCTGAGGCTTCACCGGAGCGACTGGAGCGGCAGTGGCAGTAGCAGCTTCAATTTCTGCCTTGCTACGGCGTCCCCGACGACGCTTGGGCTTCACCTCAGGTTCTGACTGAATTTCAGACACCAACTTTTCAAGTTGCTCAACATCTTCCTGATGGTGATTGTTCATTGATGGTGCTGTGATTTCAGGCATAGGGGAACATTCAAAATGACCGGCAACTGCTAAAACTCGCTCGCTGCGAATCTGCTTGGCTGCCACTAATTCAGACTCATCCAATCCTAAATAGGGTGCATTTTCTTCAGGACCACAAACCAGCTCTCTAATATCTTTCGGCATGTGCTCACGCACAATTGCCTTTGCATCTTTGATCTTGCCGGTTACATCCTTAACCTTGCATCCAATCAACGGCGCCATGTCTTTTTGAAAAGTGTTCTGAGACAATTCAACCAATGCCAGCGCATCATTCACCTCTGAAACTGATTGCAGTTCTTGCAGCGCTTCCTCATAATCAACTGTATTTTGATCCGGCGCTTTATCATCAGCGACAATTTCTGCTAATTCCGATAAACGGTCACTGTCTTCTGCTCTGCCGTGATCCAAACTTGTGCATTTTGCGTTGGATGTCAGTGACAAAAACTAAGCACTTGCTGTGGCTTGTAATTGAACTGATCGCAGAATTCTTGTAGCGTTTGATCGTATGGTTTATATCTCCAACGACGTTGAATGACTTGCGCTGTTAGTCCCGTGCGGATTGTGCCTCTATGCACTTCAATCTCTCGCGTGATTCCTTGTGAAATCCACCAATAACAATATGTACTGAACTTATACCCTCTTGCTGCATCAAACTTCTCTGCCGCACGATTCAATCCCAACGCACCGGCTTGGAACAAATCCTCTTTATCTAATGCCGTTCCCTCAATCCGGGTTCTGTATTTACCAACAAGTGGCCCAACTAATCGCAGATTAGATCTGATCAATCGATTCTTTGCTTTCTGCCCACGCTTGATCTGCAATTGTGTTGGCTCTTCAGTATCCAGCCAGTCACGCACTTGATGGCTCAGCATCACTTCCTGCTGTGCAGTTAGCAGCGGATAACGATGCGTTTCCGCCAGCATCTGATTAAAGGTGCTGCTCACTCGATGAGATGCTTACTCAAGAAGATAACTGATTTTAGCTACACCAATTTTTATCTATCTCTGCTCAACTGCGCTCAATCAGTGTATTTGGTCTTCTAGTTTGGAAATAAGGCTTGGATTGCATACTGCGACTCTTTTGTTATATATAATCGTTTTTGGTTTTTTTCCGCTTAGCTCTGAGCCTGGTGGGCAAAGACCAAGCGATTCTTTTTTTGCAGCATCAAGCTCTATTTGCGTGCACCAAAGTGCAAAACAGTCATGTACGCGCACATCCCTATTGCTTGGCGTTGATGTCAATGCATTAATAACAGGTTGTTGTTGAACATCTTTGCGTTGCGTTGTTGTGCTTGCACCACCGAAGCGAATTTTAAGGTCTGCTGAAACTCTTGTGTCAAATGCTTCGTCGTAGGAGATATTTACTCCAGCTGTGACTCCACTGATCATTTCGTATGCCAAGCGTCCAAGAACGCCAGAACCATCAGCATCGCCCATATCGCCATTTTGGTAGTAGTAACCAACAGAGGCATTCAACTCTGGAGTTATGAAGTAACCAATATCCAATCCATAAGTATCCAGAGCACCACCGGTGTAAAACCAGTTGAGTCTTTGCTCAACATCACCAACAGGGATCAAGGCATAGGCATTGAAGTTCCAGTCATTGGAAACTGCTTCTGCATTGACTGCGACCTGCTGGAAGAAAGCACTCTGCTCTGAACCAATGACATTGATGCCGGTGTCGGTTCCGCCTGTATTCATTGGGCGGCTGTCATAACCACCGTTGATGCCAAACATCCAGCTGCGGTCTCCATTCAGCCAGCGATAACCAACACGCGTTGAGGTACTGACAGTGGTGCCAGCGACATCGGTGTTGATGATGCTGCTGTCGCCAGCTCGATCAGCGAAGTTGGCATTGATCAGGGCATCAAGGAACCAAACGCTGTTATCGCCAACAGACAGCGGCAAGAACCCACCAATACCTGCCTGGTTTGGTGTTCCCGCACCCTGCAGTGCGCCTTGAAAACCAAGGGTGGGCTTGACCACATCCTTGAGGCTGATGCTCAACACATCACCCAGATCCTCTGCACTGCCGTCCTGTGCCTTCAAAGGCAGAGGGGCGATGGCAACAGCTGAAGCCAGCAGTCCAATCGAGAGGCAGCGAAGCATTGGGATGGCGTCAGTCCGCGCATCATGCCGGGCTTTGCCTGGTTTCGCCCATCGCGGCAGCAGCCTTTTGCGATCAAGGCTAGTACTGGTGTCCTGGTTTTGTGGGCATGTCGGTTGATCACGGGGTCTACAACTCGCCCGAGTCAGAGAGGCCAGTTTTCCTGGATGTCGCTCCAGGGATGACGGTCATCGTGAAACACGATTTTCTGACGGGAGAGAAGCGCGATAAGGATTGGTGGATGGGCGAAGTGATCCACTGCGGTGGTGCTGCCCGAGACCCGAGCATCCACAACCTGTTCCAGATCGCTGATATGGATTCAGGCGTGATCCGCTGGGTCAACGCTGATCTGGTGACGCACATCCTGCCGAGTGTTAGCTGATATGGTTAAGTGTCGATTTTTAGTTTTAATCGTGGGTGAAAAGCAAGCGGCGCTCATAGCAATTTCTTCGGTTGTAATAGCCATTTGTCAGATCCCGGCTGGCTTTGTTTCTACAAGTCAATTGTTCTGCATTTATGGACATGACGATTGGGATGGAACTTACAAACTGGAGAATCATGCTGAACGTGTGAACTGGTGCAGCGGTTCATCACCGGCGCAAGTCAAGGCTCCAGGGCAATAAAAAGCCCTGCTCTTGGCGGGGCGTGATTGGCTCTGCTAAATCCGTTTGTCTTCGGACGCAGCACGCTTAAGGCATTGCTTTCTTTGTGCTTTGGTCATCGGCACATAGTCAGCAGCAAATTGCCACAGTCCCAAATCTTCAAGCAGATTGTTGTAGTGCAGCACTACGTCAATCATTTCAACAGCGTGCATTTCCCTGATTTCTGTTGAGCCATCCCAATCCATTAAATCTCTGGGCATTTGCTGGTGATCTTTAGTGGCTTCAAGCACAGCTTGTTCAAGGAAGTAAGCGCCATGCCGACTGTCAAACAAAATGGCAAGGTGGCAATCTCCGTATTCAGGATCTTGTGCTCTGTGATCTACGAAGAACGAGATGCCAGGCTTGCAGTGTGTTTCCTTATATCTCACTAGGTCGTAGAGATAAAATTCGCAATCTCGCGGTCTATCAAATCGTCCAGTATCTGTTAGAGCATGCTGAATCGTATCTCCGGTAGTGCCTCTTTCTCTTGTCTCGTATCCCCGTCGCTTAAGAATATTGCAGACAGTGACGTCTGCAATCCCAAATTGAGCACCAACCTCTGCCATTGTTAATCCATCCTGATAAGCCTCGCAAGCTTCAATCTCTTTATCATCCTCAAGTCCTCCCATCGCAATTTTGGAGGATCTTCGTTCAATGCCGTGGGTTTCAAGGATATAGCCAATTGTATTTTTTGATACCCCATAAATGGCACCAATCTCGGATGTGCTCTTGCCTTCCTTATACATTTGGCACGCCTCTTTCTCTTGCTCTGGAGTAATTCCACCCTTTGCAATTCTGATTGATCGCGTCTGAATACCTCTGCGAATTAAGACGTTATAGATTGCTTTTGAATCATCTCCTTTTCCAAAAGCTTTTGCTAATTCAACTGTGCTTTCTCCAAGTTCATATCGCCGACAAATTTCTATTTCAGTTTCATCATCTAGTCCACCCTTCGCCTCTCTAATTGATCTGGATTTAACTTTATGCCTTTTTAACAGTGCAAGGATAGAAGTACAAGTGCAGTCGAAAGCGGCAGCCAGTTGAGTGCTATTTTCACCCTCTTTATATCTGCGACAAATTTCTGCTTCCTGCTCATCTGTGAATTTTCTAGGTGGCTTATATGTTCTGCGTTCAATACCGTTCCTCCTTAATGCACTTCTAATTGTCTGGAAAGGTGCTCCAAACTCCCTGCCTAACCATGACAGCTCTTTCCCAGCAACATAAAGAGCGCATATCTCACGCTCCTGTTCATCAGTAAACCGTCTCTGACTCACTCTTCAGAATCGTCATCTCACCAACTCTGTGCGGTCGTCCCATAATCCACATCACCCATTCAGGTGGTCTTCCACCCGCTTAGCTCCCCCGTTTGGGTAGACCCCGCTGGGATCTCCTCCATCCCAACAGTCCAAAACACTGGTGGACTTGTCTTCCCTACCTTCCCCTCACGTTCATCACTCACACTTTTCAAACTCGCTGCATCTGGCCACAACCGCGCCTCTCCATCAATCACACCCAACACCTCATCCCTCCTCACACTTCGCATCACTGATCCCTCCATATCCTTTACCGGCCAGCGGCGTGGAATCATTCGCTTGATCAATACCCTCACCGTCCTGTCGATCAGTTCAAACGCTTTGACGGGTGCTGAGGGTTTACAGAGCAGTGCCACCGCTTCCGACAGATACCGCTCGTAGAGCTTCCATGTCTTCGCGGAAATCTGGGTGCCGTTGGTCAGCTTGAACTCTTTGAACTGATCTTTCAGCTGAATCCAATTGGTCCCAGTGGCGGTGACTGTTGCTTGCGCCTGCTGCCCGGTCAAAACTGCCTTGGCGGTTTCAAGGCTGTGGTCGCCGGTCTCCACCAACCTGAATAGTTGGCTGACGAAATCCACAATGGCCGCTTGGTTGCCCGCTTCGAACTCAAGGGGAGCGAGGGAAAGCTTTGACCGTTTGCCATCACGAGAGACGGAGAGCTGAGCGCGTCCACGGTCATCACTGACAGACCACCCAAGACCACAAGCAACCTTCAAAGCGGCTTTCAGCTCGGATTGCCATTTAGGAAGCGTCTTGGGGCGGGTCATGGTGTCAGTGTCCCTCATGTCTCTCTACATAATCGTGTAAACACGTGTCCGCGTCAAGCAGTTGGTCGTCACCTTCTGCCTCTGTCGGTTCATTTCTCTTGTCCCTTTCCGCGCAAGTGTTCCCGCACGATGTCGCGGATCACGTCGGATTTATTGGGCATTTTTCTCAGCTCCTCGTCATCGATTGCGTAGAGCCGAACCGCCAACGGCTTATCTGCCAAGGGTTCGTCAACGGGGACAGATCGCTTCGGGTTGCTCTCTTTGGTGAAAGCGTGGGGCAGCGGGTAGCGATCAGACATTGACCCTGAAAACATTCATCGTGTTTACACGATTTTAGGCGTCTAGTAATTGCCCACTGACTGCGGATTGGCAGCGTTTTAGGGGTGAGAAATCGTGCATCAGCCACCCCGGCTCAAGCCCCCTGGCGCCGTTTTTCGGGGTCGATCTGTCCGCATTTTGTCCGCATTCGCTTTTCGGCATCAAAAAAGGGCTCCCGGTATTCCCGAGAACCCTTGGTGTGACTAGCGCCCCCTGTGTGATTCGAACACACGACCGACTGCTTAGAAGGCAGTTGCTCTATCCAGCTGAGCTAAGGGAGCATTGGCGGTATTTGCGGCATTCTTGCAGTCAAACCAAAGAGCGGCATCTAAGGTTGAAGGCTGCTCAAATTGCTCCATGGCACCCAGCCGGCTTACTGACAGTCAAAAGCAGGAGCTTTTGGTCCGCTATCGCGCCGGCGATTCCAGCGCTGCTCTCGCCGCCGTTTATGGATGCAGCGCCAACACGGTCAGCCGCACAGTTCGCACTCTGCTTACTCCGGAGGAATACGACGAACTCAAGTCAGTGCGTGCTCGCGCTGCCACAACCACTCCCCAGGCTGATCAACTGAAAGCCCCTGAGCAGCCTGAAGCTGCCAAGGATCTTGGGCAACCCTCTGAGCGTCTGGTTGAACTTGAGCCGTTGGAGGCGGAAGACAACGCCGAAGACGACGATGGCAGCGCGAACCTCGCTCTCGATGATGCTGACGATTTCGGTGACGACGATGCTGACGATGTCGGCGATGACGAGGCCTTCGATGGGCTATCGGATGATGTCTTCCAGGAGATCGCCGTTCTGCCTGTGGATCTCCCGCAAGTGAGCAGGGTGCAGGTCAGCTGTCGGCCTTTCGCCGCCGGCGTGCTCCCCGACAGTGTGTACATGTTGGTCGATAAGACAGTTGAGCTGGATCCAAGGCCGCTCAGTGAGTTTCCTGAACTGGGTGTTCTGAATCCCGAGGAGCTGGTCCTCCAGGCCCTCTGCCTGTATTCCAGTCCACGCTCTGCAAAGCGTCAGTGCGGACGCAGTCAGCGCGTGATCAAGGTTCCTGATACCAAGGTGTTTGAGAGCACATCTCGCCACCTGCTGGCTAGGGGGATCACTCGTCTCCTGCTTGAAGGCGCCCTGTATTCACTCGACGCCTGATTCAACGTTGTGAGTTCGGCATCAACACCACGGCGAGGCTGCCGCCGCTGATCACTCCCAGCACAGTGCTGACGCCAACAATGAACCCTGCAGGGAGAGGGGCTGTCATCCCAACGCCCAGTTTCAGCCTGTAGCGCTCACTCAGGTTCTGCGCTCCAAGGCAAAGCACGACAAGCAAGGCGACACTGCCGCCCAGGGTGATCAGCAGCAGTCTCAGGCGCAGCAACATGCCGCGGGTTCAGCGAAGCTCTGCTCAGTCTGCCTGTTCCTGCTCTTCATGCAGTAGGGCGTAGAGCTCACGTCGTGATCGTCCAGCGCTCTTGGCCAGATCCTTCGCTGCATCGCCGGGCTTCATGCCTTGCTCGATCAGTGCTGCCAGTTGCTGACGGCATTGGGCGTCATTCATGGCGACTTGTTCCTGTTGCGGAGCCCCACCCAGCACCAGGGTGAATTCACCCTGGGGAGGGTGTTCCTTGAAATGCGTCAGGGCAGCGATCACAGTTGGTCCCACCTGTTGTTCATGACGCTTGGTCAGTTCACGGGTGACCTGTAGAGCACGTTGATCACCACAGAGTTCCTGGAGTTCTTCCAGCAGTTTCACCAGTCGATGCGGAGCCTCGTAAAGCACGGTGGTGCGTTGTTCTGAACTCACCGCTGCCAATTGTTCGCGCCGCTCGCGCCCCTTGGTCGGCAGAAACCCTTCAAAGCAGAAGCGGCCACATGGAAGGCCACTGCTGACCAGCGCTGTGGTGGCAGCGCAGGGGCCGGGAATACAGATCGCGGTATGGCCGGCTTGTCGTGCTGCAGCCACAAGGTCTTCTCCAGGGTCACTGATCCCGGGTAATCCGGCATCGCTGATCACGGCAACGCTTTGGCCGCGGCTGAGTTCATTCAGCAACTGGGGAATGCGGCGATGCGTGTTGTGCTGATGAAAGCTGCAACGGCGTGCTTTCGATCCCAGGGCTGTGAGCAGTTGTCCGCTGTGGCGAGTGTCTTCGCAGGCAATGGTGTCCACTGCGATCAGCAGGGCCCGTGCTCTCGGTGAAAGGTCGCCCAAATGACCGATCGGTGTACCCACCAGATACAGAACACCGGCTTCCGGTTCGGCGCGCTGCTTCACAATGGCTCCGCCCAGATCACTCCATGATGCCGACTGCGATGAACCTGCCTGCCGGCATCAGTCAGGACAGCCTTCTTGAGGCACTGCGCCCTCTCTGCTGGGGAGCTGCCGACATTCTGCGGGCCTATGCCCGCGGTGAGCAGCCTCCCCATGGCTTCTCTCGGGCGTTGAGTGTGGACAATGGTGGAGAGGGACCTGTGTCTGCGGCGGATCTGGCCGTGAATCAGTGGCTACTGGATGGTCTGCATGCAGCGTTTCCCGATGCTGGTTGGACCTTGCTCAGCGAGGAGACGGCCAAGGAGCAACTCACTGAGGGCGAGCCATTGCCTGCCGAATGGCTCTGGATTCTGGATCCTCTTGATGGCACCAAGGATTTTTTGCAAGGCACTGGTGAATACGCGGTTCATCTGGCGCTAGTGCAAGGTCAGCGTCCGGTGCTTGGTGTGGTGTTGCTTCCGGAGGTGAATGAGCTCTGGTTCGGTCTGGTGGGTGATGGCAGCTGGTGTGAAGATCGCAGCGGCAAGCACAGCCCCGTGCGCTTCAGCGACCGCGGTGCTGAGGGCGAACTGATTATGGTGGCGAGTCGCAGTCATCGGGATGATCGCCTGGAGCGACTGATCGCGGCTCTTCCTCTCGCCGGCTCCAAGGCGGTCGGCAGTGTGGGCTGCAAGGTGGCCACCATCCTGCGCGGTGAGACTGATCTCTACATCTCGCTTTCAGGCAAGAGTGCTCCCAAAGACTGGGATATGGCAGCCCCTGAGGCCGTGTTGCTGGCGGCTGGTGGTGCCTTCACCCATGCGGACGGTCGTCCGCTCGCTTACAACACTGGTGATGTGCGTCAGGCCGGTTGTCTGATCGCAAGCCATGGAAAAGCCCATGCCGCGCTTGAAAAGCGAGCGGCAGGGGCCATGCAGACAATCGATCCTGGTTTTCAGGTCTGAAGCGACCCCTCAGGAGAGGGGTGCAACGGGTGTGGGGGCAGGTTCCGGCTCAATGTCTTCCCCGTTCTGGGGCACACCGCGCAGGGTGAGGTTGATGCGGCCGCGGTTGTCGATTTCGCGGACACGAACGGTGACCTCGTCGCCCACCTTCACCACGTCTTCTACCTTCTCGACCCGAGCTTCTGAGAGCTGGGAGATGTGGATCATGCCCTCCTTGCCAGGGAGGATCTCCACAAAGGCGCCGATCGGAATGATCCGGGTGATCGAACCGCTGAACACCTCGCCCTCATTCACCTTGCGGGTGAGGCCTTCGATGATCTTCTGAGCTTCATCAGCCGCCGCACCGTCATGGGACGCGATGGTGACAATGCCGCTGTCTTCGATATCGATCTTGGTGTTGGTGCGTTCGGTGATCCCCTTGATGGTGCGGCCACCAGGACCAATCACGGTGCCGATCAATTCCGGGTCAATGCGGAAGCTGAGCAGGCGTGGGGCATGGGGTGACATGCCATCACGGGGGGTGTCAATCGCCTCCAACATCTTTTCGAGGATGTGGAGACGGGCAGGACGCGCCTGGTTGATGGCCTCGGCAATGGTTTTGATCTCCAAACCGGTGATCTTCATGTCCATCTGCAGGGCGGTGATGCCCTTGTCGGTTCCGGCCACCTTGAAGTCCATGTCGCCGAGGAAGTCCTCGATGCCCTGGATATCGGTGAGGATACGAACCTCTTTGCCCTCTTTGATCAGACCCATGGCGGCACCGCTGACGGGTGCTTTCAACGGCACGCCGGCGTCCATCAGGGCCAGGGTGCTGCCGCACACTGAACCCATTGAGGTGGAGCCATTGGAGCTGAGAACCTCACTCACCACTCTCACCACATAGGGGAAGGTGTCCTTCGCAGGCAGCACGGGCAAGATGGCCCGCTCGGCTAGTGCTCCATGGCCGATTTCGCGCCTGCCAGGGGAGCGCATCGGCTTGGTCTCGCCCACCGAGTAGGGAGGGAAGTTGTAGTGATGGAGATAGGTCTTCTCAGTGTTGGGGTTGAGATCGTCCATCTCCTGGGCATCGCTGGGTGTGCCGAGGGTTGCGGTCGACAGCACCTGCGTGAGGCCGCGCTGGAACAGACCAGAGCCATGCACTCGCTTGGGCAGCACGCCGGCGGCCGCGCTGATCGGACGCACCTGATCGAGACTTCTGCCGTCAACACGCTTGCCGTCCTTGACAATCTGCTGACGCATCAGCTTCTTGGTCAGGGCTTTGAAGCTGGTTGGCAGTGCTTTGCCGTTGCCTGAAACCAGTTGACGGACGGGGTCTGAGTCCTTCAGGCCATCAATGGTTTCCGCGGTTTGATCACGGATGGCATCGAGCTTTTCGTCGCGCTCGGCTTTGCTCTGATCGAACTGGCTGAGCACATCGCCAATCGACTTAGTGCAAGCCTTCTCCAGATACACCGGCAGGGTGGTGTCTTCGCTTGGAGCCTCGGGCTTCACCTTCTCGATTCCAGCGTCTTTAAGGATGGATTCCTGAGCCTTGATCAGCTCACAAACCGCTTCGTACCCGAAGTCGATCGCTTCAATCACATCCCCTTCAGGCAGCTGATTCGCCCCGGCCTCAACCATCACCACTCCATCGGGGGTGCCGGCCACGACCAGATCGAGATCCCCGCGTTCGATCTCGCGGTAGCTGGGGTTGAGAACAAAGTCGTCGCCCAGAAGGCCAACCCGGACCGCGGCCATCGGTCCTTGGAAAGGAATGCCAGCCAGCAGTGTCGCCATTGAAGCGCCAGTCACCGAAAGCACATCCGCAGGGACGCGCTCATCGAGAGACATGCAGGTGGCCACGATTTGGATGTCGTCTCTCATCCAGCTGGGGAAGAGAGGCCGCATCGGCCTGTCGATCAAACGGCAGATCAGTGTGGCTCGCTCGGGAGGTCTCCCCTCACGTCGCATGAAACTTCCTGGAATGCGCCCTGCTGCATAAAGGCGCTCTTCGTAGTCGCAGATGAGGGGAAGGAAATCGATGCCTTCGCGACCTTTGGATCGGGTGGCTGTGACGAGCACCGAAGTGTCACCGCATTCGATCATCACCGAGCCACCGGCCTGGGGGGCATACCGCCCCGTGGTCAACCGAATCTCCCGACCGTCAAAGGAGATCGATTGTGTCTGACCTTGCACTGTTGTTTATGTCTTTCTGTCAATGTTGATTCTGGCACTTCACAGGATTGAAACGTCAATCCCACTGAATCCAATTCGATTCGCTTTGTGACATCCATCAAAAAAGGAGGTGTTCAAACACCTCCTCCACTGCATCACTTTTGAGCAGACTCTCGACAAATCACCAGCTGGACTTCACCACGCCGGGAAGCTCACCTTTGTGGGCACGTTCGCGCAGTTGATTGCGGCAAAGGCCAAAGTCGCGATAAACACCTCTGGGTTTGCCCGTGGCCCAGCAGCGGTTGCGCATGCGGGTGGGAGCACTGTTGCGAGGCAGTGCCTGGATCTTGCGATGGATTTCAAGGCGCTCCATGGGGTCCTGCGCTGCGTTGAAGGCGGCCATCAGGGCAGTCCGCTTGGCTGAGAAGCGCTCAACCATCTTCTTGCGCTTCGCATCGCGGGCGATCATCGACTTCTTGGCCATGCAGCGAGTGAAAAGGAGCAGTTCAATCAGCAACCATACAGTTTCATTGGCCAATCAATTGACGCACCACAGGTAACTGGCTCGTATCACGGACGATCAGCAACACACTGAGGCCGAGCACCAACAGCAGACTGGACTGCATCACAGCCAGCTGAAACCGTTCCGGCAGTGGGCGTCCGCGCAGACCCTCGAGCAGTAGAAACACCAGCTGTCCGCCGTCGAGCAGCGGCAGGGGCAAGGCGTTAAGGACGGCCAGGTTGATCGAGATCAGAGCCAGAAAGAGGGCGAGACCCGAGCCTCCCTGACTCGAGAGCTGGGCACCCATTTCCACAATTTTCACAGGGCCTGAAACCTGCTGAGCGGTGGCGCCGAAATTGGTGAACAAGCCTGCATAGCCCGACACCGTTCTGTTGAAGAGCCCGCCGAACTGTTGGCTAGACACGCTGATCGCCTCCAGCAGCGAGCGCACGGGACGGGTGGAGCCGCTGACGACTTCCTGAAGCTGGGCGCCAATACGACCGACACCCTGCTGGTCGGCTGGCGTGAGCTGGAGCGGCGTGAGCACATCGTTACGCAACACCTGCAGCTTGAGCGGCTGACCAGGGCTGTTGCGGATCGGGTCGACGGCGGCCTGGACGGCCGGCTCTCCACGGCCGAGATCAATGGCGTCGATCGACAGGATGCGGTCGCCAGGTTTGAGTCCAGAGAGAGCTGCCGGTTCACCGCCTTGCACGCTCATCACCATCACGCCTGGTCCTGGTTCTCCAGGGACTCCAGTGGTGGCGGTGTGTCCCACAAGAACCAACCAGGCCAGCAGCAGATTGGCCAGCACGCCAGCGCTGATCACCAACATCTGCTGAGGAATCGGCCGGTTACGCAGTAGATCCGGATCGTCTTTGGGAATGTCGCTCTCTTCATCGTCTTCGGGGAATGAAACGAATCCACCCAGGGGAAGCAATCGCAGGGCGTAGGTCACGCCCCCCTGCTCGATTTTGAGCAAGGCCGGCCCAAATCCAACTGAAAAGCCGTTGACGCGAATGCCCTGCAGTCGGGCAGCCAGAAAATGGCCCGCTTCATGAATGACGATCAACAGCCCCAGAGCCAGCAGTGAGGCCAGAACGTTCATGGAACCCGTTTCAATCAGCTCATTCTGGCTGGATTTTGTCTCCACCGAAGTAAGGCACGAGTGCCTTAGGCAGCAACACACTGCCATCGGACTGCTGACCGTTTTCAAGCAGAGCGGCCATAGTGCGGCCGATCGCCAGACCGCTGCCATTCAGGGTGTGCACCAGCCGTGTCACTTTCCCTTCCTTGGTGCGGATCGAGGAACGCCGTGCCTGGAAATCACCGCAGACGCTGCAACTGGAGATCTCCCGGTAGGTACCAGCGCCTGCGAGCCACACTTCAAGGTCGTAGGTGCGCGACGCGGAAAATCCCAGATCACCTGTGCAGAGTTCCAACACCCGGTAGGGAAGTTCCAGAGCCTGAAGCACCGCCTCCGCATCCGCTGTGATCTGCGCGTGAGCTTCGGCTGAGTGGTCGGGGTGCACAAACCAGTACAGCTCCACTTTGTTGAACTGGTGCAAGCGGATCAGGCCTCGGGTGTCTCGGCCGTAACTCCCCGCTTCCCTGCGGAAGCACGGGCTATAGGCCACGTACTTAAGAGGCAGCTGATCTCCTGGAATGATTTCGTCGCGATGCAGAGAGGTGACCGGAACTTCTGCCGTGGGCGTCAGCCAGAGATCGTCCTCAGCACAGCGGAAGCTCTCTTCAGCAAACTTCGGCAGCTGGCCTGATCCTGTGAGACTGGCGCTATTCACCAGTACAGGTGGAAGCACCTCTCGGTAGCCCTTGCTGCCATGCAGGTCGAGCATAAAGTTGATCAGAGCGCGCTCCAGGCGAGCGCCCTGGCCGAACAGGGTTACGAATCGGCTTTGGGCAATGCGTACGGATCGCTCGCTGTCCAGCAGGCCCAGACGGTCAGCGATGGCCCAATGCTCTTCAAGGCCCTCTTGTTGGCGTGGTACGCCCCAGCTGCGCACCTCGATGTTGTCGGTTTCATCCTTGCCATCAGGGCTATCGGCCGATGGCAGGTTGGGAAAGGTGAGCAGTTGTTCCTTCAAGCGTGAGGCGAGCTGCTTCTCCTCGTCCTCGAGAACGGACACCTTCTGCTTGATGGTGTTGCCTTGCTGGCGCAGATCCGCGACTTCGGCCCCTTTGGGATCGGCACCGGCTTTGATTTTTTGGCCCACATCCTTGCCGATGCGGTTGCCCTCCGCCTGGAGAGTGCTGCGCTCTTGTTCAAGATCCCTTTGATGCTGTGCGATCTGCTGCAGGGAGCTGAGATCCACATCCAGGCCTCGGCGTCCTAGCTGAGTCGCAATCAGCTCAGGGTTCTCTCGCACCAGACGCTGATCGAGCACAGGGGTTCGGATGGTTGCGCCGGCAGCCTAGGCGTCCGCTGTCAGCGCACTGTTTGCTCTCAGAAAACCTGGCCTACCATCACAGCCGCCACGGCTGAGAACAGGGTGATCCCAAGGGCTGTGACAGGGTTTTGGCCTTGAGCGACGGCAACCGTGGTAATCACCCCGGCTCCAAGGCAGGCAGCTGCCAATTGAGTGGTGATTTCAGAGGAACGGTTCAATTCCGGTCATTCGGCGGTTCCTGGAACTTACGGAGCCTGACAGGGTTCGTCTCGGGTTGAGGGGGTGAATTGTTACGCCGCGTCAGGGTTCGTTACGGCTCGCAATGATGCGGGTCTGGCCCGCCCGGCACTGGCCCATTGCTTGAGGCTTTCCATCTGCTCCCTTGCCGTGCGAGACAGGGGCACAAGTTGCGATGCCGCCAGGATCATGTCGCTTTCCGTGAGTTCGCGGATGTCGGCGAAGGCGAGATGCATCGCTTCAATCACCACCTGTTCCAATTCAGCGCCGGAGTAGCCGTCCGTGCGATCGACCACGGTTGACAGCGGCAGATTGAGGCCAGGGCGACGCCGTTGCAGGTGAAGGTTGAGGATGCTCAGACGCTCCTCTCTCGACGGCAGATCCAGCAAGAAGATTTCATCAAATCGTCCCTTCCGCAGCAGCTCCGCCGGTAAACGCTCCACTCCGTTCGCGGTGGCCACCACAAACACCGCAGAGCGTTTCTCTGCCATCCAGGTGAGCACGGTGGCCAGAACACGCTGACTGGTGCCTCCGTCACTGCGGCTGTCATTGCCGAATCCCTTGTCGATCTCATCGATCCATAGAACGCAGGGCGCCATCGCTTCGGCCCGCTGAATCATGTCGCGGGTTCTGGCTTCACTGGCTCCAACCAGGCCGGAGAAGAGTCGGCCCACATCCAGGCGAAGAAGAGGCATCGACCAGCTATGGGCGATTGCTCTTGCTGTGAGGGACTTGCCGGTGCCCTGTGGTCCCACCAGGAGCACCCCTCGAGGCAGCGGAAGTCCGAAGCGGCGTGCATCGTCGTTGAAGGCTCTGTGTCGTTGATCAAGCCAATGCTTGAGCGTTTCGAGCCCGCCGATGTCGCCAGGTGTTGCATCGGTTCGGCAGAACTCCAGCACTTCGCTGCGGGCCAGAGAAAGCCGTTTTTCCTCCAGAACATCGACGAGGTCCTCGCGGCTGAGTGATCCACGTTGTGCGAGTGCCTTGGCGGCCACATGCCTCACCCTTGCTTCGCTCAGGCCGCAGCAGGCATGCGTGAGTTCCTCGAGCACATCAGCCTCCAGGGCCCGACCGCTGGCTCGGGCGATGTTGGCCAGCAGTGTTCGCAACTCCTGCTCCTGGGGCAAGGGCAGGTCCATCAGCGTCAGGGCTTCATCCAGGTCGGCTGGAGGCGTCCATTGCCCGCAGGTCACGATCAAGGTGTGTGGAGTGGTTCGCAGTTGGCTGGCAAGGTTCCGCAGCATGCGAGCAATTCCTGGGTCCTCACAGAACCGGTGCACATCCTTAAGCAGCAGCAGGGTTGGACTGGAAGGGGAGCGCTCCTGCAGCCACTGCAGCACCGCCATCGGCTGTCGGGCACCCAACTGCTCCTGGCCCAAGGCGCCACTGAGGCCTCCCACGAAATCCCAGCAGGTCAGTGTGCGATCGGGAAGTCGCTCCGAGGTCTGGCGTAGCAGCGTTTCCACGCGCTCTTCCTCATGGCTGCGGATCCAGATCAGCGGTGTGCCCGATCGGATCAAGAGATCCAGCTGTGCGATCCAGTTATCAGTCATGGTTCGTCCCGTTGCGTTGCATCGACGACTGCAGATTCTTCAGGGCCTGCCAGCGGGGATCGGGTGTTGTCTCCCTGCTAGTTGCGGAAGTGTCCAATGGTTTTCGAGGCATCCCTGGGCAATGCTCCCCACAGCGATTAACGACTGACATCTGAAGGCTCAGCTGTTCGAACACCCAGCGTTCTGGTTCGAAATCACCGCGTGGGTTCAAGCACTCCATAAGGCCATCGGGGGACGTCGGGTCGAGCCCCGCTTCGGCGAGATGATCGTCGTTCGGTTCTTGGCCCAGCCAGATCAGTTCCTTGGAGACGGCGCTGAGCTGTTGGTTGAAGTGACCGAGACAACGGTCGCAGCGCAGGCAGACGATGGTCTGCACTGAACCTTCAACCTCGATGAGGTTGCCGAGATGTTCTGCCCTGAGCGTGCCTCGCACGGGGGTGAGGCTGGGCATCTCATCGAGTTGACCATCCACTGACCAGACCCTGGAGGTTCCCAGAGCTTGTAGCTCCCTGAGCGGTACCGGCTCAAGGCCGGGGATCATTTGTTGCCGCCCTTTGGCTCGAAAGGCAAGCGGCTTCCAGGAACACCGCCGGCTGCAGCTGGTGCAGGTTGCTGCTTGAGCTGTTCGTCCAAGATGGCCTGCAGATTGTCCGGTAAAGCTTCACGAGTCAGCAGGAAGGTCTGCAAAGCCTGGAAGATATTGGCGATCACCATGTAAAGCAGAACGCCGGCCGGCAGAGGGAAGAACAGAAACATTCCCGTGATCATCACCGGGGTGATCTTGTTGGCTGTGGACTGCTGCGGATTCGCAGGCATGCCCATCCCCGACAGCAGCTGGGAAATGAAAAGGCTCAGACCAAAGGAGCCCACGAGGATGGCGATATCCCAGTTGACGGCTCCGTCGGTGTAGAAGCCCACCTGCCCAAGAGCCTTGATGAACAGGAAACCGCTGCGGGCGGCCAGACCGGGGATCTTGCCTTCAACGGTCGCGTCACCGGGAGCCAGCGCTGTGATCTCTCCGGCTTCGGAGACCGACACGATGGATTCGCCTTTGGTGACGGTCCAATCAGGCAGGAAAGACTTGCCGTTCTCGACACCGTTTAAGACCTCTGAGAACGCTTCTCCGCTTTTGGTCTGGAGCTGGATCTGGACGCTGTCACCGGAGCCGATCTTGGTTCCACCGGGCAGGCTGGCGATCACGGGGACGTGATCAGTCTCCGTGACGAAGATCGAATGGCTCGCACTTTTGAACGGTTTTGGCTCCACCGCCGCGATTTGCTCGGCGGGCAGCACTTTGAGATTGAGTGTGTAGGGAACGTCCGCGAACGGTGACCCACGCAGCGTGGCGAACAACGCAAACAGGATCGGCATCTGCACCAAGAGGGGCAGGCAACCAGCCAGCGGACTGCCGAACTCCTTCATTAATTTGCCCAGCTCCTCCTGCTGTTTCTGAGGGTTGCTGGCAAAGCGAGACTTGATCTCGGCCTGCCGCTTCTGCATCACCGGCTGGGCGATGCGCATGCGCCGTGCGCTGCGGATGGATCCTGCGCTGAGCGGGAACAGAGCCAGGCGGATCACCACCGTGAGAGCCACGATCGCGAGCCCGTAGCTGGGAACCAATCCATAGAAGAAATCCAGGATCGGCAGCAGCAGATTGTCGGAGATGTAACCGATCACGATGGCGTTCCGATGGGCGGTGAAGGGTGATGCCAGTGTGCAACAGCGTCGAGGCCGTTGCGTTGACGTTCAGGGTTAGGCAGCGAAGCCTTTGCTTGGAATGCTGTCACTGCTAGAGCCATTGGATTCGGACCTGCTCTTGATGCGTTCTTGGATGTAGGTCTCAACTTCCCGGAAGCGCGGCATCGAACGGAGCTCAAGCCTTGATCCATCTGTCAGCACGAGAACCATGTCGCCCCACGCTCCAAAACCACGGGGCACACAGCGCACCTCGCGGATCTGGCTGTAGACGACTTGGCTGCGGTCCTTGCCCATCCAGCCGCCGCTCACAGAGACTCTCCGGCTGGTGATGCGGAAGCGCAACCACAGGGCCCGTACGACGGCCGCCACGGTGAGTGGCAGACCAAGCAAGGTGAAGGCCAAAAGAATGTTGAAGATGAGATCCCCTTTTGCGGGGCCGCCCTCGTAGAAGGTGTCTTCCTGTATTGAGCTGGTCATGACTTCAGGCCCGCCTGTACAAGCAATCTGTCGCATTCTTCCAGCAAGTCGTGATCCTCTGTGGCTGCTCCAGGCTTCAAACTGACCAGAAGCCAGACGCTGGCGTGTTCTGGGGCATGTTCGAATCTTGAACGCAGGTGATCATGCAGGCGTCGCCTCAATCGATTCCTGATCACGGCTCGCTTGCTCACCTTGCTGCTGATCACCACAGCCACGCGGCAGGTTGCAGGACTCAGCTGGCTGACCGACCCCATCGGAGTCGCCTGGCGTTTGAGCAAAGAATGGTGGGCTGATGCCTTTCTCAGCACCATCAAGGTGCCGTGGAAGCGTTTGCCTTTTCGATGCAGATGGTCAAAACAGCGATGGCCGCGCAGACGCATGGATGCCGGCAGGACCATCGCAGCAATCCGAACGAATCAAACGGACAGGCGTGAACGTCCGCGCTTGCGGCGGCTGCGGATCACACGACGTCCAGTGTGCGTGCGCATGCGCACTCTGAAACCGGAAACGCGCCTGCGCTTGCGACTTGTGCCTCCGAGAGTTCGTTTCGTCATGGGATTTTTCCGGCACCCGGTCTTTCGTCAAGGAGCGAGTTTATCAGCCAGGGTCAGTCGATATCCACAAGCCAGCTGCCGAGGTAGCCAGATACGGGAACGTCTCCGGGGGCTTGGGCCATGGCATTGAACTGGAACATTCCTGCCTGGCTCGGGTTGAAGACGTTCATCACGACGGCATAGGTGCCGCCAGTCGGGATTGGAGTGTCGGGAAAAACCTCGATGGCAGTTTGTTTCTCATTCACTTCGAACACCGCAGGCAGCACTTCCTTGCACTTACTTCTTGCGAGCATTCCGCCCATCGCCATCTTGCAGAGCGTGAGATTCTTAGGACGAATGCGCGCGTTGAAATAGCTGGGTACCGAGATGCTCAGTTTGAGAATCGCGGTTTTGCGATCCTTCTTGCGCAGCATGAAAAAGTATTCCGAGCGTTCGCGCCGACGTTGGCTGGTTTGAACGAAGTAAAGCTTGCGATATCCAGAGTCTGAATCCCAGCGGAATTCCAGCAGCGAGGGGGTGTTCTGAGCAACGGCTGGCGGTGTGGAGAGGGGCACTGCAGCTCCGCCGATCACTGCGCAACCGATCAGAGCTGCCAGTGCTGCTCTGCGACTTGGGGTGTGAAAACAATGTCGTTTCATCGAGATTCGGGAGCAGTCGGCGCGAATGCCGTAAGTCATGAATGAATTGTCCTGAGAATCTTCCGAATGCAGGTGCTTCGGGGGTCGGCCCCTGATCTGTCAGTTGTGACCAGATCGGTCCGGGCGCAGTCGCGCGGCTCCCCTCAGGTAAGGATGGTGCAGGGGCCGATCAGCTGGGATCCAGGCGTGGGCGAGCAGCCGGATACAACGTGCAAGATCCCCCTGGACGACCATCTGCTGCACATCCAGAAGGGCCACGTCCTCCCAACCTGATCGGTGGCGCGCCGCCGCTGCGGGAAAGCTGGCGTCCAGGTCAGCGGTCACGGAGAACGTCACAGAGACCAGCAGGTCGGGATCCAGAGCGTTCTGATCCATCAGGGCATCCACCAGCTCGGCAACAGCCTCTCGAATGGCGTTTGCGCTGTTGTCAGCGCAGGTGGTGGCACCGCGCAGACCTCGCAGCAGCCGGGGGACTGTCATGGCCTGTACATCCAGAGGGGTTGGCCGCTGAGCTCAAGTTCCGTGGTCAGCAACTGATCGAGTCGCAGCAGCAGGCTTGATCCAGGCAGGCCCTGCAGGAGACGCTTGCGCGGCTTACCAAGGGTCACCGGCCGGCAGCGCTCTTCATCAAGCTCAGCCAAACGGGCTGCCACCAATCGAGCCTGCTCTTCGTCGCCCAGTTCATCAACAAGTCCGAGATCTTTGGCCTGAGCTCCACTGAACACCCGCCCATCAGCGAAGGTCCGGACCTTGTCCTTGTCCAGCCCACGTCCCTCGGCAACGGCGCAGACGAACTGGTCGTAACTGCTGTCGATCAGGCTCTGGAGCAGCTCTCGCTCCTCAGGACTGAGGGCCCGGTCAGGGGAAAGAATGTCCTTGAAAGCACCGCTCTTCACGGTTTCGAAGCGGATACCGACCTTCGCCAGCAGTTCCGAAAGGTTGTTGCCCCGCAGAATCACACCGATCGAGCCGGTGATCGTGCCGGGATTGGCCACGATCGAATCGGCTGCCACGCCGACATACACACCTCCGGAGGCGGAAATGTTGCCGAAGCTGGCCACAACCTTGCAGCCTTTTTCACGCAGCCGCAGCAGAGCTGCATGAATTTCCTGACTGTCGCCGACCGTTCCTCCTGGACTATCGATCCGCAGCAGGAGAGCTGGAAACTCCCGCTCCTGCACCTCGCGCAGAGCCTTCAGCACCCTGCGTCGTGTCGAGCCACTGATTGCGCCCTCAATGACGATGCGCGCCATGCGCCGTTTGGACTTGCGGCGCCACAACCACCCCATGATCCTCTGTTCAACTCGCCGGATCTTAAAAAGGACCCTGTCCGCCTAATTCCATGACGACCTTGCAGCGCTGGCTGCTGATGGTGTTGCCCTTCGCTCTGTGGGGTACTGCAATGGCGGCCATGGCCCCTCTGGTGGAGTCGGGCGGGGCTCTTTTGGTGGCCTGTCTGCGTCTGCTTCCTGCTGGCATCGTGCTGCTGATCGCCGTGCCTTTCTTGGGAAGAAGGCTGACCGTTGATCCTGCTGACCGTGGCTGGTTTCTGGTGTTCACCCTCGTGGATGCCATTCTCTTCCAGTTTTTTCTGGCCAAGGGCCTTCAGGGCACTGGTGCAGGCCTCGGATCGGTTTTGATCGATTCGCAGCCCCTGATCGTGGCTCTGCTCGCACGCTGGCTGTTCGCGGAATCAATCAATCCGATTGGCTGGATCGGCCTTGTGGTCGGGCTGTCCGGCATCGTCTGTCTTGGCGTCCCTGCACCGCTGCTCCAGCACTGGTGGTTGCAGGCTGATCTTTCCGATCTGCAGGCCGGATGGCAGGACGGCACGGGCTGGATGCTGCTGGCGGCACTGGCGATGGCTTTGGGCACTGTGCTGTGTCGCTTCGCTTGCAAAAACAGTGATCCCGTGGCGGTCACCGGGTGGCACATGGTGCTGGGTGGAGTGCCTCTGCTCGTCTGGCATGGTCTCGACCCCAGCACAGCTCTGATCCCAGCTTGGTCGGCCCTCGACTGGGCTCAGATGGCCTATGCCTCGCTTCTGGGCAGTGCTCTGGCTTATTCCCTGTTTTTCTGGTTCGCGAACCGCGAGGACCTCACCGGTTTCAGCACGCTGGGCTTCCTTACGCCAGTGTTTGCGCTTGCCTCCGGGGGAGTGTTGCTGGGAGAACGCCTCGACACCCTGCAATGGTTGGCAGTGCTGTTGGTGCTGATCTCAGTGCTGTTGGTGAGTCGGCGACAGCGACTCTGGGAGCCCTGGGTTTCGGCGTCGATCACCCGTCCTGGAGACCTGAAGGCATGACCGATCGTCCCCTGACTCTTGTGCTGGTGAGCACACCCGTCGGACAGCTCGGCAGCGGTCGGGGTGGTGGTGTTGAGCTCACACTCGGATCATTGGTGAAAGGCCTTGCCCAGCGTGGCCATCGTCTTCACCTCGTTGCCCCGGAAGGCTCCTGTTCACCGGTGACGGATGAGCGGGTGACACTCCACACCGTTGTGGGTGTTGATCAGCCGAGTTGGCAGCATGCGGACCGGAACGCTTCGATGCAGATTCCCACTAATGCTGTGCTGCCTCGTCTCTGGGATCGGGCGCTTGAACTGGCCAGCGATGTTGATGCATTGCTCAATTTCGGATACGACTGGCTGCCGCTTTGGCTCACTCCCCACGTCGGGCCGAAAATTTTTCACCTGGTGAGTATGGGATCCGTGTCTGCGGTGATGGACTGTGCTGTGGCTGATCTGGCTCGCTGGGATCAGCGCCGCCTCGCCTTTCATACCTGCCGGCAGGCCAACGACTTCGCCCTGGTGGAGACGCCTGAGGTTGTGGGTAATGGTTTTGATCTCTCCCGCTATCAGCTGCAGCTCACAACGGATGGTCCCCTTGGCTGGGCTGGACGAGTGGCGCCTGAAAAGGGGCTTGAGGATGCGGCATCAGTTGCAGCTCAGCTTGGTGAGACGCTGCGTGTCTGGGGGCTGGTAGAAGACGAGGCCTATGCCATGCGCGTGGAGAGTGCTGTCCCCGCAGGAACAATTGAATGGTGTGGCTTCAAGCCCACCGCGGAGCTGCAGCGCGAACTTGGCGGGTGCAGAGCGCTGCTCAACACACCGAAGTGGAACGAGGCCTACGGCAATGTTGTGGTTGAGGCCTTGGCCTGTGGTGTGCCGGTGATCGCCTACGACCGCGGCGGTCCTGGAGAGATCATTCAGAACGGCGAAACCGGTTGGCTGGTGGCTCCCGATGATCGGGAAGCTCTTGCCAAAGCAACACTTCAGGCGTCGGCCATCGACCGTGTTGCTTGCCGTCGCTGGGTTGAGCGCTGCGCGAGTCAGGACGGATTAGCAACTCGGGTCGAAGCCTGGATCCGCAGAGGCCTGACACCAGGGGATGGCACCATCTCCTGATGACAGCGGATTCATCAGCCTCGACTTCTTCAGTCGTTTGTCTAACCGCTCGGCAGCGACGGCATGGAATGCTGCTCATCCTTGTGCTGGCAGTGGCGATCTTCTGCTGGAAGCTCGGCAGCACCGGTCTCGTTGATGAAACGCCTCCTTTATTCGCGGCATCGGGCCGCGCCATGGCAGAGACCGGTGACTGGCTAACGCCCAGAGTCAACGGGTTGCCCCGGTTCGATAAGCCACCCCTGGTGTACTGGCTGATGGGTCTGGGATATGCCTTGCCGGCAGGGAGTGTTTGGGACCCGCTCGGCACTTGGGCGGCCCGTTTGCCTTCGGCCCTGGCTTCGGTGCTGACCATGCTCGCTCTCGGGGACACCCTGCTGCGCTATTCAGTGCGAGGCGATTTGTTTCCGCGTCGGACGGCCATCGCCGCAGCCCTGGCTTTTGCCCTGTCTCCGCTGGTGCTGATCTGGAGCAGAACCGCTGTCAGTGATTCGTTGCTCACTGGGATGCTCGCTCTCAGCCTGCTCTGCCAATGGCGCTGCTACGCGAGTGGATCGGGTCGTCGTTGGTGGCTGGCCTGGATTGTTCTGGCCTTCGCCGTGCTGACCAAGGGCCCGGTGGCGGTTGTGCTCACAGGCATCACCCTGGTGCTGTTCGCCTTGATTCGCCGGGATCTCTCAGGATTGTGGACGTCTCTGAGGCCTTTGCAAGGACTTGTGATCACAGGCCTGATCAGTCTTCCTTGGTATGCAGCCGAGCTGCTGGTGGAGGGCCAGCCTTTCTGGGACAGCTTTTTTGGATATCACAATCTTCAGCGCCTCACCAGCGTGGTGAACGACCATCTGCAGCCCTGGTGGTTTTTCGGACCTGTGCTGGTGGTGGCGTCATTCCCCTTCACCCCGCTGCTGGTCTTCGGGCTGGGGCGGGTGATTGCCGATTTCGCGGGAGGCGCTTCCTCGCGGCGCATTCCCGTCCGCGACAGCCTCGGCCATTTCGCCGGCTGCTGGTTGCTGGCGGTGTTTCTGCTGTTCACTGCAGCGGCAACGAAGTTGCCCAGCTACTGGCTTCCTGCCACACCGGCCGCCGCCTTGCTGATTGCCTTGACCGCCCTTCCCCCCTCTCTTCGGCAGCGCAAGGGTTTGTTGATTGCCTGGTGGTCAACTGCGCTCTGCACAGTGATCCTGTCGGCTGCTCTGCTGGCATCGCCCCTCTGGATTCCTCTGATTCAGGATCCGGAGATGCCGACACTGCCGCCTGAGCTGATGGCCAGTGGCTTGGTGATCAGGGCTGCGGTGTGTTTCCTGGTTGCCGTCCTGCTTGGAACCAGGAGTTTCTGGGGCGCTGTGTACGGACGACTGCTGGCCTGGCAGGGACCGATGGTGCTGTTTCAGCTCATTGCGCTCGTGCCGATGATCCAGCTTGGGGATCGGGTTCGTCAGCTGCCGGTGCGCCAGGTCGCACAACAGGTTGTTGCGCAACGACGGCCAGGGGAACCTCTGGCGATGGTTGGTGTGCTCAAGCCTTCACTCCACTTCTACACAGACCAGGTGGTGCTCTACGAAGGCCAATCAAATTCTGCGTTCGTCAACCTCGCTGATCGTCTCAGCCGTGAGCAGCGACAAGGTTTCCAGGGTTTGCCTCGCACGGAGGTCGATGCGTCGCCCTCGGTGCTGGTTGTCATCAACCAGGGCACTGCAGCCAAGCAGCACTGGCAGGGCCTCAAGCCGCAGAAACTGGGGAGTGCCGGCATCTACGAGTTGTGGCGTTTGGACAGGTCTCGCCTTGAGCAGCGTGCTGCGGATTTGCGCAAGGAGGGTGTGGATCTCACCTGGACACGACCACGGCCCGAACGCTACTGATCGCGTTCACCCGGCTTCGACAACTCGCTCAGCTGGATACGACGGCAGAAGCTGCAATGGCCCCACTGGGCCATTTCTCCCATGGGAGAGGGCGTTCCACAACGGGGACATGCCGCGATGCCATGCACATCAATACGACTGGGATGGCGTTTCCACTCCTCGAGTGGATCTCCGACCACCTGACGCGCCGCAGGGTGGTGTTGCTGAATCCGCAGATCGCGCACGGGATGGCCTGCGGCACGAATGGCTGCGAGCAACTGCGGTTTGCTGTACAGCAGGGCCTGGCGCCACTGGGGATGGCTGGCTCCCACAGTCAGCATTCCGCTCCGCAGGGCTAGCGGTTGGCAATGGCTGGAGAGTGGATCGCCTGCCAATTTCGGCCAGTCTTGCCAGAGCGCAGCCAGTGAACCCTCCTGCCTCCAGCTGCTTTGGAGAGCCTCCAGACATCCGCTGATCGCCTGAACGGGTGACGGTTCAGGTGGCATGAGCACCTCACCATTCCCAAAGCGGCGTCGCTGCGATTTCGGGGCCCGACCCATGCCAATTGCCGATTTGAGACGACCTTAGGCAGGCACAGTTGATTTGCTCGCTACCCTCAGGCTGCTGCTCGCCCCGATCCATGGGTTTCTTCGACCGGCTCAGCCGACTGCTGCGCGCCAATGTCAACGATCTCGTGAGCAAGGCCGAGGATCCCGTCAAGATTCTCGACCAGTCCGTGGCGGACATGCAGGAGGATCTGGTGAAGCTGCGCCAGGCTGTTGCCATGGCGATCGCCAGTCAGAAGCGCCTTCGCAATCAGGCCGATCAAGCGGAATCCCAGGCTCGTACCTGGTACGAACGGGCGGAGCTCGCTCTCAAGAAGAACGAAGAGGATCTGGCCCGAGAGGCACTCACCCGGCGCAAAACATTCCAGGAGACCTCTGCCTCTCTGGCCAAGCAGGTGCAAGGTCAGGACGCTCAGGTGGAAACCCTCAAGAAGAGTCTTGTGGCACTTGAGGGCAAAATTGCCGAGGCACGCACCAAAAAGGACATGCTCAAGGCCAGGGCCCAGGCGGCCAAGGCTCAGCAACAGCTCCAGAGTGCAGTGGGGAATATGGGTAGTAATTCCGCCATGGCCGCCTTTGAGCGGATGGAAGACAAGGTTCAGGCGATGGAAGCCAGCAGTCAGGCCGCGGCTGAACTGGCAGGAGCCGATCTGGAGAGCCAGTTCGCAGCCCTTGAGGGTGGAGATGATGTTGATGATGAGCTCACAGCGCTTCGCCAGCAACTGGCCGGTGGCCCCGAAGCCGTTGCATTGCCTGCAGCTGACCAGGGCAAGGCAGATGCTGTTCAGCCGGTGAACGTGTCTGAGGTCGACAACGACCTTGAAGAGCTCCGCCGATCCATTGACAAGATCTGATCACGGAGTTGTGATCATCCGTCGTGATCACCCGCCCTCAACTGAAGACCTCTCCGGATGATCACCTCTGATCGACTCGCAAGGCTCGGTAGCGGTGTCTTTGATCGCAATGACCGGCGCAAGTCGGCCTATGTCGACAGCGAAAGACAGCAGCATCAGGCTCTGATCGACCTGTCTCTCGGCTCTACTGATCTGGCGCCACCAGTCGCTGCCGTGAAAGCGATGGCCGAGGTGCTTGAGCATCCCTCCAGCGCCTCCTACTGTCTACATGCAGGAACACAATCGTTCAGGCGTGCTGCTGCCGCATGGGTTCAGCAGCGATTCGGTGTTCCAGTGGATGCGGAGACGGAAGTGCTCCTGTTGGTGGGATCGCAGGAAGGTACGGCGCATCTGCCTCTTGCCGTTCTTGATCCCGGTGATTCAGCTCTGATTCTTGACCCCTCCTACCCTTCTCACCGCGGTGGCCTGGAACTGGCGGATGCCGCCATTCACACCCTTCCTCTCACAGCTGAGCGGGATTGGGCTCCAGACTTCGATGCACTCTCCGCAGAGCAATGGCAGCAGTTGCGTCTGATGGTGCTTGGTTTTCCTCACAACCCAACCGCCTGCACCGGAGAGCAGGCCTGGCTTGACGAGGCCATGCACCGTTCGGTTCAACACGATCTAGTGCTGGCCCACGACAACCCTTATGTGGATCTGGCGCTGGAGGGTGATGCCCCGTCTCTGCTGCGCTGCCCCCATTGGCGGGAGCGCGGAATTGAATTCTTCTCTCTGTCCAAGGGCTGGTGTCTCGGGGGATTCCGGTTGGCGTTTGCGGTGGGAGCTGCTCCATTGATCAGCGCATTGCGTCAGCTGAAAGGTGTCGTTGATTTCAACCAGTGCCAGGCCCTCCAGCGGGGCGCAGTGGTGGCGCTGGATCAACATGCCGACTGGCCATCACGTCTCCTGCCCATTTATCGCCAGCGCCGCGATCGCATGCGACAGGTTTTGGCTGATCTCGGTTGGACCGTGCCGATGCCATCCATGGCTCTCTACCTCTGGATGCCAATTCCGGAATGGGCGAGTGCCAAGGGCTGGAGCGACGAACAGCTTGCGGCTGAGCTGCTGGAGCACTGCGGCGTAGCGCTGACCCCTGGTTCCGGTTTTGGTGATGCCGGCCGTGGCTGGCTGCGGCTGGCTCTTGTCCGTCCGGTCGAGGATCTGGAGAACGCTGTCGCTCGCCTATATCCCTGGTGGGAGCAGCACCATTGACCTTTGTGCGCACGGGCCGGGGGCGACTGCTGCACGATTTACGCCGCCATGGTCATGACGCTTGGAGGCTCAGGCGTTTGGGCGTGTGTGTCAGCACCGAGAGTGAGTTGTCTCAATGGTTGGTGCAGCAGCCCTGGTCTGGACTCTCTCCTCGCGCTGTGTTGGCTGACCATCAGATCCGTGGTCATGGACAGTACGGACGCCGCTGGATGGCGCCGATGGGCGGTGTCTGGTTGAGCGCGGCTCTCCCCTGGCCTCAGCAGCAATGCTCAACGGGGTTGTTCGGTCTCACCGTGGCCCTTGCCCTGGCGGAGCAGGTCGAGTCCACCGGCCTGAAGGTGTCCATCAAGTGGCCCAATGATCTGATGATTGAGTCCCGCAAGCTGGCCGGTGTGCTGCCCACCCTCGTCTTCCGCGGCAGTCGGGTCCGTCTGGCACGAATCGGCGTCGGGCTCAATGTGAATAATCCGGTTCCTCCTGGAGCGATCTCCCTGCGGGAACTGCTTTGTTCAGGGCGATGTCGGCTGAGGGTCTGGCAAGGAGCTGTGCTGCGCGCACTCGACCGCGCCGGCGAGTTGGCGCTTGAGCCCAGCATGGTGGTTCATCAGGCCGAGCAGCGTCTCTGGGCTGCATCGGTGGCTGATCCAGGCACGGGAGAGTCCTGGCAAGTGCGAGGTATCGACCTGGACGGACGTCTGCTTCTGGAACAGGGGACCCGGAGGACCAGCTGGACCCGTTGGACAGACAGTCCTGATCAGGATCTCTAGAGTCTCGCTCGATGAGACCGTCTTGATCCGTTGGTTCTGCGTTGGCTTGCCGCTTCGGTTCTGCTGTCCATTCCTGCCCTGCAGGGACCAGTAACCCCTCCTGAGCTCAAGCCGCTGCCGCCGCCGCTCAGCTTCGATCGTTCGCTGGACTCCCTTGAGCGAAATCGCGTCATTACACCGCTCGAGCGTCGCCAGATTGAAACGGGTGAACAGACCCGACCCATTGATGTTCCAGCCTTCCAGCAGGCCTGCCGAAGCGGTGCTCTGTCGAAGCAGGAATGCAGCAGCGGTGTGGCGGTGCGCCGCCGGAGTAATCGTCTGCAACCGCGCGTTGTCTGGAAAGGCCGTGATGAAACGCTGACCGGCTTGTCCAGACGCGGTTTTGATGGCACACCGCTTCCTCCGATTTCAGTACCGGTGAAGGCGTTGCTGGCAGGCTCCTCTGCAACGTTCCGTCTCGAGACGGTGTTTGCGGTGTCGCCGCGACCGGCTTCGATCTCTGGCAACGGTGATCGCAAGCTGCTGTTTCCGGTCATCGGTTCAGCCATCACCACCAGCGACTTCGGCTGGCGGATCCATCCGATCATCGGGAGATGGTTGATGCATGCCGGCAAGGATCTGGCTGCTCCTGAAGGGACCCCAGTGGTCGCTGCGTTGTCAGGAACTGTTCTGAGCAGCGGTCTGGCGGGTGGTTATGGCATTGCAGTGGAGCTGGATCATGCCCAGTCCAAACGCCGGACCCTGTACGGACATCTTTCAGAGATCTACGTGAAGTCCGGACAGAAGGTTCGCCAGGGTGAGGTGATCGGCCGTGTGGGCAGCACTGGTCTCAGTACAGGACCTCATCTGCATTTTGAACTGCGTCAGCCTGAGGCCGGCGGCTGGGTGGCCGTTGATCCTGGCGATCTGGACCTCAATCCGCTCACTGCTTCAGGAGCCGATGCCGTGTCACTGCTGGTGGGACAGCTGATGACCAGTCTCGAGCGTTCTCAAGATTCAGACGTCTGAGCCTGATGCTCTTCTCTCAGGATGAAGCCCACACCTCTGACGGTGTGAATCAAGGTTGCCCGTTCACTCGATTCGATCTTCTGGCGCAAATAGCGGATGTAGACATCGAGCAGATTGTCGTCACCGTAGAAGTTCTCACCCCAGACTCCGCGCATGATTTCAGAGCGTTCGAGCACTTTCCCCTGACCACGCATTAGGAAATTGAGTAACTCGTATTCCTTCACGGACAGCTGAATGAGCTGGCCTGAACGGGTCACATCTCTGGTGCTGGTGTTCATCACCAGGTCTGCGACCTGAAGTGTTTCAGGATGATCTCCGTCGCCAGACCCTGCAGAGAACGTGCTGGCACGTCGTTGCATGGCCCGCAGTCGTGCCATTAATTCCTCAATCGAAAAAGGCTTGACCAGATAGTCGTCCACCCCAGCATCCAGGGCCGTCACCCGATCAGAGACGTCGTCGTGGCCGGTGAGCATCAGGATCGGTGTGGTGATGGCGCTGCTGCGGATTCGCTGGCAGATGTCCACACCGCTGAAATCTGGAAGATTCCAGTCCAGAACAATCAGGTCCGGGGATGGTTCCGTGCGGGCTCGGATCAGGCCCGTGGCTCCATCAGCGGCCACCTCCACTTCATACCCCTCAACCTCCAGTTCCATTTTCAGGAGTTCAGTGAGACGAGCCTCGTCATCGACGAGCAGCAGCCTTGTCTTCGGAGTGGCTGTGGAGACCATGCAATCCAGTACACCCGCGGTCCAGCCTAATCAGACCGCTCAGGTCGGCTTGGACTCGTGGGCGCGACCATCCCAGCGTTCAACGCGGCCGTCACGGAAATGGGCCACCCGTTCGGCACGAGCCGCCACATCATCTTCATGGGTGACCAGCACCAGCGTGATGCCCTGGTCGTGAAGGGCATCGAACAGGTTCAGCACGTCATCCGTGGTGCGTGAGTCGAGGGCGCCGGTGGGCTCATCAGCGAGAAGAAGGGCCGGCTGGTTGATGATGGCCCTGGCAATGGCGACTCTTTGCTGTTGACCGCCGGAAAGTTGATTCGGCTTGTTCTGCATCCTTTCCCCGAGGCCCACACGGTCAAGAGCCTCTCTGGCCTTGTCCCGTCTCTGCTGGGGTGAGAGCCCTGCATAGATCATCGGCAGCATCACGTTTTCGAGAGCCGTCGCGTGAGGAAGCAGATGGAATTGCTGAAACACGAAACCCAGTTGCTGATTGCGCAGATCCGCAAGGGCATCGTCATCAAGCTCCTCCACCGCACTCCCATTGAGGTAATACGAGCCGCTGCTCGGCCGGTCGAGGCAGCCCAAAATGTTCATCGCAGTGCTTTTGCCGGAGCCGCTGGCACCCATCACCGCGAGATAGTCGCCCTTCCGCACGGTTAGATCAAGTTGATCAAGAGCCCTGACCAGGCCAGCTCCGCTTCCATAGATCTTGTCGACTCCGCGCAATTCAGCAACGGGGGTGCGTTGAGCCGCCGCTTCGTCAGCCAAGGGTGGCTCCGGAAGCATTGGCGATCGCTTGTTGCAGGATCGGGGTTCCAGCCACCGCATCATTGGCCCACTGGAAGAGCGGATTGGAGAGGATTCCACCCACTGCGGTGACCACCACGCAGGTCACCAGTGCCACGCGGAGTGGAGGCAGCCCAATGGTGTTCCACTGGATCGGCGGATAGGCCTTCACTGCATCGGAGGCTTCCTGGGGCTCTTTGACCACCATCATCTTGATCACTCCGATGTAGTAGTAGATGGACACCACAGAGGTGATCAGTCCCACCACCACCAGCAAATACTGGTGATCAGCCCAGCCCGCGAAGAAAAGATAGATCTTGCCGAAGAAACCCAGCATCGGTGGGATGCCTCCGAGTGACAGCAGGCAGAGACTGAGCCCAAGCGTGATCAGAGGATCTTTCTGGTAGAGACCGGCGTAATCGGAGATGCGATCACTGCCGGTGCGAATCGAGAACAGGATGATGCAGGCAAAGGCCCCCAGATTCATGAATAGGTAGGCCGCCATATAAAGGACCATGGCGGCAAAACCGTCCTCGGTGCCGCACACCAGACCGATCATCACGAAGCCGGCCTGACCGATGGAGCTGTAGGCCAGCATCCGTTTCATCGAGGTCTGGGCGAGCGCAACGACGTTGCCGAGAGTCATGCTGAGCACCGCGAGAACGGTGAACAGCAGCTTCCACTGCGTGTCGAAACTGCCGAAACAGCCCACCAGGATGCGCAGAGCCAAGGCGAAACCGGCGGCTTTTGAACCCACTGACAGGAAGGCGACCACCGGTGTCGGAGATCCTTCGTAAACGTCTGGTGTCCACTGATGAAAGGGCACTGCAGCGATCTTGAACGCCACGGTTGCCAGCACAAACACCAGCGCAAGAGCAGCTAGAGGGGTGGGACTGGTGAGCAGTGACTGGCCGATCGCTTCCAGGCTGGTGGAGCCGCTGAGTCCATAAAGCAGTGAGGAGCCGTAAAGAAACACCGCAGCTGCGGCAGATCCCACCAGCAAATATTTCAGCGCTGCTTCCGAACTGCGCGCATCGCGTTTCATGTACCCGGAGAGCAGGTAACTGGCGACTGACAGGGTTTCCAGGGACACAAAAATGCTCACCAGATCGGTGGCCCCGCAGAGCAGCATTCCTCCAAGCGTCGCTGCCAGAAGGATTGCGGCGTATTCACCAACAGGGGTTCCTCCCTGTTCGGCATACCTCCAGCTGATCAGCAAGGACAACAGCGTTGAGCAGGCCACGACGGCCCTGAAGGCAATCGCCAGGTGATCGGAGAGAAATGCGCCCAGGAATGATGGCTCCAGAGGAGCGTTCCACTGCAGTGCAAGCAACACGAGGGCTGTGCCCAGACCTGCGTAACAAATGGGTGGAACCCAGCGCACAGAGACTTTTTCGCCGGCCAGATCCACCAGCAGGGTGGCCAACATCGCCAGCAGAACTGCGCCTTCCGGGGCAATCGCACCGGCGTTCAGGGCAAGATTAAGAAGATCACCCGGCGCTGCCAAAGGCTGGGTGTCGAGAAGCAAGGCACCCATCTCGGGCATGGCGCGCGCAGGGCAGAGCGGTTCGGGCGACTTTAGCCGCGCTTCCGTTCCTCCTTGTGGCATCGCGCGTATTCGCTGCATCTGGAGCGGCGGTGCGATAAAGAAGGGAACGGTTATCTGCCCTCCTTTGGCGCACACCCTGGTCATCGTTGAGAGCCCCACCAAGGCCCGCACCATCCGTGGATTCCTTCCCAAGGACTTCCGGGTGGAAGCCTCCATGGGGCATGTGCGCGATCTTCCGAACAACGCCAGTGAGATTCCAGCTGCGCAAAAGGGCCAGAAGTGGGCCAATCTCGGTGTGAACACCGAGTCCGATTTCGAGCCCCTGTACGTGGTGCCGAAGGACAAGAAAAAAACGGTCAAGGAGTTGAAGGACGCCCTCAAAGGTGCTGACCAGCTTTTGTTGGCGACTGATGAAGACCGGGAAGGTGAAAGCATCAGCTGGCATCTCTTGCAGCTGCTTGCGCCGAAGGTTCCGGTCAAACGAATGGTGTTTCACGAGATCACCAAGGAGGCGATTGGTCGGGCTCTTGACCAGACCCGTGAGCTGGATATGGAACTCGTGCATGCCCAGGAGACGCGGCGCATCCTGGACCGTCTGGTGGGATATACCCTGTCGCCGCTGTTGTGGAAGAAGGTGGCCTGGGGCCTATCTGCGGGTCGTGTCCAGTCCGTGGCTGTGCGTCTGCTGGTGCAACGGGAACGCGCACGTCGGGCATTCCGCAGCGGCAGCTACTGGGACCTCAAGGCTGGTCTCGAGCAGACCGGCAGTCGTTTTGACGCCAAGCTCACCCACCTGGAGGGGCAGCGCATTGCCACCGGCAATGATTTTGATGAAAACACTGGCGAGCTCAAGGCCGGGAGCAAGGTCCGCCTTCTCAGTGAAAGCGATGCCCTGGCCCTCTCCGAAACGGTCAAGTCGGTGCCATGGAGCGTCACGTCCGTGGAGGAAAAACCCACGGTGCGACGGCCCGTTCCGCCGTTCACAACCAGCACCCTGCAGCAAGAGTCAAACCGCAAGCTTCGGCTTTCTGCCAGGGAAACCATGCGTTGCGCTCAGGGTCTTTACGAGCGTGGTTTCATCACCTACATGCGCACCGATTCGGTGCATCTCTCTGATCAGGCGATCAGCGCTGCCCGCAGCTGTGTGGAATCGCGTTACGGCAAGGACTATCTGAGCAAGGGGGCCAGGCAGTTCAGCACCAAAGCCCGAAATGCACAGGAGGCGCATGAAGCGATTCGTCCTGCCGGTGAGAGTTTTCGTGCTCCTCAGGAGACAGGTCTCGATGGCAGGGATCTCGCTCTCTATGAGCTGATCTGGAAGCGCACCGTCGCCAGCCAGATGGCTGAGGCCCGCCTCACCATGCTGTCTATTGATCTGAGTGCTGCTGATGCGGTGTTCCGCGCCAGTGGAAAGCGCATTGATTTTCCTGGTTTCTTCCGTGCCTACGTGGAGGGCAGTGATGATCCCGATGCGGCCCTGGAAGGCCAGGAAGTGTTGCTGCCAGCGCTCAAGCAGGGAGATTCTCCCAAGCTCAAAGATGTTGAGGCGCTCGGCCACCAGACCCAGCCTCCCGCACGGTTCTCAGAAGCGTCCCTGGTCAAGATGCTCGAGAAGGAGGGGATCGGCAGGCCCTCCACCTATGCCTCGATCATTGGCACGATCGTGGATCGCGGCTATGCCGCGCTTCAGAACAATTCACTCACGCCCAGTTTCACAGCTTTTGCGGTGACTGCTCTGCTCGAGGAGCACTTCCCGGATCTGGTTGACACCTCCTTCACCGCCAGAATGGAGAACACCCTCGATGAGATCTCTCACGGGAAGGTGCAGTGGCTGCCCTACCTAGAGAGTTTCTACAAGGGAAACGAGGGATTGGAATCCCAGGTGCACCTGCGGGAGGGCGACATCGATCCCGGTGCCTCGCGCACGATCGACCTCGAGGGCCTTCCCTGTGTGGTCAGGATCGGTCGCTTTGGTGCCTATCTCGAAGCCAAACGTGTCGGAGACGACGGTGAGGAAGAGCTGATCAAGGCCACCCTTCCGCGTGAGATCACCCCCGCCGATCTCGATCACGATCAGGCCGAGCTCATCCTCAAGCAGAAGGCTGATGGGCCTGAGGCCTTAGGTGAAGATCCGGAAACCGGAGATCTCGTTTATCTGCTGTTTGGTCAATACGGGCCCTATGTGCAGCGCGGGCAGGTGAGTGATGAGAACCCCAAGCCCAAGCGTGCATCGCTGCCCAAGGGAGTGAAGCCAGAGGATCTCAGCCTCGATGATGCGCTGGGTCTGCTGCGGCTGCCCAGGTTGCTGGGAGAACACCCTGACGGTGGCAGGGTTCAGGCCGGACTGGGTCGTTTCGGTCCCTACGTGGTTTGGGACAAGGGCAAGAGTGAGAAGGACTACCGCTCGCTCAAGGGCGATGACGATGTCCTCGCAGTGGGACTCACCCGTGCTCTTGAGCTGTTGGCCATGCCGAAACGTGGTCGAGGAGGTCGGACCGCGCTCAAGGATCTCGGCAAGCCAGATGGCGGGGATGAATCGGTGCAGGTTTATGACGGCCCCTACGGTCTCTATGTGAAGCAGGGCAAGGTCAATGCCTCGCTTCCTGAAGGCAAAGGTGCTGACGACATCACCCTGGAGCAAGCAGTGGAGCTGCTGGAGGCCAAGGCCGCCAGCAAGAAGGGTGGCCGGAAGGCTTCCACCACCAAAAAACCAGCAGCCAAAAAACCAGCAGCCAAGAAGCCCGCAGCCAAGAAGCCTGCAGCCAAGAAACCTCCTGCCACAACGAAGTCAGGTCGGTTGCGTGCCAGTGCCGTGCGCGTGATTCGCCCTGCCGATTCCTGATGGGCATCAGGCTGTTTGTCCTGTCGCTATTGCCCTTGCTGATGCTGCTGCAGGCCTGTGATGGCACACCATTCGGCCAGCGGCTGTCTGAAAGCTTTGACTCTCAGGCTGGGGAGGTCAGCCCAGCTGGCACCCAGGCCGATCCAGACACCAGCGTGGTTGCCGACAAGGGGGAGCAGCAGGCCAAGGTCAACGAGAACGAAAACGACAAGCCAAAAGCCAGCGTCAACAAGGATGGGGAAGCCACCGAGTCCGAACGCAAACCTGTTAGCGCAACCGAACGCAAATCCGAACGTGAACAATCGCCAGCAACGACGGCTGGGACCGATAGGCCTGAGCCGAGACCGACTCCGGAGCGCACGCTGCCTTATCGCATCATGATTCGCCTCTCAGCAGCAGATCCAGCTGCTCCTGCGGAGGGAGTCACGGAGGCTCTTCGGCGGGCTGGCATTGGTTTTGAGGTGGAGACCATCGAAAAGGTGCCCGCCAGCGATCTGAATCAGTCCTCCAACCTCCAGCCAAAGCCTGCTTCCTGATGCGACCAGCCCTTAGCCATCGCCAGGCCCTGCGGATGATGGAATCCTCCTATCTTGCTGCCGCGGCTGCTTTGATCTGGCTGGCGCTGTATTACCTCCCGGTTGGTGGAGCTCTGTTCCGCCTTGCTCTGCCTCTGCCACTCGCCCTGCTGGCGGTCCGTCGAGGTGCCCGTGCTGGGGTCGAGGGCCTGGCGGTGGCGATTCTTTTGCTGATCGCCTTGATGGGGCCGGTGCGTGGCCCCTTGATGCTGTTCCCCTATGGCCTGCTGTCTATTTGGCTCGGCTGGTGCTGGCTGCATCGCTGCAGCTGGTGGCTGAGCTGGGGGATCGGCCTGCTGATCGGTGCTGGCGGATTCCTTGTGAGAGTTGTTGCGCTTTCTCTGTTGGTGGGTGAAAACCTTTGGGTGATCATCACCCGAGCTGGAGCAGGTCTGCTGGACAGGTTGCTGGATTTGCTGCAGTTACCGCTTGCACCTGATCTGTTGCTGGTTCAGCTGATGGCTCTCGCCCTTGTGCTCATTCAGCAACTGGTGTATGTCCTCGCTCTCCACGCCCTGGCCTACTGGATTTTCCCCCGGTTGCAGGCCCCCGTCCCTGACCCTCCACCGCTGCTTCATGGACTGGTCGCCCTCGATCCCCTCTGACCCTCCTTTTGGGGTGCGTCGGCTGACCGGCTCGCCGGCCACGATTCAAGCAACTCGCTTTGCAAGCCTCTGGTCTGACTCTGCGCAGCCGCTGCCGGATCTGCTGCTGGTGCTCGCGTCCACAAGGACCGCTGAACAACCGGGAATCTCCGCGGCGGGCTGCACCCCAGCAGCACGCCGTACAACGGCTCTGGCCGATGCGGAACTGCTGCTGAGAGGGCCATCCGTTCCTCCGCTCTGGTGCCTGCCACCTCTCCCAGCGGGGGTTTCACCAGCCTTGATCAGCTGGGTGGCTTGCCAGCAGCTCGGTCTCGATCCGCAGGTTGCAGCGCTCGGATTGCCGGTGTCACCGCAGTTCCCCCATCTCCGCTTTGAAGATCCAGGTTCCGGTCCTGCTGGTTGCGTCTCCAGCGGCCGTGCGATGCAGCCCAAACGGGTGCAGCAGCTTTTGGATCGTGGTCGGCGTCTTGGGCAACGACTGCGTCGTCCACTGCTGCTGGCGGAATGTGTCCCTGGCGGCACCACCACAGCCCTGGCCGTGTTGACGGGGCTTGGGTTGCCTGTTCAGGCACTGGTTAGTGGCAGTGCTCTGCATCCACCGATGGCGTTGAAGCAGCAGCTGGTGAGCGAGGGGCTCTCGCGCCTGCCTGGCCCCCCAAGCATCGATGCACAAGCCTTGCTCGCGGCCGTTGGTGACCCTTTTCAGGCTCTTGCCACAGGGCTGTTGCTCGGGGTGCTCGATGCGGATCAGCCCGTTCTGCTTGCCGGTGGCAGTCAAATGGCCGCAGTGCTTGCGCTGGCGCTTCATGCGGTTCCAATTGATCGTCGTCAGCAGCTCTGCGATCGGGTTTTGATCGGTACCACTGCATGGCTTGCTGCTGAGCGTCTGCAGGCTGCAACGTCTAACTCTTCGTTGTTCACGCTGCTCAGCAATTTGGAGCAGCACTATTCCGTTTCACTGCAGGCCTATGCCGCTGGCCTGCGCTTCTCTGCGAGCCGCCACGCGCGCCTGCGCGACTTTGAGCAGGGCCACGTAAAGGAAGGAGTCGGTGCCGGTGGCCTTGCTCTTCTGGCTCAATGGAGAGGTGTTTCTGTCGACACTCTCGTGCAGTCTTGTGATCGGGCCGTCGATCAGTTGCTCGCGGCCGGCCATCCAGGCACTGTCGCCCCGTAGGTTCGGACCATGAAGCCTGTTGTCGACCCGGCGCCATTGTTGAACCGTCGTCGGTTTCTTCAGTTCGCTGCTGTGACAGCTGCTGCCGGTCTCAGTGGCTGCAGCCGGGGAGGATCGGTTCCCACGCTGCGTGCATCAGCAGAAACTCTGCCGTCCATCTGGCGTCGTGATCTGCCGGACCCCTGGCGTTTCGATGCGCTTTCAGGGGCGACTGCTCTGGAGAGTCCGTGGCCGTCGCCAACGGATCTGTTGGCTTTGACCGACGGCTGGTTGTCGGTGATCAGCCCTGAGCGATTGCAGGCGATCGCTGCTGATGCTCTTCAGTCGAGGATCGGCCCTCTTGGCCAACGCTTCCTCAACGAGGCTCCTCTGGTTTGGAAGAGCCTGTTGTTGCCGGTGGCCTTCAGCCCGTGGGTCATGGTGATTCGGCGTGATGGCACAACATCTCCTGCACTGGATGCTGGTTGGGACGCTCTGCTCGACCCGCAGCTCAAGGGCAAGCTGCTGTTGCCTTCCAGCCCGAGATTGCTGATTTCTCTCGCCGAGAGAATGGGAGATGGCAATGCCCTGCGACGCCTGCGTGCGTCGGCTCTCAGTTTTGATGACCGTTTCGGCATGAACTGGCTGCTGCAGGGCGATGCCAGGGTTGCCGTGCTGCCTCTGCAGCGCTGCATGGCGGCCCTCCAGCGTGATCCCAGGCTCACGGCTGTGCTGCCAGAGCAAGGAGCACCACTGCATTGGACGCTGCTGGTTCGGCCTGCCCAGACCGCTGAACCCATCCCCCAGGACTGGGTGCTGAAAGCCTGGAAGCAACCGCTGCTGTCTCGATTGTTGGCACAGGGCTGGATTCCGCCGCTGCCCAGGGGTGAGCTTGTTGGAGCGCAAGTTCGGATTCCGCTGCGACTGCGCCCTCTGGTGCTTCCGCAGCCATCGGTCTGGGCACAAAGCTGGATGTTGTTGCCACCCGATGCTGCAGAGCAGCAACGTTTGCAGCAGCTCTGGGAGGCGTCAGCCCCATAGCCGCCGTCGCGGTGCGGCTGCCAGCAGTCGATGGGTCTCCGCCAGGAGCTCAGGAATTGGCAGCTGGTGCGGGCAGCGTGGCAGGCAGTCTCCGCAGCGGTCGCATTGGCTCGCATCGACCGTTTCCCACCAGTGCCCGGCACGGCCGATCAGGTTGTAGCGCTCTCCGGCAAATTCCATCAGGTCATGGCCATGGGCAAGATTGCGCAACCTCAGCAGCTCTGGGATTGGAACATCATTGGGGCATGGCAGGCAGGCACGGCACTGGCCGCAGAGCTCATGCCCCAGACGACTCTCCCGCAGCTGTTCAAGCTGCGCGAGCGCCCTTTGCTCCTCGAGATCCAATGGACCGTCGCTGGCTGCAAGTGATCGAGCCAGTTTGAGGTCTGTGGCGCTCTGGGCTCCCACGGTGAGTGTGCTGATGCCTGCTGCGAGCAGAAAGCGATAAGCCAGCTGCAAGGGCTGGAAGGGACTGCAGTCAGCTTTCAGAAGATCACTCGGTGCCTGCAGGCGACCACCCTTGTCTGCCGGTGAAATCGCAAGCACGCCCATTGACCGCTCGAGGGCCCGTTGCGCCAGAGGCATGCGCGTGGGGTCAAGTAGATGCAGATGCAGGCAACAGAACCGAAAGCGATCACTGGCGATTGCACGCTCGATCAGAGCATTGGACCCGTGGCTGCTGAAGCCCACCTGGCGGACCTTTCCACTTGTGAGAGCCCAGTCGATCAGCCGGGCTCCCTCGCCGGAGAGCACCCAGTCGAGATGGCTGTCCAGGTTCAGGCCATGAATGGCCAAATTGTCCAGTGTGTTGATCCCGAGTCTGCCGAGGCTGGTCTCGAGAGCCTCACGCCCAGCCTGAAAACTCTGTCCCGGCAGAAGCTTGCTGGTGATCACCCAGCCACCGTCTGCCGGGGCCAAGCCTTCCTTGTTCAGCTGAGCCAGCGCCATGCCCAGAAAGGCTTCAGCTGGCCCATAGGTTGGTGCTGTCTCAAGATGGTTGATACCAGCCGCAAGAGCTGCGCGTAACACCTGCAGCATCTGGTCTGGAGACTGGAGAGCGCGCATGGTGCCGAGCGTGAACAGGCTCACATCGGCCCCGTCACCGAATGAGCGGCGCAGCACAGGCCGGGGGAGTGTGCTGCTCAAGGGTCTTGGGTGTCGCCCTGGGTATCCCTGGGATCTCCAGGTTGGCGTGATTCCAGGTGTCGTCCCAGGGCGGCGGGACTGATCCCGTCGAGGAAGCGACGGAATTCATCACGATCCTCCGCATCCGCTTCGGCATCGACGGCAATCGAGGCTTCCGCAACCACCTCCTCAAGCATCCAGATGCTGCTGCCGGTGCGAATGGCCAGTGCGATCGCATCACTGGGTCGTGCATCGATCTCCAGGAGGTTGTCATCCGCATCCAGAGCAGCCTCAAGCTCATCCGTTTCGACCGTCGTGGTGTCGTGGTCGCTGTCGCAGAGGCGTAGGACTGCCCTGAAGGTGCTGTCTTCAATCGCGTGAATGATCACCCGCTCCAGCTGTAATCCCCCTGCGTCGAGCAATGCAGCCATCAAGTCGTGGCTGAGGGGTCTGGGCTGTGGCGAGTCATTGAGCCCAGCCATGATGTTGTGCGCCTGAGCCTGATCAATCCAGATCGGCACCTGGCGACTTCGGGATGGGTCCCGCAGCAGCACGATCGGACTGCGGCTGCTGGCATCCAGGGCGATTCCCGCCACGCTCATCTCGATCAAGTACGGCTCCGCCGCTCTCTCGATTATGACCAGTGCAGAGGGGATGGAGATGGGCAATGTTTACGGGGCTGGTCCAGGCGGTCGGTCAGGTCGAGCGACGTGGTCGTGCTCTGCTCGTTGAGGGCTGTAGCGCTTTTGCTCCACTGCAGCTTGGTGACAGCGTCGCCGTGGACGGTGTTTGCCTCACGGTGGCGTCACTGGTGGGCGACGGCTTTCTGGCGGATGTGAGCGAGGAGACACTGCAGCGCACCACTCTGGGAGCGAAGGCCGCCGGAGGAGGATCTGTGAATCTCGAACCTGCTCTGCGTCTGTCCGACCGTTTGGGTGGACATCTTGTGAGCGGCCATGTGGACGGTATCGGTGAGGTGGTCGCCGTGGAGTCTCTGCCCCAGTCATGGCATTTGGAACTGCGCTGGCGGGATGCGGACTTTGGCCGCTACATCTGCGATAAGGCCAGTGTTGCGGTGAATGGCATCAGTCTCACGGTGGCCGGTTGTGCAGATGCAGGGGCACGGTTCTGGCTTGCCGTGATTCCCCATACGTGGGCGGTGACAGCCTTGCGTGACCTGCAGGTGGGCGATGAGGTCAATCTCGAGATTGATCTGCTGGCTCGCTACACGGAGCGGCTGATCAGTGCCCGTGGCCCCCAGGACAAAACACCCCCGATCAGCGCTGCCTGGCTTGCAGAGCACGGCTGGGGTTGACCGGAGTCCACAAACCATGGCGGGATTTCAGAGGTCTCAATACCTTTCGGATGTTGTTCACTCTGAACTGTTCATGAATTCCGAGGACCGCTCCGAATCCCTGGGCACCTTCAAAGCCTTCTCGATCGCAGAGGGCATTCTTCTGATTGTCTTGGGCGTCCTGGCCCTGATTTTCCCTGTCATCGCTTCGTTCTGGACCACAGGCGTGATTGCCGTGCTGTTTCTCGTCGGCGGTGTGGTCGGCTGGATCAGCAACCTTGCTCGTTCCGGTCGGATGGGGCGTTGGATTTGCTTCTGGCGTTTGGTGGTGTCCACGCTGTTCATCGTGGCCGGCGCCTCGATGATCAGTAACTTCCGTGATCCGGGTGAAGCCGCAGAGCAAGTGGCTGCGTTCGCTTTGGCCATCGGCATCGTCTTCCTTGTCGAGGGCGTCGTGGCCTTCTTCAACGGACTGGCCAACAGCGGTCAGGCCGGCGCTGGATGGGCGATTGCCAACGGCGTCATCACCTTCATCCTGGGCTTGCTGATCGTCACCCTTAAGTTCTGGGGTCTGCTCTGGGTGCTCGGAACGCTGGTCGGCATCAGCTTCCTGTTCAGCGGAATCGAGCTGATTGCGTTCAGTTCCAGCATCGATGAAGGCCAGGATCCTCCTGCCATCGCTTGAATAAAACAGCCTGAGACAACAGCCCGAAACATCAAATCCAAGGAGCAGCTGATCGCTGTCTCCTTGGGTGAAGGCTTTGGGTGATCCCCTTGGGTGAAGAATCCCAGACTGTTCAGTCAGAGATTCGTCAGTCAGCTCGATTCGGCAAGCGGCAGAAGTGTGATCGTGCCCGAATCCTTGTTCAGCTCAATCTTGAATTCCTGGCCAGGAACAAGATCAAGGCGTTTGGTGTAGGCATGGCCGATCAGAAGATTGCCGTTGCCATGAACGCGCGTACGGAACTCGGCCTGACGTCCTCGGCTGCCCCCGCCTGAACCACCATTGCTGGAGGGAAGTTTGTACCCCTTGGCTTCCACCAGGGCTCTGTAAAAACTTTTGCGCATCAGGCGGCCACTAGGGCCGACATAACCGCAGCCTCGGGCGATTTCATCTTCAGGGCGGTTGCTGAGAGCTCGCGCCTTGTTCAGTAATTCCTCTCCAACCAGCATGTCTATCGGAAAAGACACATCAATTCTGACTCCAGACTGCAACCCGGGCAAGGATTCCGTCGAAGTTCTTTCACTTGATTCGATCTCGATGCTCGTTAGATCAGGTACAGAATCACAAAAAGAATGACCCAGATTCCATCCACGAAATGCCAGTAGAGCTCGGCGGCCTCGAGCGGAAAATGATTGCTGGCGCTGACACGACCTGAAGGTGTGCGGCATTGCCACCACACAATCAGAATCATCAGGGTCCCCAGGGTGACATGCAGACCGTGGAAGCCCGTGAGGGCATAAAAGGTGCTGGCGTAGAGATTGTCCGTGAGGCCGAAGGGCAAGGTGAAGTACTCCACCATCTGGCTGGCGAGAAAGGCCAGGCCGAGACCAGCAGTCAGCATCAGCCAAAGCCGGCAGCGTTCGTTGTTCTGTCTGCGCAGATTCACGCCAGCGCGGTGAAAGGTTGCACTGCTCACCAGCAGCAGAATGGTGTTGAGTGTTGGCAGCGGCAGTTCAAGCTCATAAATCGCACCTGGCATCAACGGATTGACTGCCTTGAAGGTGAGATAAGCGGCGAAGAAGCCTGCGAAGGTCATGGCATCAGCCACCAGGAAGGCGGCCAGGCCAAACATGCGGTGATCAGGATGTTCAGCTCCGTGCTCTGCTCCGTGATCATCAATGTGATCGAGCTGAGCGTTTTGAGGAGTGAGTGATGTCATTGACCGCTTCTCCAAAGATCACTCCCGCTGGCGGAGTTCAGATCGATTTCGTCGGCGGGGGTGCCGTAGCCGTAGGGATGGGTCACCAGAGGGGGATCTCCTTTCCAGTTTTCAACCGGTGGTGGTGATGAAGTCAGCCACTCAGGAGTGAGTGCTCTCCAGGGGTTATCGCCTGCGATGGCACCGAAAAAGGCACTGGCGATCACATTCCAGAGGAAAGGAAGGGTGCTGATGGCCATCAACAGTGCTCCTGCGCTACTGATCTGATTGACGAGCTCAAACTGCGGGTCGTATTCGGCAACCCGTCGAGGCATGCCGTTGAGGCCAAGCCAGTGCTGGGGAGCAAAGCAGAGGTTGAAACCAACGAAGGTCAGCAGAAAATGCAAACGGCCGAGATGCTCATCGAGCATGCGTCCGATGATTTTGGGGTACCAGTGATAGATCGAAGCGAAAATCACAAACACCGAGCCTCCGTAGACGATGTAGTGGAAATGGGCAACAACGAAGTAGGTGTCATGAACGTGAACGTCAAACGGAACCTGTGCGAGCGCGACACCAGTGATTCCTCCGAGCACGAAGTTCACAATGAAGCCACAGGAAAACAGCACAGCACTGTTCAAACTGATTCGACCTCCCCAGAGTGTTGCCAGCCAATTGAAGAATTTGATTCCGGTTGGAACCGCGATGAAGGCTGTCGCAATCGTGAAGAACAGACGCATCCAGGGTGGAGTCCCACTGGTGAACATGTGGTGAGCCCACACCACCAATCCAAGAACAACGATGGCCATGATCGAATACACCATCGTTGTATATCCGAACAGAGGCTTTCGGCAGTGAACCGGAAGGATTTCGCTCACCAGGCCAAAGGCAGGCAGCACCATGATGTAAACCGCTGGGTGAGAATAAAACCAGAAAAGGTGTTGGTAAACGACAACATTTCCTCCCATTCCAGGATTGAAAAAACCCGTATGAGCAACAATATCGAAGCTCAACATAATGAGTGTGCCGGCTAGAACTGGGGTGGAGAGAACCACGAGGATGCTGGTCCCAAGCATCGCCCAGCAGTACATCGGAAGCTGCATCAGCTTCAGCCCAGGACGCCTGAGCTTGAGAATTGTGGCGATGAAATTAATGCCGCCGAAGATTGAACTTCCACCCAGAAGCAGAACACTCAGAATCCAGATGATTTGACCGGTGGCAGGCGTTGTGATGCTGAGCGGTGGATAGGCTGTCCAGCCCGACTGGGCAGCGCCCGTGATGAAATAGCTGCTGATGAGCATCAGTCCTGCTGGAGGAATGAGCCAGAAAGCAACCGCATTCAGTCTGGGGTATGCCATATCCCTGGCACCCACATAGAAGGGAATCAGATAATTTCCGAAGGCCCCGTTGACCACTGGAACGATCCAGAGAAAGATCATCACCGTCCCGTGCAGGGTAAGGATCTGGTTGTAGACATCCCTGGCCATGAAGTCTGAAACCGGACTCAATAGTTCGGTTCGGATCGCGCCCGCCATGGCGCCACCAATCAGATAGAAGGCAAATCCGCAAACGAGATATTGCAGGCCGATCACCTTGTGGTCGACGCTGAAGCTCAGATAGCGAAGCCATCCCGTTGGCTGCAGAGAAGGTGACGCAGGCGCTGTTTTTTGGGGAGCTGTGATCGTCATGCTTCAGCAGCGGGGAGCTTTCGGTTGGACTGGAGCCAGGTGTCGAAGTCATCGGCGCTGTCGACCACGACGCTTGAGCGCATGCCTCCGTGGTATGGACCGCAGAGCTCTGCGCACACGATCGAGTAACTGCCCGTGCGGGTTGGAGTGAAGTCGAGCACGGTCGGCTGTCCGGGGATCACGTCCTGCTTCAGGCGGAATTCCGGAATCCAGAAGGCATGAATAACGTCCTTGGCCTCCATCCGAAGTGAAACCGGCCGGTCGACAGGGACATGCATTTCTCCGGAAATGAAGTCACCATCGGGGTAATGGAAGAGGAATGCGAACTGCATCGCTGTCACCTCGATGGGAAAGGGTGGGATCCCCGCAGTCGTGGCTGTCTGGGAATCTTGCGTCGAGCCGATGCCCCCCCAGACGCGCTGATCAGCCACCGTCTCCGAACCATGGTTGCCATGTCCGAGTGGAACCATCCCTCCCATGCGTTCGTAGATGTCGTAGCTGTAGAGACCAACGAAGAGAACAACGATTGCCGGCACTGCAGTCCAGAACACTTCGAGTGGAAGATTTCCCTCCAAAGCCAATCCATCGCCGAGCTGTCCGGGGCGGCGACGGAAACGCACAAGGCTGAAAAGAATTAATCCGACTATTCCTACGAAAAGGATTGTGCCGATGCTGAACAAAACGCGAAACAACTCGTCGTAGATCGGAGCGTTGGCACTGGCATCAACTGGAAGAAGGTTGATGTTCTGACCGATCCACAGCCCCCCGAGGACGAGGAGCATTCCTAAGACCAGGGTGAGTATTGCTGAGGGGATGGGCACCCCGAACCTCAATTTGTGTCTCTTCAGGCTATGGAGGTTGGTTAATAATCACCACGCGTTGATTGTTAAGCAAGCCTGAAAATCCTTCGGTTTTTCTGAGTTCAAGGGCTCTCTTGTCAGCAAAGTCGCATCAAGTCTGAGATTGAAGATGTTGCAGTCGGCTACACATCGTGCCGTTCTGATTCAGACGGCTACGTTCCGTGGATCACCATCTCCATTAAGGAGTTTGCGTTGACTGCATCGACTCTCAATCCGATTCGTCTCCGCCTGGCTCAGTTGGCTGCCCATCTTGTGGTGGCCATTGTGGCTCTGGTGGTGATCGGCGGAGCGACGAGGGTCATGGAGGCAGGTCTTGCCTGCCCGGATTGGCCTCTGTGTTACGGCAGTTTGTTGCCTGGTCGTCAGATGAACGTCCAGGTCTTCCTTGAATGGTTTCACCGTCTCGATGCCTTTGTTGTCGGCGTGGCACTACTTGTGCAGATGTCAGTCGTGTGGTGGTACCGCCGCGACCTGCCCGGATGGTTGCTGCCGCTCAGCGGGCTTCTGGTGTTGATGGTTGTGCTGCAGGGAGGTCTTGGAGCGCTCACGGTGTTGAAGCTGTTGCCATCCGGGGTGGTCACGGCTCATCTGGCCTTGGCTCTCATGCTGGTGATCACGGTCAGTGGTCTGACCCAGACTCTTCTCGCATCTCCCCAGTCCATCGCGGCCCCTCGCTGGTGGATCGTTCTTGGTTCATTCAGTGTGCTGGCGGTTTCAGCTCAGTGCCTTCTGGGTGCTGGCATGGCCACGTCCTGGGCCTCACAGCGCTGTCTTGAGGCCGGTCAGTCTTGTCAATGGCTGTCTTGGCATCGTGCCTCGGCCACGCCGGCTGCTCTCTGTGTGCTGCTGTTCGTGCTGGTGGCCTTGTTCAGTGGGCCCTGGGGGCGAGAGCAGTGGCCGCTTCTGCTGACGGCTCCTTTGCTGGTGGGCACGCAGATCGGCCTTGGTGTCACAACGCTGCGTCTTGGCCTTTCACAGCCCGCAGTGACCGTGGCTCATCAGCTCGTGGCTTGTCTTCTGGTTGCCGTTCTCGCTGGGCTGACCTGCAGGCGTCAACCAGCTTCCTCAGATCCACTTCCCGTCGTTCTCGACTCTTCTGCCCTGGAGGCCTGTCATGGCTAGTTCCACCACAGCTGCACCCTCGGCTCCAATCACGCGCGAACAGGTTGTTCCATCGCGTAAGCGCGTCAAGCTTCCTCCCTGGCTTGAGGTGGCCAAGCCGCGACTGATTCCTCTGTTGTTGGCCACGACACTCGGGGGCATGGCCTTGACCGAGGGCTGGCCACTCTCCTCTCCGCGGCTGGCCTGCACGCTTGGTGGAGGTGCTCTTGCGGCAGCAGCCGCAGGAGTCCTCAACTGTCTGTGGGAGCAGGAACTTGATGGCCGCATGCAGCGCACCAGCGGCCGTGCGCTGCCCTCGGGTCGACTGTCGCCAACAGCCGCTTTTATCGGTGCAATCTCCTGCACCCTGGCGGCGGCAACATTGCTGGTCAGTGGTGTGAACTGTCTCGCCGCCGGGCTGTCGTTGCTTGGGCTCTGCAGCTATGTCTTGCTCTACACAGCACTGCTCAAGCCAAGGACACCCCAGAACATCGTTGTTGGCGGTGTGGCTGGTGCCATCCCTCCTCTGGTGGGTGCAGCGGCAGCCACCGGACATGTGGGGCTGAGTGGCTGGTGGCTCTTCGCGCTCGTGATGGTTTGGACGCCGGCACATTTCTGGGCTTTGGCCCTGCTTCTGCGTGATGACTACCGAGCCGTCGGCATTCCCATGCTGCCTGTGGTGAAGGGGCCCGTGGTGACTGCTCGCGCCATTCGCCGTTATGGCTGGGCCACGGTGTTGATCAGCATGCTCGGGATCTGGGCACTGCCGGAGGGAGGACTGTTCTATGGCCTGCTGCTGCTTCCTTTCAACGGACGTTTGCTCCAGATGATCGGCAAACTCGGGGAAGAGCCTGACAGCATTGATCGAGCCAAAGGGCTGTTTCGTTGGTCGATTCTTTATCTCTTCGGGATCTGCCTCTTGCTGATCATCAGCCGTCTTCCTGCTGCTTCCCTGTTCGATCTTCAGCTCAGGGGATGGTTGATGACGCTGAGTGCAGGATTCCCTGGGATTGCTTCCTAGATTTCAAACGCTTGTTTCTGTGGGCGGGATGTCACTGCTTGAGCTGGATCAACTGGAAAAGTCCTATGGGACCGTTTCGGCTCTGAGTGGACTCAGCCTGTCGGTTCCCTCAGGTTGCCTTTACGGATTGTTGGGGCCGAATGGAGCTGGAAAGACCACCGCACTGCGCATCCTGGCCACACTGCTTGCCCCGGATCAAGGACGTGTCGTTGTTGCTGGGGTTGATGCGCTTCAGGAACCTCGAACAGTGCGTCAACTGATGGGGTACGTGGCTCAGGAGGTGGCGATTGACAAGATCCTCACTGGCCGCGAACTCCTTGCACTCCAGGGTGATCTCTACCATCTGCCGCGACAGGATCGGAATCACCGGATTGATCAACTGGTGGATCGGATGTCGATGGGTGACTGGATCGACCGTCGCTGCGGCACCTACTCCGGCGGCATGCGACGTCGCCTGGATCTTGCTTCCGGATTGCTCCATCAACCGCAGCTGCTTGTTCTGGATGAGCCGACGGTCGGTCTCGATATCGAAAGTCGCGCTGTGATCTGGGAGGTGCTTCGAGACCTTCGCGATCAGGGAACCACGATCCTACTGAGCAGTCATTATCTCGAGGAAGTGGAAGCACTTGCTGATCGGATGGCGATCATCGATGCCGGTCGTGTGATTGCAGAGGGTGCTCCAGAAGCCCTCAAACGTGAGCTCGGTGGAGATCGGGTGACTCTGAGAGTGCGCGAATTCAGTGATCAGCCGGAAGCGGAACGCGTTCGTCAACTTCTCGAAGTGGTGGACGGCGTGAGACGGATCGTGATTAATCGCGCTCAGGGTTATTCACTCAATCTCGTTGTCGATGGTGAGCATGTCCTTGCAGCGCTGAAGCAACGCCTGGCGAGCGAGGCTTTTGAAGTGTTCTCCCTGTCACAGAGTCGTCCCAGCCTCGACGATGTGTATCTGCAGGCCACGGGACGCACGCTGATGGATGCCGAGCTTGCCGTGGCCGGTCAGCGCGATCCCAAGCAGGAGCGACGCCAGTCGATGCGTTGATGCCTCCCCCGATGTTCTTTCAGTTTCCATCTTGTCAATGACCAGTCCTGCCCTCGGTACAAATCCCTCCAACTCCGACAACGGCTCGGCGATTGCCGAGCTTCTGCAGGAAACCTTCGCTCTCACACGACGTCTGTTCCTTCAGCTGCAACGGCGGCCATCCACGTTGGTGGCCGGTGTGCTCCAGCCATTGATCTGGCTGGTTCTGTTTGGAGCTCTGTTCTCACGTGCACCCGAGGGACTGCTGCCGGGAGGCATGAGCTATGGGCGTTTTCTCGGAGCGGGGGTGATTGTGTTCACCGCGTTCAGTGCTGCGCTCAATGCAGGGCTTCCAGTGATGTTCGACCGTGAATTCGGCTTTCTGAACCGTCTTTTGGTCGCTCCGCTGCGCAGTCGCAGTTCGATTGTTCTGGCTTCTGTCATCTACATCACGACGTTGAGTCTTGTGCAGAGCCTGGCGATCATGCTCACGGCATCTCTGCTCGGTTATGGGTGGCCAGGCGCAGCTGGTTTGCTGCTGGTGATGGTCACGTTGCTGTTGCTGGTGTTCGCAGTCACAGCATTGAGTCTCGGACTGGCCTTTGCCCTGCCGGGTCACATCGAACTGATTGCGGTGATCTTTGTGGCCAACCTGCCCCTGCTGTTCGCGAGCACGGCATTGGCCCCTCTGAGTTTCATGCCTCCCTGGCTGGGCTGGCTTGCATCGCTAAATCCCCTTACCTTCGCGATTGAACCCATTCGTGCCGCTTATGCCGGCCCGCTTGATCTGTCATCGGTTCTCTTGGAAGCGCCTTACGGATCCGTTACCGGCACCACCTGCCTTCTGGTGTTGACGCTGCTGACGGCCGCCTTGTTCCTCCTGATCCGCCCTCTGCTCAATCGCAAGCTTGCCTGATTCCGTGAACCATTCCCCTTACCAGCATCAGGACCCTCGTCAGATCAGCCTTCAGCAATTGATTGAACAGGCGCTGCAACAGGACGATCAACTGTTGTTGACCCGATTGGAACAGCAGTGGGTTCATCGCTTCGGTGTCGACTCCCTGCCGGAAGGTTTGCTGGCTTCTGAAGACTGTTCGCCACCATCCATGGCACAGCCAGTGGCTGAGGTTGCTCCGATCGCTTCGCCTGAATCGAGTGCAGCGCCTGATGCACCTGAGGCCAAACCCGAAGCAACATCAGCTGTGGAATCTGAGCCCCCGAGTCCTGGGGTGAATCGTTTCAGCGCGTTGTTGAAAAACTGTCTGGATGACGTGGGTCGCGTAGTGGAGCCTGAGCTCAGTCCCGCCACACCGGCCCCGAGTCTTCGCCCGGTTCCAGCGGCCGGTCCTCAACGACTGCGCCGCTGGCTGACACCTGTCAGCGAGCATGATCTGCCCAAAGCGTCCTGAGGCCTCATGGTCGGCTCTTCCGAGAATCGCTTGTCCCGGCATCATCTTCAGGGCGGCTTGATCGTTTCGGTTCAAGCTCCAGAGGGTTCTCCCATGCGTCATCCCGATGTGATCGCCGCCATGGCCGAAGCCAGTCTTCGCAACGGTGCCATAGGGGTCAGGCTGGAGAGTCCTGAGCACATCGGAGCTGTTCGGGAGCGTTGTCCGGATGCTCTGATCGTGGGTCTGTGGAAACGCTCTTTTCCCGATAGTTCGGTCTATATCACGCCTCGTTGGGAGGAGATCAGAGCTGTCTGGGCTGCTGGTGCCGATGTGATTGCGCTGGACGCAACCGCTCGCAAGCGGCCCTCGGGCCAAGAGCTTGAGTTGCTGATCCAACAAGCGAGAACAGAATTCGGTGCAACTCTGATGGCGGATGTCGACAGTGTTGAAAACGGCCTGAGGGCTGCGGCTCTGGGATGCGATTGGGTCGGGACGACTCTGTTTGGCTACACGGAAGACACCGCTCAGCTCTCTCCGCCGGCCATGAACCTGTTGCATCCTTTGAGAGACCAGCTTCCTTCTTCAACCCTTTTGGTGTGCGAGGGAGGCATTGCTTCGGCTGTGACCGCAGCTGATGCCATGGATAGGGGAGCAGATGCGGTGGTTGTTGGGACAGCCATCACCGGTGTTGATCTCCAGGTGGCGGCTTACTGCCGGCACTTGAAAGGGCAGACTAAATGAGTCTCGCGAGACTCGGCGATGTTGCGCCTGATTTCCCTGCCTGCGATGGTCGGCGGGCTGGTTCTTGCTTTGCCTGTTGCAGGTTTACCGATGGGTGAGCTCCAGGCTCTCAACAGAGAGTTGGGCCACCTCTGCAGCAAGCCGCCGCGGGAAGCGCTGGCAGTTTGTCGGATTCACGCACGCCTGGTTCAGACTCTTTGAGCAGAACGAGGCGCGCGTTGGCGGCTTTACATCATCCCGGGCATGCCCATGCCGCCCATGCCACCCATACCGCCCATGCCCCCCATGGGATCCCCACCGGCTGCTGGCGGAGCAGGAGGCTCAGGTTTGTCAGCCACAACCACTTCAGTGGTGATCAGCAGTGATGCAATCGAAACAGCGTCCTGAAGTCCAAGGCGAACCACCTTGGAGGCATCAAGGATGCCCGCTTGCAGCAGATCCTCGTAATTGCCGGTCTCGGCATTGAAGCCTTGGCCAGAGCGTTGAACCTGCTCAACGACGATATCCCCGTTGGCGCCGGCATTGATGGCGATCTGCTTGAGGGGAGCACTCAGGGCTCGCTGGACAATCTCCACGCCCGTTCGCTGATCTCCTTGCAGCTCAGCAGCAACGGAATCAAGAGTTCCTGCCAGTTGCAGCAATGTGGAGCCACCCCCAGCAACAATTCCCTCCTCAACGGCGGCTCTGGTGGCATTCAGGGCATCCTCGATGCGCAGTTTGCGGTTTTTGAGCTCGGTTTCGGTGGGCGCTCCCACCTTGATCACGGCAACGCCACCAGCGAGTTTGGCAATGCGTTCGGTGAGCTTTTCCCTGTCGTACTCCGACTCGGTGTTGTCGAGTTCACGCCGAATGGAGGACACACGCTCAGCCACTGCATCTCGGCTTTCCTCGCCGGCGACGATCGTGGTGCTTTCCTTGCTGATTGTGATTCTGCGGGCGCGGCCGAGATCGGCGAGTGTGACCTTCTCGAGGGTCATCGCCCGGTCTTCGCTAATCACTGTGCCGCCGGTGAGGATGGCGATGTCTGCCAGTGCAGCTTTACGGCGCTCACCAAATGATGGAGCGCGAACAGCAGCGACCTGCAGAACGCCACGGTTTTTGTTCACCACCAGAGTGGCCAGAGCTTCCCCGTCCACCTCTTCGGCCAGAACCACCAGGGGAGAACCGGACTGCTGAACGGCTTCCAGCACCGGCACCAGGTCGGCCACTGCACTCACCTTGCGGTCAGTGAGCAACAACAGTGCGTTGTCAAATTCGCAGATCTGGCGGTCGCCGTCGGTGACGAAATAAGGGGAGCTGTAGCCACGGTCGAAGGCCATGCCTTCAGTGACATCGAGCTCAGTGGCCAGCGATTTGGATTCTTCGACGGTGATCACTCCATCGACGCTGACCTTGTCCATCGCTTCTTTGACCATCTGACCCACCTCGTCATCGCCGCCGGCGCTGACCGTGGCCACCTGACGGATGGCATCTCCGCTGACGTTCTGGCTTCGCTCCGCCAGACCTTTGACCACGTGTTCAACCGCCGCTTCCATGCCACGGCGAAGTTCGATTGGGCTGGCTCCGGCTGCCGTGTTTCGCAGACCTTCCTCCACCATGGCTTGCGCCAGCACGGTTGCTGTGGTGGTGCCATCTCCGGCTTTGTCTTTGGTCTTGGACGCCACCTGCTGGATCAGTTTGGCGCCAATGTTTTCGAAGGGATCCTCGAGCTCGATCTCCTTCGCAATCGTGTCGCCGTCATTAATGATGTCGGGTGCTCCGAATGACTTCTCAAGCACCACATTGCGACCGCGTGGGCCGATGGTGACGCGCACTGCATCGGCGAGAGCATTCATCCCCCGCTCCAGCGAAGCGCGGGATTCATCCGAAAAACTGAGAAGCTTGGCCATGATCGACACTTACCCGCTCGTCAATGTCCCACAACGACAGGACTCTTGACTCCCTGCTGGAAGTGGGGAAAGCCGAATCATCGGGTGCTGATGTCTGCTGGAGCGGGTTGCGCTCGTTAGCGTTGAGCCATGGCCAATTCAGGAGCGCTGTTCTTTGTTCTGCTGGCCGGTTTTGCCGGAATCATGGCCTTGGTCTACGTGCCGTTGCGGATCTTTCTCACCGCAACAGAGCGCAGCCGCAGATTCAGATTGCTGCAGCGGATCCGCAAACTGAGGGATCAACTGGGCCAGCCTCTTGAGCCTTGATGCAGCAGGCCGAAGCTGACCTTGTTCAGCCCATCACCATGCCGCCGTCAACCTGCAGAACCTGACCGGTGATATAGGCCGCAGCAGGGTCAGCTGCCAGAAAGCGCACAGCCCCGGCCACCTGTTCCGGGGTTCCGAATTGACCCAGGGGGATGGCCGCGAGAATGCCTTCCGCATCCAGGTTCTTGGTCATGTCGGTGGAGATGAAGCCCGGAGCCACGGCATTCACGGTGATGCCACGGCTGGCCATCTCCTTGGCGGTGCTTCTGGTGAACCCCACGACGCCGGCTTTAGCTGCGGCGTAATTGGACTGTCCAGCGTTGCCCATCAAGCCCACGACAGAGGTGATGTTGACGATCCGCCCACTTTTTTGCTTGAGCATTGGTCGGGTCACGGCCCTGGTGCAGAGGAAGACACCACTCAAGTTCAGATTGATGACGGCTTGCCAGTCTTCGGTCTTCATCCGCATCAGCAGACCGTCGCGGGTGATGCCAGCGTTATTGACCAAGACGTCGATCCGGCCACTCCGCTCGATCACGGACTTGATCAGACCGTTGACAGCTTCCTCGTCGGCAACGTTGGCTTGAAGGGCATAGGCCTGACCACCAGCTTCCTTAATCGCACTGACCACCGCATCGGCTGCATCAGGTGAGCTGGAATAGTTCACGACCACTTCCGCACCGGCCTCAGCCAGGGCGAGGGCAACGGCGCGACCGATTCCTCGGCTGGCGCCAGTCACCAGAGCGATCTGGCCATCAAGGGTGCGGATGCTGCTCATGCAAGGACCTGTGATCGGCTGATCGTACGGACCTGCAGGATCAGCTTTTATTCATTCGTTTGCATACCTCGCATCGTTTCCACCGCATCAATGGCATCGCCAAGAATTTGACGAAGATCTTGCAGTTGCTGCTTGCTTCCCATCACCACAAGCATCTGCCCCGGTGCCAAGCTGACTTCGCCATTGGGATTGGCCAACAGGGTGTTGTTGTCACGGATGGCGAGCACCATGGCGCCGGTGCGTCGTGCCAAGTCAAGGTCCTGCAGGCTGCGGTGGGCGATCTGACTCATCAATAGGGGGTCTTGACTGAGGCGGAATTCTTCGATTTCGCAGTCGGATCCCGCCAGTAGATCCGTGAAGTCGACCGCCAGTGGTCGCAGGGCCGTCGTCGCCATCAGCCGACCCCCGGCCACGTAAGGACTCACCACCACACTGGCGCCTGCCAGTTCAAGTTTCGCCGCTGCTTCCTCGCTGTCAGCCCGCGCGATCAGACGACAGCGCTGCTCAAGTCCCCGAGCGCTCAGGATCACGTAGAGATTCGCTGCATTGCTCGGTAGTGCGGTCACCAGGCTTCGGCAACGATCGAGCCCTGCCTCCATCAAGGTTTCGTCCAGGGTGGCGTCGGCCTGGAGCACCTTGAGTCCGCGTTCTTCAGCGGCTTGTTTTCGCAAGGGGTCAAGTTCGACCACGAGCACCGGTGCTTGTTCGAGGAGCAGCTGCTCACCGATCTCACGACCGATCCTGCCGTAGCCGCAAAGAATGACGTGGTCTTGCATGCGCCGCAGCATCCGGCGAAACCTCAGCTCCCGCACCTGACGGAAGTATCCGGATTCTGACAACCCCAGCACGCGCTGAATCGAGAGCTGAACAACCAGCAGTCCTCCGGCAATGATCAACACCGTGACCAACCGCCCTGGCTGGGATAGAGGCTCCACTTCTCCGTAACCAATGGTGCTGATCGTGATCAGCACCATCCAGAGGCAATCCCCCCAATCCCATCCTTCGGTGATTCGGTAACCGATGGCTCCGCCGAGGACCAACGCGGTTAGTGCCAGACCGGGCAGCAACCAGGGTCGTGCGAGGTGTCTCAGTTGACGGCTACGGCCACTGAGCAGAGCGTGTCGTCTGCTCCGCCGGGACCGCATCATCAGAAGCCGAGAGCTTGCATGACTTCGGAGACTGTGAGTGAGGACAGATCCTCGCGATCAAGTCTGCGAATCATCTCTCTTTCCGGAAGCTGGTCCGCTTTGGCGCCTAAGGCAACCAGAGGCAGCCCGCAGTAGGTGGCCATCAACTGGGTCAGGGAACAACTGCTGAGCACGACATCAGCGCAGGCCACGGCAGCGGCTCGCTCAGCGACAGGCATGTTGCTCGGCAGAACAAGGCTGCGCAACTGGGGCAGCTTGTTGCGGATGGTCTCCGGGAGTGACGCCCAGCGTTCCTGAGGCCAGTCACCAGGGAATGCGCCGGGGGCTAGCAACAGCAGCGGGCCATCCCCTGATGGCTGAGCACTGCGGGCTTTTTCCATGGCATCCGCAGGCAGGCTGAGTCGGAAGGCATCGGCATTGAGAGAAACGCCCATGGGGGACAGAAACACTTCAAGCTTCTGTGGCGTCCAGCCTGCTTCCACCGTGGCTGAGGCCGTACTGGCGAAGCCTTCCGTGGCGACCCGCATCGGGATATGGCTCATTGACAGCATTAAATTCACCTGCCTTCCGGTGGCGAAATTGAGGCAGGCCTGGAAGTCAGGTTCTCTGACCAGGCCGAGAAGATTGGCCCAATCCGAGAGATTCGGATCCGCCTCGAACGGGAAGGGAATCACTTTCTTCACCGCCGGAAGCATGGTCCATAGCCCGCGATGGGATGGATCGCAGGCCACCTGGAGGCTGGCCTCAAGCTGATCAGCGGCAGCAGCGAGAGCCGGCAGGCGCTCGAGCTGTTGCTGAAGGCTTCCGGGGCTGAGAGCGAGAACGCGCATGAACCAGCAGCACAGGTGGTGCGAGCTGATTGTATGGAGGCCGTTTCAGACTGCTGGCAGCAGGAGTCGCTTGTGCATCTGTTGATTGCCGCAGCTGGCAGCGGCCGGCGCATGGGAGCTGATCGCAACAAACTGCTGCTCATGCTTCGGGGCAGGCCGCTGCTCGCCTGGACTCTGGAGTCGGCGTTTGCGGCTGAAGCCATCGCTTGGATCGGCGTGATCGGTCAGCCTGCCGATCAGGACGAGATTGCCCCCCTTCTGCAGGGAGCGACCAAGCCTGTTGCCTGGATCGAAGGTGGCAGCACACGCCAGGAATCGGTGGAGCGAGGCTTGGTCGCACTACCCGGGGATGCGCGGCATGTTCTGATCCATGACGGTGCCCGCTGTCTGATTGATCCCAGCCTGTTCAACCTCTGCGCTGCAGCGGTTCTTGGTGGTGATGCGGTGATCGCTGCGACACCGGTCACCGACACGATCAAGCGTGTGGATGGAGGGGGACTCATCGCTGAAACACCAGATCGGGCTGAGCTTTGGGCCGCTCAGACGCCCCAGGGTTTTGCTGTTGCTGCTCTGCGTGAAGGCCATGCACAGGCCAGGGCCCTCGGTTGGTCGGTCACTGACGATGCCTCATTGTTTGAACGCCTGGGATGGCCAGTCAGGGTGCTGGATGCTGGTCCCGCCAACATCAAGGTCACCACGCCGTTCGATCTCACCGTGGCGGAGGCTGTGCTCGCTCAGCGTTGAGTCGGTGGCTCCAGTGTCAAGGTGGCGTTGATGCCATCCAAATGGGCGCGAACGCCCATTGGCAGAGCCGCATTGCCTCCATTCCCGTGACCCACGGGTAAATCCGCAACCACAGGACACCCCAGGCCCTGAGTGCGGTCTCGCAAAACCTGCTCCAGGCTGAACGTGTGAGCTGGATCGCTGTTCTCTGCGTCGTCGCAACCGCTGAATCGACCGAATGCAAGGCCTGCCAGATTTTGGAGAGCGCCCACCAGCCGCCAGTGGGTGAGCATCCGATCAAGGCGGTACGGGGCTTCTCCCACGTCTTCGATCACCAGGATTGCTCCACGCAGATCGGGTAGGTGACGGCTGCCGAGCAGGTGGGATGCCACGGTGAGATTCACTGTGATCAATGGGCCGGATCCCATGCCTCCAGCCCAGCTCGTCCCCTGAAGGGACGCAACTGAATGCCCAAACAGCAGATCATGAAGACGCTGTTGGCTCCAGGCAGGTTCGCCAGCCAGCGTTGTGACCAATGGTCCATGGATGCCGCCTCCAAAGCCTCTCGCCATGCGGCTGCAGAGCAAGGCTGTGACATCGGAGAACCCAAGAAACCATCCCTTTTTCCAGGGAACGGCGTGCTCCAGAAGACGGGCGGCTCCCCAGCCCCCTCGGGCACATGCCAGCAGAGGGCTCCCCTCGTGAGCAGACAGATCGCTGGATCGTTCGCTGTCGCGCCCTGCTAGGTAGCCCCAGTGCCGCCCCAGGCAGGTCGGGGTGTTCACTGTCAGCCCCCATGCCTCGAGCACGGCGATCCCTGCATGCAGGCTGGATTCATCGCAGATTGCCGAGCTTGGAGCGGCAATGGTGACGCTGTCGCCCACCTGCAAGGGACTCGGCAATGACCAGAGATGTTCGGATTGCGGCATCAGACCAGACGTGAAAGCACAAGGCCGATGAGCAGCAACGTACCGATCTGGACCTGACGTCCGAAATGGCGGGCGTAGGCCGCTGCTGGCTGTTGTTCACTGGCTCGCAGGGTTTGTGTGGAGCGCCACAAACCAATGGTGGCAATCACCCAGAAGGGCCAGAACACGCTCCCTACATCAGCTGCTGCAGCGGCGATGGCTAGGGATGCTGCTGTCAGCCCATATCCCGCTCGAACGGTTCGGATGGCGTTGCGTCCGAGAGTCAATGCGCTGCTGCGCAGGCCGAGCCGCGCGTCATCCGGACGGTCGGCCATGGCGTAAACCGTGTCGAAGCTGAAGGTCCAGCACAGGGTGGAGAACCAGCAGCCGATCAGTGGGATCGACGCGGTGATGCCGCCTGTGAACGCCGCCCAGGGGATCAGCACCGCGAAGCCCCAGCAGATCGCCAGCAGTGCCTGAGGGAATGGGAACCAGCGCTTTGCGGATGGGTAGATCAGGATCGGCGGAAGGGCTAGGACGGCCAGTTGCAGGCAGATCAGCATCTGGGACGACAAGCTGAGCACGACCCCAAGGGATAGAGCCAGCAGCAGCACGAGCCCAGCTGTCGCCTGGCTCCGGTTCAGTGCACCACTGGCAAGGGGACGTTGGCGTGTGCGTTCGACCTCTCTGTCAATCCTCTGGTCCCAGAGGTCATTGGCGATGCAACCGGCCCCGCTCACGGCCAGGCCGCCGATCAGGATCTGCACGACCAGTGCTGCGGGGGGAGGGGCGTCTGGCGCGAGCCACAAACTCCAACCGGCTGGCACGAGAAGAATCAGGCGACCAGTTGGCTTGTTCCAACGCAGCAGTGCCACCCAGGGAGACATGACGCGAGAAAAGGTCGTGCCAGTCACGTGCGCAGAACCCGAAGCTTGAATTTTGGGAACCTTAATCAGCGGCGACCCGGCCTGTAGAACCGATGGCAGAGTGGGCTCGTCTCCATCACGGTGCGCCATGTCAGGTGCCGAGTCTTCTCCAGCGGCCGCGGTGGACCCCAGAAATCAGACGGCGAAACAGTCATCGCACCGTGACCCAGGCGGATCGCTAAAAGTCAGGACTGTGGCTGCAATTGATGTGGGCACCAATTCCACCCACATGCTCGTGGCTTCGGTGGATGTGGCATTGGGAACTTTCAGCATCGATCTTGCTGAAAAGTCCAATACCCGTCTGGGGGAAAGAGACCCTGAGACAGGAGAACTGACTCCTGAAGCGATGACCAGAGGGTTGGAGAGCCTTCGCCGTTTTCGTGAGCTGGCTGTGAGCCATCAGGTGGAGCAGGTCGTTGTCGCAGCGACCAGTGCTGTACGAGAGGCTCCAAACGGCAGGGACTTTCTGCAAACCATCAAAGATGAACTCGACCTGGATGTGGATCTGGTCAGTGGCCCTGAGGAGGCACGGCTGATCTACCTGGGAGTGTTGTCAGGCATGCCCTTTGGCGATCGTCCCCATTTGGTGCTGGATATCGGCGGCGGCTCCACGGAGCTGATCCTGGCCGACGGTCGGGATGCACGCGCACTCACCAGCACACGCGTCGGCGCTGTGAGGCTTCAGCGGGATTTCGTCAAGGATGATCCGATCCCTCCCCAACGCCGCTCATTTCTGCAGGCGTTCATCCAGGGCTCGCTGGAACCGGCCGTGGACAAGGTGCATCGACGGATCAAGCCGGGAGAGACACCAGTGCTTGTTGCGACCAGCGGCACGGCAATGGCCATTGGTGCGTTGGCGGCCAGCGAAGACGACCGGCCACCTCTCAAGCTGCACGGTTACAAGGTTTCAAGGCAGCGCCTGAACCGTGTCGTGGACCGTTTGGCCGTGATGACACCGGAGCAGCGCCGTGGTCTGGCGGCCATCAACGATCGGCGCGCGGAAATCATCGTGCCGGGTTCGCTCATCCTGCAAACCACCATGCAGATGCTCGGAGTCGATGAATTGGTTCTGAGCGAGCGGGCTTTGCGCGAAGGACTGATCGTGGATTGGATGCTGCGCCATGGCCTTCTCGAAGACCGCTTCAGTTTCCAGAGCAGTATCCGCCAGCGCACCGTGGTCCATCAGGTGCAACGTTTTGCGGTCAATCAGGCCCGTGCCGAGCGTGTTGCCAGCCACGCTCTCACTCTCTACGACAGCACCCACAAGACCTTGCACCGTGATGACGGATCCGGCCGGGATCTCCTCTGGGCTGCGGCCATGCTTCATGCCTGTGGTCAGCACATCAACCTGAGTGCTTATCACAAGCATTCCTGGTATCTCATTCGCCATGGCGAGCTGCTGGGTTATTCAGAATCCGAACATCTGATGATCGCGGCCATCGCCCGTTATCACCGCCGCAGTCTTCCCAAGAAGCGACATGAGTCCTGGCAGGCACTTCAAACCCGGGACAATCGCAGGACGGTGTCAGAGATGGCTTTGTTACTGCGTTTGGCCGCTGCGCTGGATCGACGACCTGATCCGGTGGTTCAGACGTTGAAAGCCGCAGTGAAAGGCAGTGATCTGATTCTGGAGCTGGTGCCGGAGCGAGTGAATCAGAACCTCAGCCTTGAACAATGGAGTCTCGAAAGTTGTTCAACTCTGGTGAGGGATGTCACCGGTCTGCACCTCAAGATCAAAGTTCAGGATTGAGTTTGTACCAACGCACCTGATCGATGGGTCCCAGGGGCTTCGGTGCATCGTCTCCATGACTGATCAAGACCAGGTCAGGACGTCCGGGAAGGATTTCCAGTTGTGAATCAGCAGGGAGGATTTTGCGCTCAGAGAGGGTTCCCTCGTACACAACGTCGCCTTCACCATTACGGATTGAGATCCAGCTGGGTTCTTGGCTGGTGATGGAGATCTGCCCTGATGCCTTGCCCTCGGGTGAAACGGGTTGAGGGGGCGTCGCAGTGGGTTGTTTCAACACGGTGACAGCCTTCATGGAGGCAAGTTCAACGGAGCGACGCTGACTGGCCACCACCATCGCTCCACCGGTGACAGCGCCGATCGTCAGAGCAGCTAGGGCCAGGCGCTGCCATGGCATCACAGGTCTTTTGCTGCTTTCTGAAACCGTTGAGACAACACTTTTGGCAAAAGCTCCACCAGCAGCACTGGACGGGTTGTTGGCGGTCTTGGGTGCTGGCAGAACATCGTGAAGTCTGCTGATCAGGGAGTCGCCATCGAGGCCGAGCTTGGAAGCGACCCTGCGGGTCATCGCTTTGATGAAAACCGGTTCAGGAAGTCTCTCCAGGTCACCAGTCTCCAGAGCCTGCAATTGTTCGCTGCCCATCTTCAAAGACTGAGCCAGTTGATCGCAGCTCAGTCCCTGGTCGACACGGGCCTGACGGAGCAGTTCACCGATCTCCTGCAGGGTTGAGACGGTTGCTCCATCCTTCGCCTGCTCGGAATCCGACAACCACATCCGACCCTCACTGAATTCATTGAAGTGAAATTAAGCTTGATTGTCAGTTCTGTCAGTGCCACGAGGCACACAGAGAGAGTTGCCACATCGGAATTCATCCTTTCCGCTCATGGCATGCGGACGTTCGGTGATCCTGAGGCAGAGAGTTCAGCATGATGAAATCAAGCCGGATCACGCAATTTCTTCTGGCTGCTTTGGTGGTCACTCAGGTCCCCAATCTCATCAGCTTTATCGGCGCTCTGGGCCGTTATGAGTCGCCGGAGTCAGCCTCGCGGGCCTGTCATCGCTGGGCTGACTCCGCTGGTCGCTTCAGTGTTCGCAGTGCTGGTCTGTGGACCAGCACTTCACAAAATCCAGTGCGATTTTGCAAGCAAGAAGCTGATCAATTTGTTGGTTACGAAGTGCCGATGGAGGGGGCTGCTCAGGTCAGCGACAACCCTGGAGATCCGAAAGGGTTTATGACAGGTGATGTGCCAGAGGCGGAGGATTCAAGCAAACGTTGGCGGTACAGACGCAAACGCTGGTCGCTTGTTATTCCCTTCTGACCATGGACCCTGAAGTTCGCAATCTGGTGATTGCTCAACTGCTTGTGATTGTTGTTCCCGTTGGGACATTGTTCGCGATCTGGCTCTGGATGCTCACGCTTCGTCAACGCTGATCAGTCAACTCTGATCAGTCAACGCTGATCAGTGCGCCGCTTTGAAACTTCAAGCAATACCAATCATTGGTGCCAGCCATTCAGCGTGAACAGCTGAGAGAGCAGTCATGTTGAAAGCATGCACTGCTGGATTGGTTTTATCAGCAACCCATAGGAGCGCAAAAGGCGCATTGAGGGCGATCTGCATGCGCCATCTCCAAGTGATGATTGCCCAGATTCTTTGGAGAATCGGATTCTTCATTCGAAGCATCGAATGACCTAGGAAGTTGGCAGATCTTGGCGTATCCACTCACTCAACTGCGGATTGACTTCGGTCGCGATAAAAAGTGGTGCTCATGAGTCAAGAAAAAAGGAGGGTCCCACCCCTCCTTGGTTCGACGCATCTCCGGTTGATGGCCCGAAGACGAGTTGATCTTGCACGAAAGTCTTCAAAACATCCGTAGTGATCAACACCTTGAAGATCTAGGCAACTAATTCTTCTGAGATCGACAGGGTGAGGTCCGAGTGCGGTGTGCGTAGCTCAATCAGGGATTGATAGTCCTTTGACTCATAGGCCGACACGGCTGACTGCAGAGATGGGAACTCGATAATCACATTCAATGAACCAGGGGTGCCTTCGCGAACATCACACTGAACATCGCGCACCAGGAATTTGGCCCTGACGGTGGGGAGCCATTCCGTGAGTCGACTGATGTAAGGGACCATGGCAAGTGGAGTGTGAATCGTGCCGGTGCTGATCCAATAGCCCTTTGCCATGACAACAGAAATTTGATGCACCGAATGTAGTTGGACTTGTCCTGCTTGGAGCTGTGCATAAAGCGGGCTTTTGATCGATGAAGCCTGATCACAGCTCAGCGACAGGAGTGACGACTGAAGACTGCTAAGACCGCATCCTTTTAAATCAATCACACACGGTCTGTTGAGTCTCGAATGAGAGACGATTAATCCCTCTATTGATTGTTTGATTACCGGTTTTTGTGGCCTTCGTTAAGGCTGATGTTGCCCGACAACTGCACTTGATGATGAGATGAAAACCCTGAGAAGAAAGGCTTTGAGCTGCATGGGCGATACTGGATTCGAACCAGTGACCCCTTCCGTGTGAAGGAAGTGCGCTACCACTGTGCTAATCGCCCGATAGGTCAATCTTAAAACACCACCTGTCCGGATTGTTTACCGCTTGGGCCGGAACAAGTGGTCATGATCAGGCGAATAGAGTTTTGATCTCAGATTGGTTGAACGAAAGGCAGGACTGATCACATACAGCGTGGTGCGAATCAGATTGCGATCGTGTGTGACCTTTGCCATCTGATCGAGAGGCACCAGATCTAGCGATTCATCAGGCCAGCTGACTCGGTATCCGATGGCGACCGGTGTGTCTGCTGGGTAATGCTCAAGCAGCGTCGACTGGACCTCGTCCACATGGCGGGCGCTGAGGTAGAGGCAGAGTGAGGCTCTCAGGCTGGCCAGATGCCTCAGCTCTTCTCGTTCCGGAACGCCGGTTCGGCCTCCGCTGCGGCTTAGCACGATGGTTTGCACAAGGCCTGGGATGGTCAGTTCCGCCTTGAGAGCCGAGGCGGTTGCCTGATAGGCGCTGATGCCAGGAACGACTTCCACTTCGATTCCTGCATCGGCAAGTCCGCTGACCTGCTCACTGAGCGCTCCATAGAGACAGGGGTCGCCATCGTGAAGACGCACCACGTTCTTTCCGGTTTTCACACGCTCGATCATCAGGGGAAGAACCTGCTCAAGCGTGAGCGTGCTGGTTCGGATCTTTTCGCAGCCGGTAGGCGCAAGATCCGCGATCTGGGGCGACACCAGTGAGTCAGTCCAGATCAGAACATCAGCTTTGGCAATGCGGTCTTCGGCACGGCGGGTCAGTAGATCAGGTGCTCCCGGGCCAGCACCCACGATTGAGATCCTGGTCATGAAGGATCTGCCTGTTTGAGGCCGGGATCCGGAAGTGGCAATTTGCGTCCATACAGCCAGAACAGCCCGAAGCCGGCGATGGCCATCAAACTGAGGCTCATCAGCTGAGCAACGCGCAGGCCACCATCACAGAACGGCGGCTGGCCGCCGAGGCAGAGCGGGTCGATCCTCAGACCTTCAATCCAGATGCGGCCAAGGCTGTAGCTGAGTAGATAGATGCAGCTGAGAGCTCCTGGTGGCAGGGAGATTGTTTTTTGGCGGCCGAGCCGGAAAAGCACCATTAACAACACAAAGGTTCCAATGTTCCAGAGGGATTCGTAGAGAAATGTGGGGTGGAAGAATTCAGCAGTTTTGAAAACACCTGGCCGGTTTGCTGCGGGAATAAAAAGTTTCCATGGCAGATCGGTGGGGACTCCAAACGCCTCTGAATTGAAAAAGTTCCCCCAGCGGCCAATGGCCTGTCCCAGCACCACCGAGGGCACCAACACGTCCAGAACATCCCAGAAAGACACCCGTCGCCAACGACAGAACAGAATGACCGCTAGCGATCCCCCTAGGAGTGCTCCATGGATGGCAATGCCTCCTTTCCAGATCGCGAATGCATCCCACCATGAGCGTTGGTAGGAATCCCATTCGAAGGCGACGTAGTACGTTCTCGCACCAACGACTGCTGCCAGCACAAGGATTGGCAGCAAGTCACTGATCAGATTGGTGTCAAGGCCACGCTGTCGCGCCAGCCAGCTGGAGAGATTGAGTCCGATCAAGACGGCAATCGCAATCAGCAGTCCGTACCAACGCAGTACGAAAGGCCCGAGCTGAAACAGCTCGGGCCCTGGGGAGGTGAAAATTGCAGGGATCAACACTGAGCTCAGACACCCTCAGCGGCTTGCACCTTCTCAATCTGCTTCTTCTTCAGAACCAACATGATCTGGGCGAGCGAAACAGCTGCGAAGAACGCCAACAGACCATAAATCCGAACGGGGTTCTGAAGCACAACTTCCGCATCAACCTGTCCGAAACCACCCACATTCGGATCGTCGGTCAGGGGAGCACCGGCTTCAACGGTGTCACCGACTCCGACCATCAGAGCAGGACCAATGGGAATGGTTTCAGTGGCGGTCTCGCCGTCCGCGGTGTCGATGCTGACGACTTTGGCTCCATTGTCGCCCTCTTCAATGGCTGAGACGGTTCCGCTTGCAGGAGAGGTGTAAACGGTGTTGTTGCTCTTTTCTCCTGTCGGATAGACCTGACCACGGCCTCGGTTACCCCCAACGAAAATCTGATATTTGCCGAAATGGATGTTGCTGTCGGTGGCAGGATCCGGTGACAGGACAGGGAAGACGATTTCCTGATGTTGATCACCTGGGATCGGACCGACGAGAAGAATGTTGGGTTGATCGTCGCTGTACTGCGTGAAATAAACACCTTCGGTTTCCTCCTTGATCTCATCAGTCCAGCGGTCCTGTGGGGCCAGGGTGAAGCCATCAGGCAACTGGATGACAGCTCCAACCTGTAAACCAACATCACTGCCGTCGGCCCCGATTTCCTGGATCCCTTGCTCGTAAGGGATTTTCACTGCCGCCTTAAAGACCGTGTCAGGAAGAACGGATTGAGGAACCTCTGCTTGAGTGATTTTCTGGGCCAGGTGGCAGTTGGCGCAGACGATCTTGCCAGTGGCTTCTCTTGGCGAGGCGTAGTTCTGCTGAGCCCAGAATGGGTAGGCCCAGCTGCTTGATGGAGCCGTGAACACGGCAAGACCCAGGATCAGGGCTGCGAAAAGTGAGGAGAGAATTCGGCGCATCGGAGGCGTGTTTCGGGAGAGAACGGTGGGCAAAAGGTTCTTGATCAGCCCCACCAGGGCTTCTCACCTGTGCGGAAGTCGGTTTCGGTCCACTGGCTCACAAAAACGTTGTCGTCTTCAACGCTCACATTGGCCAGGGCCAGCGAGAGGGGCGCCGGACCTCTCACAACTTTGCCAGTGGCGTCGTACTGGCTGCCATGACAAGGGCACATGAACTTGTTGGCGCCACTGTTCCAGGGCACAACACAGCCCAGGTGGGTGCAGATGGCATTGATGCCATAACTGCCGATGGCGTCTTCCCCTTCAACGATCAAATAGGTGGGATCACCCTTTAGACCCTGGACAAGGCTGCGGTCACCTGTGGGGTGGTCACTGAGCCATCCGCTGAGCGTCACAGCGTTGCCGAGCTCATCCTTCGCACTGGTGCCTCCCCCGCTTCCTGCAGCCCTTGGAGGAATGAAGTAACTCACCACCGGATAGAGCGCTCCGAGGGCGACGCCGGTCACGGACCCGAAGGTCAGCAGATTCATGAACTGCCTGCGGCCCATTCCGGGCACATCAGCGGCTGGCATCTGAGTCATATCTGACGTTCGTTGGGCACTGGATGGGGCTCATTATGGGCTCTATTAGGTCATGTCACACTTTGCGGAGACTGGATTTTCATTGATGTTCAAGTTCTTGTTCAGTGCGCACTGATCACTCATCCCCACTGGAGTCGCGACCTCTGAGCGTCGATGAAGTCATCGACCTTTTGCGCTCTCGCTGGCAAGCCAGCTATGACCTTCAGCTGGTCACCAGGCGCAGGCGGATGTACATCCAGGTGATGTGGGCCTACCTCGAACAACAGTCTTTCCCTTTGGATGAGCCTGACTACCGGGCTCATCTCGCCGAAGTCTTGGAAATCGTGAACCGACTGGGGGAAGCAGAGACTGTCCGGGACTGGTTGCTCACGACCCGTGACAAGCCTCGACTCGGAAAGGCGCTCAGTCTGCAGCTGCAGGGGGAGGGGACTCTGGAGGAGTTTCTGCTCTGAACCGTTGAACCGCTGCGACAAGAATCACGCCGATCAGGTAGAGAGCGGTGATCGCCCCAGCAAGCAACAACATGGTGACCGGGTCTGTCGATGGTGTCAGGACAGCGCCGGCTAGGGCAGAGATCAATACGACCCAGCGCCATGCGGAGAGCATGCGCTGCCATTTGACCAGGCCGAAGACTCCCAAAAGAAGCTGCAGAACAGGAAGCTGAAAGGCCAGTCCGGTCGACAGCATCAGCAAGAGCACGAAGTCCAAATAGCGCTCAATCGACCAGATGGGCTCGACAACATCGGCGCCGTAGCTGACGAGAAAATTCAGTGCAGCAGGCACCAGGGCCCACCAAGCAAAGGCAAGGCCGGCCAGAAACAGAACGGCTGATCCAGCTACCGATGGCGCAATCAATCGGCGTTCTGCTTGGGTCAGTCCTGGCAGAACAAAGGCCAGCCCCTGATACAGCACGTAGGGAAGTGCCAGCGTGAGTCCTGCATAGCCGGCAACTTTGAACGACACGAACAGAAATTCGCCAGGAGCCAATTGCAGGAATCGGATCGAACCGGCAGGCTCTTCCAGAATTCTGACCAGAGGGCGCACCGCCAGAAGGCAGGCCAAGGCACAGACAACCACTGCAACAAGACTGCGCAGCACTCTCTGACGCAGCTCCTCTAGATGGTCGACCAGAGGCATTTCCACGTCGTTGGGAGGGCCGTCCTGAACTCCGATCCGAATCGGCGGCGGCGGTGACAGCTTCGGGGACTCTTCAGGCGTGATCGGCGTCAGAGGTGAGTGAGCAGTTGGCTGGGGTCAGGCTAGGGGGTCCCAAGCTTCAAGGGCTTTGTGTGCACGGTCTGGTTCCGCCCAGACCAACTCGGCTTGGCGATGCCTCACGGTTCCCGGTGCAGTGCCCGGGATTCTCTGCAAATGTTCCACGCCAGTCATCACCACCGGCACATGTCGATTGCCCTTGGCCCGACTGAACCAGGCGGCAAGGTCTGCCGCAAGCTGCAGGTCTGATTCCGAAGCGGCCGCTTCGGAAGCCTTCAGCACCACGTGGCTGCCTGGACACTCCTGCGCGTGAAACCAGAGATCCCCTGAGCGTGCTTGACGCAGGCTGATCCACTCGTTCTGGCGGTGATTACGCCCCACCTGAATCACCAATCCATGCTGAGAGCGGATCTCCAGTGGCTGGGGTTGCCCCGGAGGAGGACCGCTACGGCGACGGCGACGGCGAGGGGTGAGCAGGTCCTCCAGTTCAACCTTCAGCTCAAGCAATTGTCGGTTGCGGTCGTCGGCATCGTCCCAGTCCGCCTGCATCAGGTCTGCCAGGAATCCTGCGCTGCCGTCAATCAGCGCAAGGCGTTGATCGTGGTGAACCAGGCGTTCTTCGATTAAGGGAATCGACCGGCGCAGTCGCTTCGCTCGTTGGTAAAGCTTCTGGGCCTGCTCAATGCTTGCCCTGTCAGGAGCGGCCTGACAGAGAATGGCATCCGCCTGATGTTGCAATTCATCGGCTCCGCCAGTGGCATTCAGCCGCTCGATCTGCTCGAGGCGCTGAGCCTGTTCCCGTTGTCGGCTCTGTCCCAGAAGCTGTTGCAGGTCCTGGCTTTCCTTCAGTAGTTGTCGCTGGTTGAGATGCTTCTGGTAATACAGCCCTAGACGCAGGCTGAGTGATTCGCTGTTGCTCGCTGAGTCGGCCGGATTGTTCCAGACGCGATAGCCGCCGGCCTCATCCAGCTGAAGGATGAAGTCTTCACACCTGAGTTGGTTCAGCCATCGCGTCCAGCGCTTATGGAGCAATCGCCATTGGTTGTCGCTGATCTCTTCGACAGGAGTGCTGGCCGAGAGCGGTAACGGTTCCTCATCCTTCGAGGAGAAGTTGATGAGTTGCTTCGTTAGCGCGGGGCTGATGCCCTGATAGGTATCGCGCAGCGCTTTGCCGAGATCAACCGGCACCAACGTCAGTCTGCGCTTCCATTGCTCGAACGGTTCCTCGCAGCTTGGCGGCAGGCTCTGCAGCGATGGCGGCGGGATGTAGGGGTCCCCAGTGCTGAGCGGACGGACCCGTGACTGGTGCTGTCTGACCTGCCTGGCAATGGCGGTGATCCGTTTTTGGTCATCGAGCAGCAGCACATTGCTGTGACGTCCCATCAGCTCCAGGACCAAAGTGCGCACGCTCGCCTCGCCAGGGCGTGGAGCGAAATGAAACAGCACAACCCGTTCAAAGTTTCGCTGCTCCAGTTCCACCAGGGCCAGTTGCCTGAGGCCGTGCTGAACCTGCTGAGCCAGAGTGCTTCCACTCCCAATCCGGCTAGGTGATGGAATCTGAACCAATCTGGCGGCGTCTGCCTGCCAGCTGAGTTCCAGCCAGACCATTCCCTTGAGGGTTCTGAAGCCCAGCTGCAGGCTCTGCTGATTGGGTTGTTGTGCTTTTTCAAAGCGACTTGGAATGATCTGTGCTCTCAGATCTGCCAGCACCGCCCGAAGGCTGGTGAGGTCCATCACCTGAAGCGTGCTCTTCGCCATCGCTAGCCGCTGGCCTTTCGACTGGGGTGCCTTCCTACCCTGCTGCCTGACCGCACACAAGCCATGGCAACGACCGACCGCCGCGCCAGGCTCGCTTTGCTGACAGGCCCCAGCGGCGTTGGCAAAGGGACTCTGGTGGCACGCCTACTCGAGCGTCATCCCCAGCTCTGGCTTTCTGTGTCCGCCACCACCCGCGCTCCAAGAGAGGGTGAACAGGATGGCGTTCATTACTTCTTTCACTCGCGTGAATCGTTTGACCAACTGGTCAGCGCGGGAGGGTTGCTGGAGTGGGCTGAATTCGCCGGTAACTGCTACGGAACACCCAAGCAACCCGTGATGGAGAGGCTTGAGCTGGGCACTCCTGTGTTGCTGGAAATCGAACTCGAAGGTGCTCGTCAGGTGCGACGCAGCTTTCCGGAAGCTCTGCAGATCTTTCTTGCACCCCCAAGTTTTGAAGAGCTCGAACAGCGCATCCGTGGCCGCGGTACAGAAATGGAGGCCGCGATTGCGAAGCGCCTGGATCGCGCCAAAACTGAACTCCAAGCTCAGCAGGAATTCGATGCAGTTGTCATCAACGATGACCTCGAAACCGCTCTGATTGATCTAGAGCGGTTGATGGAGATTGACGACGCCTGAGCGATCAGAGCGGGTGGAACAGCAGGTCTGGGAAGAATCTGTTCCATTCGATCAGGATCCCGGCAGTCAACGTGAACCAGATGGCGGCAACCACAGGTGCAGTGGAGAGAAATTTTTTCATCGTTGAACAGTTCAGAGAAATGAGATGTTGTAATCAGCGGGGTGAAACTGTGATTTTCGAATCACTTTCAGTCAGCTTGCCACTGTTGAACTCTGCAATGGCAGCAACAGGCCATGTTGCTGCTTTGGCAACCGAGTTCAAGGCCAATTTCATGTCCAGCTGAATCTCGAGCATGTTCTGGTCCTTGCGACCGCGAATGGCCGTGAGATAGCTACGGCCTGCCCAGCCAATGGTTCCGGTTATGTAGAGGAACATCAGCCCTGGAAGCACGAAATCACCAGCATGGTTCCAGCGACCGTCAACGATCAGATGAGGAAGACCATCTTCACCACAGGAGGCTTTGCTGTACATCTTGAAGCGAGCGACAGCCTGTGGGGTTGAGGCTGCACTGGCACGTTGCTGGAATCGTGCACTCTCGGAACAGGGAGTCAGTCCTGCAACATCAGCTCTGGCGACCGGTGCGAAGCCGAAGACCAGCAGGGCCGACAGCGCAAGGGCGAAGAAACGACGCATCGGAACGGTTCCTGTTGAACCTGCTCTGGGGAGGCAGGATGTATCAAATTGACAGTAGTGGAGGCTGTTGACCTGCATGGTCAAGGTCCTAGCCCTCGAAACAAGTTGTGACGAGTCTGCCGCGGCTGTTGTGGAGCACAGCGACGGTCGCCTTCAGGTTCTGTCGCATCGGATTGCGTCTCAGATCGAGGAACATGCCCAATGGGGCGGCGTGGTGCCGGAGATTGCCTCACGCCGGCATGTGGAAGCTCTCCCCCATTTGATCGACCAATCGCTCAAGTCCGCGGGACTCTCGATCAGCGATCTGGATGCGGTGGCTGCCACTGTCACCCCAGGTCTGGTTGGGGCCCTGATGGTGGGTTCTGTGACGGGCCGCACTCTGGCAGCGCTTCATCGCCGACCGTTCATCGCCATCCACCATCTCGAAGCCCATCTGGCCTCGGTTCGGCTGGCGTTATCCCCGCCAGCGCCGCCTTATCTCGTCCTACTGGTGAGCGGCGGACATACGGAACTGATTCGCGTCGATGCAACAGGAGTGCTGGAGCGCCTTGGGCGTAGTCATGACGACGCCGCTGGGGAAGCCTTTGACAAGGTCGCCCGGCTGCTGGGCCTTGAGTACCCAGGGGGGCCTGCGATCCAGGCCGCGGCCTTTCAGGGGGATGTCGCCCGTTTCAGCTTGCCGAAAGGCCGTGTTTCAAAACCCGGAGGGGGGTTCTACCCCTATGACTTCTCATTCAGCGGCCTAAAAACGGCGATGCTTCGTCAGGTGGAGGCTTGTCGGACTTGGGACGAGCCTTTGCCCCTGGCGGATCTGGCCGCCAGCTTCCAGCAAGTCGTTGTGGATGTGTTGGTCGACCGCAGCCTCCGATGCTGTTCCGAGCTCGGCCTGTCGACACTGGTGATGGTGGGTGGAGTGGCGGCCAATCAATGCTTGCGTAAATGCATGCATGCAAGAGGTGCTGAACAGGGGGTTGATGTGCACCTGGCGCCGCTTCGCTACTGCACCGATAACGCTGCAATGGTGGGGGCTGCTGCGCTTGGACGTCTGAACTCCGAAGCCATTTCCAGTTCTTTGGCTCTGGGCGTTTCAGCGCGTTGGGCTCTCGAAAACTGCGCTCCTCTGTATCAATCGAATCCGCCTTTCTGAATTGCAGTGAATAAGGTGTCGCGACTTGCAATCCGGTGATGTCGATCAAGGCTGAGACGCGTCAGCAGAACAACGTCGAGGAAGTTGATTCCGGTGAATTGAATGCCTGGCGCAGAGGCTTCACCCCTCAGGCCGAAATCTGGAATGGCCGACTGGCCATGCTTGGTTTGTCGATTGCGCTCGGAACTCTGTTTGTGATCAGGGTCTCAACCACGGGATTACCTGCCGCCTGACGGCAGGAGGTCATTGTTATCCCCGTCCCCGCAGGGCCTGAGCCAGTTCATTCGGTTTCAAGCTCTGAGCGACAGCATGATCCGGTTCGACTCTCTCTTGCTCCACAAGATCCTGGAGGCATTGATTGGCGGTGATCATGCCGTCGAATCCGCTGCGTTCCATGATTTCCTCCACTTCATCCAGGGCTCCCCGCTGGATGTAGTCCTTGCAGGCCTCCGTGTTGATCAGGATGTCGTGGAAGGCCGCCCGCTTGCCGTCTGTGGTGCGAATCAGACCCTGTGAGATCACACCGAGCAGGGACTCCGACAGCGAACGCCGCACGCTGTCCTGGTCCTCGGGAGGGAACATGCCGAGCACCCTTTCCACGGTTTTGACCGCTGAGTTGGTGTGTAGTGTTCCAAACACAAGATGCCCGGTTTGAGAGGCCTCCAGCGCTGTACTCAGGGTTTCCTGGTCGCGAATTTCACCGACGAGAATGACGTCTGGATCTTCACGCAGTGCCGCTTTCAGAGCGTTGTGAAATTTCAGGGTGTGCAGTCCGACCTCCCGGTGTCGGATCAGTGAGCGCTGGCTTGAGTGCACAAATTCGACCGGGTCCTCAATGGTGAGGATGTGTCGATTCTGATTTCGATTGATCCAATCGATCATCGCGGCCAGTGTTGTGCTTTTCCCGGATCCGGTCGGGCCGGTGATCAGGACGAGACCCTTTGGGCGTGAGGACAGCTCACGCAGAACGTCGGGCAGTTTGAGTTGCTCGAGGGTCAGGATTGTCTGGGGAATAAGCCGCAGAACCATTGCTGGCCCTCGTAGAGAGTCCAGAAGGTTGATGCGCACGCGCACAAAAGGAAACGCATGGGCCCCATCGAATTCCTTGATCTGAAGGAAATCATCGATCTGCTGAGGGGTCAGGATTTCCTTCAGCCAGCGTTGGAAGGTTTGCTGCGTTGAGCAGGGCCACTCAGTCGTCAGCATCTCGCCCCGGGCCCGGTATCGAGGAATTTCACCAACACCAAGATGAACGTCTGAATGGCCTTTGTCATGGGCGATGCGCACGATCTGTTCCAGGCTGGGCGCCTCATCCTTCCCGTCGCTGATCGCTGCGGCTGCTGGTGAAGGATGCCCTGGCGGGGAGACGGCCCCAGTGGGAAAGCCCGGTGGAAAGATCGGCTTGCTCACACAAGTTCTGGACGTCTTCACTCACCTTCGCCAAAGCTGGGCCATTGGCAAGTGAAGGCTTGCTGGGAGGTGTGTGACACCCGCTTAGGATTTCGCCACCAACTCACGGTTTATGGCTGCCAGGCCCCGCGTCACCATCGTCCTTGGCACCCGTCCGGAAGCCATCAAACTTGCCCCCGTCATTCAGGAATTCCGAGCCTGTTCAGCTCTCGACACACGGGTGGTTCTGACGGGACAGCATCGTGAGATGGTCACGCAGGTGATGGATCTCTTTCAATTGAAGGCCGACCAGGACCTTGATCTGATGGCGCCGCGCCAGACCCTCACCCATGTGACTTGCGCGGCTCTTCAGGGCCTGCGCGATGACTTCCAGGCGTTTCCCCCAGGGCTGGTGCTTGTCCAGGGAGACACCAGCACGGCCTTCGCCGCTGCCCTGGCTGCCTTTTATGAGCAGATTCCCGTCGGCCATGTGGAGGCTGGTCTGCGAACGGACAATCTTTTGGACCCATTTCCCGAAGAGGCCAATCGCCGTCTGATCTCCCAGGTGTCCCAGCTGCATTTTGCTCCCACCGAACGTTCGGAAGCCAACCTGAAGGCTTCCGGTGTGGTCGGTCGGGTGATGGTGACCGGTAACACGGTGATCGATGCGCTGTTGCGCATGGCTGAGCAGGCACCGGCACTCTCTGATCTGCCCATCGACTGGGCCAATCAGCGCGTGATCCTGGCCACGGTCCATCGCCGCGAGAACTGGGGTGAGCGCCTGAACAGCATCGCCGCGGGCATGCTTCAGGTGCTTGACAGTCATCCGGACACCATTCTGTTGTTGCCCCTGCATCGCAACCCCACGGTTCGTGAGCCTCTGCGTGCCTTGCTTGGCGACCATCCCAGGGTCGTCCTGAGTGAGCCTCTGGACTACGACCGGCTGGTTGCTGCGATGAAAGGGTGCACTCTCTTGCTCACCGATTCCGGTGGCCTCCAGGAGGAAGCTCCTGCGTTGGGGAAGCCTGTGCTGGTGTTGCGTCGCACGACTGAACGACCCGAGGCTGTTGATTCCGGCACCGCTCGATTGATCGGGACCGACAGTGACTCGATCGCCCGTGAGGCTTCACGCCTCCTCGATGATCCGAAGGCCTATGAACAGATGGCCAGGGCCGTGAACCCCTTCGGAGATGGTCGAGCCAGCGGCAGGATTCTTGAAGCTGCCCTTGCTCTGCTCAACGGCTGATGCCGCCTTCAGTCCCTGCGGCCATTACCGCTGGGTGCTGCGTCGTTCAATCGGCAGGCCGTCGCAGGCTGACCCCTCCAGGGAGCTCCTGTTTGTCGGTCTCAATCCATCTTTGGCCGATGCTGGCCGCGATGACCCCACGCTGAGGCGACTCCAGGGTTTTGCTCGAAACTGGGGCTATCACCAGCTGGTGGTCCTCAATCTGTTCGGGAGGATCTCACCATCCCCCACGGCTTTGCGTCGTTGCGGTGATCCCGTGGGGCAGCATTCCGACAGCGTGCTGACGCGCTGGTTTGAGACATGGTCTAGCTCACCAGCCTGCGATCTCTGGTTGGGCTGGGGTGCGTCGGGCTCCCTGCATTGCCGTGACCAGCAGGTGCTGATGATGCTCGCCACAGCTCTGGCTTTGCGGCTGCAGGGGGCTCCTCCACTCGTGATCGGAACCACCCGCAGCGGTCAACCTCGTCACCCGCTCTATGTGGCTGCGGGGAGCCGGCTTTTCCCCTGGGCCTGTACGGTTCGCTGATGACACGTACGCCTCGCCGCTACAAGATTTCGCTTCACCTCTCGGGAGGTCAAACGGAGGTGGTGCATTTCCCGACTCTCGAGACATTTCAGGAGTGGTATCAGGGTCTGGTCAACGGTGGGAGTGGGCAGGCTTTCGTGAACATCCCGCTCGGGGATCTTGAAGGGGAATATCTGGTGATCCGTCCCGAAGCGGTCATCGGCGTGCGTGTGGAACCGCAATTCGCATCCATCGATGACGCCTGAGAGGCTCGGACTGCTCTGGGGCATCACGGTGTTTGCCGGGGCCGGTGCGCGATTGCTCGCCGCCCTGTCAGGACTGCCAGGGGTGGTGCTGTTGCTGTTGTCAGGACTGCTGATCGGACGATCCGGCCTTGGCCTTGTGGAGCCTCTTGACCTGGGAGAGGGGCTCGAGACAACGGTTGGCCTGCTTGTCAGTCTCGTTTTGTTTGATGGAGGGCTGAATCTGCGCTTGCCCGGCGACACCATTAAGGCGACCGTGCTGCGGATCTCCGTGCTGCGTTTGTTGCTGTCGCTGGGAGCGGGAATCCTGGCAGCGCATTGGCTTGCCGGACTGGGATGGTCCGTGGCTGCCGTCTACAGCGCCATCGTGTTGGGAACGGGCCCCACAGTGGTCACGCCGATCGTGCAGCAGATTCGCCTGGCTCCTCCCCTTGGGGATGTGCTCGAAGCGGAGGGACTGGTGCTCGAGCCAGTGGGTGCCGTTCTGGCGCTGCTGCTGCTTGAGCTGTTGCTGGGCGATCTCTACGGCTGGAGAGGTCTTGCGATTGGTCTGCTGTCGCGCCTCGGTGGTGGGGTGCTGATCGGAGTTGCTGTTGGATGGCTGCTGGCGGAGCTGTTGAGACGTCTGCCTACAGAGCAGGCCGTGGGCTTGAGGCTGCAGCTGACCCTTGGTGTTCTGTTTCTGATGTTTGCCGTCTGCGAATGGCTGCTCCCCGAATCCGGTTTGCCGGCATCGGTCGCTGCCGGAGTTGTGGTTGGCCGGCGTCCCTCAACGCAGGCGGCTCAACTGGACGAACTGATCCGCGAACTGGCCAGATTGGCGATCACGATGCTGTTTCCTCTGCTGGCGGCTGATGTGTCGTGGGCTGAACTCAGTCCTCTGGGTTGGGGTGGCATCAGTTGTGTTCTGGTGCTGATGCTGCTGGTGCGTCCGGCGGCAGTGGGCGTAGCCACGATCGGGTTGCCACTGGACTGGCGACAACGCCTGTTCATGGGATGGCTGGCGCCGCGCGGAATTGTCACGGCCGCCGTGGCATCCCTGTTTTCCATTCGTCTTGAGCAGGCTGGGATTCTCGGTGCAGGACGACTTCAGGGTCTGGTGTTTCTCACGATCCTGATGACTGTGGGATTCCAGGGACTGACGGCCCAACCGCTTGCACGCGTTTTGGGTTTGATTCAATCCGAGCCTGAGGAGTCAGGTGAGGCAGCGCTTCAGGCGGGGCAGGTCCTGCCCGACCCTGGCCAGCAATGACCAGGTCGTGATCAGATCTGGCCCCTGGAGCCGGCCGAGCAGAGCAGCACGCAACGATTTCATCAGAACCCCTTTTTTGACGCCGGCTTTGTTGGCGGCATCAGCAAGCAGTGACTGAGCCTGTGCGATGTCACTGCCGTCCCATCGATCACGCTCAAGTGATTCCACAAGCTGACCGATTGCGACCCGGGCTCCATCAACCTCCAGTTGCTTGAGGCCATCCTCCTCAAGCTCAGGGCAAACAAAAAAGGGTTGTGCCTGGTCAATGCCGTCTTTCAGCAGGGTGAGAGAGGGGCCTAGCAATTCGCACAAAGCCATGCTCCAGCTCACGTCCTCAGGGAGGTTCCATCCCTGCTCGCGCCAGAGCGGCGAGATGTCCTCTAGCAGTTGCTGTGGTGTGAGGCCATGCAGAACCTGTGCATTGAGCCAGTTGAGCTTGTCCCAGTCGAAACGCGCACCGGCTTTGTTCACGCGATCGAAGCTGAACGCCTCGGCTGCCTGCGTGAGGGTGAAGCGTTCCTCCATCCCTTCGGGAACGGACCAGCCCAGCAGGGTCATGTAGTTGGCGATCGCTTCCGCCGTGTAACCCATGGACCGGAAATCATTGATCGATGTAACGCCGTCGCGCTTGGAGAGTTTTCGTCCCTCGGCATTGAGGATCAGCGGAGTGTGGGCAAAGACCGGCGCGGCCAGCTCGAAAGCCCTGTAGAGCAGAAGTTGCTTGGCTGTGTTGGCGATGTGGTCCTCGCCTCGAATGACATGCGTAATCGCCATGGCCGCGTCATCGACCACCACCACAAGGTTGTAGAGAGGGTCGCCGATCTGATCGGCGGGAGCACGTCGGGCGATGACCATGTCACCGCCGAGATCAGCGCCGCGCCAATGCATCGGCCCTCGGACAAGGTCACGCCAGTGGATCTCTTCACTGTCATCGATCCGGAAGCGGATCACCGCTTCACGGCCCTCGGCCTGGAACGACGCCTCCTGCTCGGCCGTGAGCTGTCTGTGTCGGTTGTCGTAGCGAGGTGCTTTGTTCCCAGCTTTTTGGGCCTCACGCATGCTTGTGAGCTCCTCTTCGCTGGCGTAACAGCGATAGGCGAGGCCGCGGTCGAGCAGCAGCTGGATCGCAGAGCGATGCTCTTGGACCCGCTCGCTTTGAATCGTGGGATCTTCATCCCAGTCGATACCGAGCCATGTCAGTCCATCGAGGATGTTCGCGCTGAATTCCGGTTTTGAGCGCTCCTTGTCAGTGTCCTCAATCCTCAGCAGGAACTGACCCTTCTGGTGTCGCGCGAACAGCCAGTTGAAGACCGCTGTTCTTGCCGTCCCAATGTGGAGAGTGCCCGTTGGACTCGGGGCCAGACGAACACGCACCATGGCGGAGCTCGGGATGAAGAACGGGACCGACGGGATTCGAACCCGCAACTTCCGCCGTGACAGGGCGGTGCTCTAACCGGTTGAACTACGGTCCCAGATCGGATTCAGATCGACGGTGCTCGTCCGTTGGAATCTGATCTGTGTCGCTCGCGCGACATCGAAAGTATCGACTGTTGCCCTGCCCTCCGTCAATACGCGTGTTGGTCGGGTTCTGAACAAGTTGGCTTCAGAACCCATCTCATCTGGATTGCCACCAGCCGTTGCGATGAGTTTTGCTTCAAGCTCTGGCAGCGTTGTAAGTAGGGCTTGAATCTTTGGTCAACCATCAACAACGATTCATCCCGGCAGCACCCGCGGACGCCATAAAAAACCGGTGGCAACAGCCACCGGCCTCAGTGATCCCATGAGGGGACGAATTCAGCTTGGTCAGGGACGGAAACCTGCAGGCTCGATTAAACGAACTTGATTGCCACGGGCAGTGAATTCACGGCCCTGGTCGCTCTGCACGACCACACGTCCTCCAGATTTGACGCGAATGACACGGGCACGAACCCAGCCGAGAGCGGCTGATTCGAGGACCTTGACCACATCACCAGGTTGAAGATCCAACTCCATGCTCGAAACTAGGAAACTGCAGAAGGGGCCATCGGACGCGCCGTGGAGGACTTGAACCCCCGACATCAGGTTTTGGAGACCTGCGTTCTACCAACTGAACTAACGGCGCAAGGCGATGGGCCCCTCGACCATCACAAAAGTGATGACATTGGATTGAACGAGGCCTAAGCCTCAGCGATCGAAGCGCTGCTTCACGCGGGTGGCCTTGCCCACCCGTTCCCGCAGATAGAAAAGCTTCGCCCTACGTACCTTACCGCGGCGCTCCACCTTGATGGAGGCAACTTGAGGACTATGCAGCATAAAGACTCTTTCAACGCCGATGCCCTGAAAGATCCGGCGGACCGTGATGGTCTGATTCACCCCGCCATGACGCTTTGCGATCACCACTCCTTCGTAGGGCTGGACCCGTTCCTTGTTGCCCTCGCTGATGCGAACGCCGACACGAACAGTGTCCCCGACATAGATGTCGGGGAGGTTGGTTTTCTGCTGCGCTTGCTCAAACTCTCTGATCAGCTCAGCAGGTTTGAGGCGTGCAGCCTTCGTTGCGGCTGGAGCAGCAGTCTTCGGGGACTCGTTCTCAGTGCTTGTGACGTCTGCGCTGTCTTGTGCAGATGTGTCTTTCTGGTCCGCTGCCATCCCAGCTCCGGGTAATCACGCCAAACAACCAGCTTACCCTGCCGGCCCACCGTCCACTGAGCGTTTCTTCCAAGCGTTTCTCCAGGACTGCAGCATCATTCCTCCGCCGGTGATCAACATCCACAGCACTCCCAGTGCATTGAGAACAACCACGACGGGTTCAAGCTGCGGTCCCAGCCATTCCCCTTCATGCAGGCTCATCAGCCAGTGGGCGCTGTCTCGACTCACTCCGAACCAATCGCGCGCGACCCGGTAGCTCAGACCTGTGATGACTGTGGTCATCAACGGCAGAAGAACCAAGGGCGCCACCCTGCTGTGCCAGCGCCGCAGTCGTGCCATCCAGAGAGCCACCGGCATTAGCTCGTCACCATTGATAGCGTGACAGCAGGACGTCGGGACTGCCCGAAGGAATCACCGATGAACTTGTTCGCTGATCTGCTTGCTTCGACCAAAACCGGCAGCGTGACTGCCACAGGCCCCCGCATCCAGCAGCGTCGTGGAGTGGAGATCAAGTCGGCGAGAGAGCTGAAAATCATGGCCAAGGCCAGTCGCATTGTGGCGACTGTGCTTCGGGAAATCATGGAGATGGTCGAGCCCGGTCAAACCACCGCCGATCTGGATGCCCATGCCGAGCGGCGCATCAGGGAAATGGGAGCAACCCCAAGTTTCAAGGGTTACCACGGGTTCCCCGCCAGCATCTGTTCCAGCATCAATGATGAGGTGGTGCATGGCATTCCCAACAACAGAAAGGTGATTCATGCCGGCGATTTGCTCAAAGTGGACACGGGCGCTTTTTACGAGGGCTATCACGGCGACAGCTGCGTCACCATCTGTGTGGGTGAGGTCAGTGATCAGGCGGCAGCCCTCAGCAAGGTGGCTCAGGAATCACTGATGGCCGGATTGGCTCAGATCCGCTCGGGGAACACGCTGCTCGATATCGCTGGAGCCGTTGAGGATCGCGTCCATGAAGGTGGTTTCAGTGTGGTGGAGGACTACACGGGTCATGGTGTTGGCCGCAATCTCCACGAAGAACCTTCCGTCTTCAACTTCCGGACGGACGCTCTGCCGAACGTGAAGTTGCGTCCCGGCATGACCCTTGCTGTGGAACCGATCTTGAACGCCGGCAGCAAAGCCTGTCGCACGCTCAGGGACCGCTGGACTGTGGTCACGCGCGATGGCGGCCTGTCCGCGCAGTGGGAGCACACGATTGTCGTGACATCCGACGGATGCGAGATCCTCACGGATCGTGGTGATTAGCCCACAACAGTCTGTTGTAGATCAATCGCCCCAGCTCAATCAAAGGCATCGCCAGCAAAGTGAGTGGATTAGGGGTCACGATGATCAGTGGCAGTCCCAAGTCGGCTTGCCAAAGAATCTGACCTGCCACGAAATCAGCTGACATCACACCGATCGGATTGAGGCTCGAACGGAAAGGACCGAGCACCAGCTTGCGCAAAGTTGGAAGCTTGGTCCGATGATGACGCGGTGCACTCCAGCGCAGGCTGACGAGTTGGCCGATCAAGCGCTTGCTCAGCTCATAAGCAGGGCTCAGGGCTGGTTGGATCTCGGCTTCCGATGTGTTCACCCATAGTTCCGGTGGACGTGTGTCTTGCTGGAGGTTCCTCTCCAACTGCTCAAAGCGCTGCAGAAGCCTCCATTGGCTGAGGGCATTGATCTCAAGGGCCTTGTTCAGGCTCTCGGGGCTTTGATCGCCTCCGGGGTTGATGCCGTGGTTGAGCACAAGAAGATCCAGACCCCTCAGGGTGGAATCGAGTTCCTCTTCCTTTCCGCAGCTCCAGCACACCCACTCCTGTGGTCCGGTCAGGCTGTTCAGCTCCGTTGGTTTAGGGCGATGACTCAGAGCAACGACCCAGGCGCCCCTCTGTCTGAGTCGGCGCGTGAGTGCACGACCCAGTTCACCTCCTGCTCCTGTGATTCCCACCCTGCGACCTGACCAGGTCTCTGCCATCGAGCTTGAATCGGAGGTCCTTGGCACAGGCTGGGCCATGGCGGTGAACTGGTGCATGCTTGGAACAGCTCGACGGTATGACGTTGTCCAGTCCGTCCGGTGACGCTCAACTGGCTCTGTTCGCTCCGTATTGCGGGGGCCTTCGTCGCGAGCAGGCCCTCAGGCATGCTCTTGAACAGCTGCCCCTAGGCCAGTTCGATGGCGAGCGTATCCGCAGTGGTGCTCAGCCCCATCGCTACCTGCTGACCTGGAGCCCTGCCAATGCCCCGCTTCAGACGTGCCGCTGTGAGTTGCGATTTCAGGAACAGGCTGATCAGCTGTATCCGTTCGAATGCCCTGCGCATCAACTGCTCGATTGGCTGATGCAAGTTGTGGAAACTGGCCGTCAGGATCTGCCGGACAGCTTCTGGCAGTGGTTGTTGCTTGAGCAGATTGGGGAGGATGGTTCCCCCTAAATTGTGGGAATCAATCTCAGATCTCCCTGATGGGCTCAACGCTGCTGATCGGATCCTGTGAACCCTTCAGCGGCAAGTCCGCCCTAGTGCTCGGGATTGCAAGGCATTTGCGCTCGGTCGGGATTCGGGTCCTCTTCGGAAAACCGCTCGCCACAAGTCTGGACTGGGAGTCTGATCAAGGCGTTTTGCCTTCACCGTTGATCGATGACGATGTCCGTTTCGTGGGAGAGACCCTCGGTCTGCCTCATCAGGACCTGATCCCCTCTTTGCACCTCCTCTCTCCCGAGACTGCACAGCAACGGCTTGCGAAGGGAACCCTGGCTGCCGGAGAAGGGCTTGAGCAACTCAGGACCAGTCTTGAGCAGACAGAAAACAGTGTCACCCTTCTGGAAGCCGCCGGCAATCTCCATGAGGGTTTGCTCTACGGCCTGAGTTTGGTGCAATTGGCCCGCGATCTCGACGCACCGGTGGTGCTCGTGCATCTCTGGGAAGACAGTCGCAGCGTCGATGCGTTGCTGGCCGCCAGTCAGCAGCTCGGTGATCGACTCCGCGGGGTGGTGCTGAACGCAGTCACTCCTGATGATGTGGAAAGCCTTGAACGTGATGTCGTGCCGTCTCTCCAGGCGCTTGGCATCAAGGTGTTCGGTGTGATGCCACGCTCGCCTCTGCTGCGCAGCGTCACGGTGGGCGAACTCGTGCGTCGGCTCGATGCGCGGGTGATCTGCTGCAAAGAGAAGCTCGACCTGTTGGTCGAGACTCTCAGCATCGGGGCCATGAATGTGAACTCAGCAATGGAGTTCTTCCGCCGCCGCCGCAACATGGCTGTGGTGACCGGAGCAGATCGCACCGATATCCAGCTGGCGGCCCTGGAGGCATCCACGCAATGCCTGATTTTGACCGGTGCTGGAGATCCACTCCCCCAGTTGATCAGTCGAGCGGATGAACTGGAAGTCCCTCTGCTGAAGGTCGAGCAGGACACACTCGGGACCGTTGAAGTGATCGAGCAGGCGTTCGGTCACGTGCGTCTGCACGAAGCGGTGAAAGCGACCTATGCCTTCCGTCTTGTGGAAGAACACTGCCGGCTTGCAGACCTGCTCAGTGCCGTGGGACTGGAACACCTTGCGATCGGCTCAAAGTGATGGTCCCGACAGGGTTCACCGCTGCTAGCGTCTAGGAATGCTCGCAGGTAGTCATTGAGCCGATCCCTTGATCTTCCTGCAATGGACAGGGTCGACACCCTTGCCCAGGAATTGGCCTTGCTCCAAGACAAGGGAGCGCGGAGGATTGCCATCCTCGGCAGCCGTCATGTTCCGGTGGTCGCCATCCACTTGATCGAGCTGATCGCCCGATCGCTTGCTCAGGAAGGCCATTCTCTCGTGACATCAGGTGCGCAGGGGGTCAATGCAGCCGTGATTCGAGGCGTGCTGGCTGTGGATGCCTCCAAGCTCACGGTGTTGCTGCCGCAGAGTCTGAGTCGCCAAGGGCCTGAGATCCGTGATCAGTTGGAGACGGTTCTGCACCTGATCGAGAAGCCTGAGCACGACGATCTGCCTCTGCCGATGGCCAGCAGCCTCTGCAACCAGGACATCATCAGTCGTTGTGACCAACTGATTTGCCTGGCTTTCCATGACAGCGAGACACTGCTTGCCAGCTGTCGCAATGCCGAAGACATGGGCAAGGTGGTCAGCCTGCTGTTTTTCGACTGACGTTCAAGGCGAAGGCGGGGTCGGTAGAACCTGGAGCCTGGTTCCCTCCCTGCTGATCACAAGCACGCGATCTCCCGCCTGCAGAAGAGTCTCGACATCCAGCGAGCTGGCTGCCCAGCTCTGACCATGCCAGCGAACCCTGCCTTCCCCTCCGGGCTGAATCGTGGCCAGTACTTCGGCTGTGTTGTCTTTCAGCCGCCGCCGTCCGGGCCGTGGATTGCGTTGCGCAGACCATCTGCTCAGCCAAAGCGTTCCCAGCACTGTGATGAGACTGAACAGGATGATCTGAATCCAAACCTGCAGCGGCAGCAAGGCCGTCAGTACGGATACGACAAGACCGGCGAAGACGCCGAACATCAAGCCATCGAAACTGGGCTGCACCAGCTCCACGACCAGCAGAACGCCCGCCACCAGCAACCAGATCAAGGGACTCCAAAGAGGTGGCATGTCTGCTGGCTGCTTCCCCTCACTTTGGGGACTAGCGTCGCCGCAGACATCCATCCGTCATGGAAGCGCTGCTGAGCCTGCCTGCACTGATCCTGATCGCGCTTCTGGGTAGTGGCAGCGTCAAGGTCACCAGCGGAGGCCGCTCGCGTCTCGTCGAGCGGCTTGGCAAGTTCGACCGTGAGTTGCAGCCAGGGCTCTCCGTCGTGATTCCCGTTGTCGAACGGGTGGTGAGTCATGAGTCGCTCAAGGAACGGGTTCTGGATATTCCCCCCCAGCTCTGCATCACGCGAGACAACGTCTCCATCGAAGTCGATGCGGTGGTGTATTGGCAGTTGCTCGAGCATGCCCAGGCGTATTACGCGGTGGACAATCTGCAGGCAGCGATGGTGAATCTGGTGTTGACCCAGATTCGTGCCGAAATGGGCAAGCTGGATCTCGACCAGACCTTCACCACTCGCAGTGAGGTGAACGAGCTTCTGCTGAACGAGCTTGATGAGGCCACCGATCCATGGGGTGTGAAAGTGACTCGCGTTGAAATGCGCGACATCAATCCTTCGCCAGGCGTTAAGCAAGCGATGGAGGCTCAGATGACTGCCGAACGGGAGAAGCGCGCTGCGATTCTGCGTTCCGAAGGCGAAAAGGAAGCTCAGTTGAATGAGGCGCGTGGCCGTGCGGAGGCCCTCGTACTTGATGCACGTGCCCAGAAGGAGGCGATCCTGCTTGAGGCCGAAGCCCATGCCAAGCAGCAAGGTGTGATGGCTGAAGCGAAGTCCGAAGCAGCACGCGTCATGGCCAGGGCACTGTCCGAGAGCCCGGAAGCGGAAGAGGCGGTACGGCTGATGCTGGCTGAAAACTGGATGGCCATGGGGCAGCGCATGGCTGACTCGCCTGCCGGCAGCGTGCTGATGGTGGATCCCCAGTCACCTGCCTCACTGCTGGCTGCTCTGAAGCAGTTCCAGCAAGGCAAGGATTAGGCGGTTAGTAGAGCTTTTAATCCTTCGATGTAGAGGATTCCGGTGCAAAGCAGAGCACCGGCCCAGCACAGTCCTCTCAGGGGCGGAACATTGGCCACATAGGCCGGCAAATAAATCAGACGCAGCATGGGCTGTAGCAGAGCTGCGGGGATGGCAAGGCCCTGAAGCTCTCCGATTTGCAGAACGGCGATCAGGGCTAGAAGCGCTGCTGGAGCATGCAGGCTGAACGCCTCGAAGCTGTTCTGATGGGCCCAGCTGGCTCGTTTCCCCCAGTCTGGGAGGCGGTCGAACATGGCCCTCGGAGCTTTCATGTCGTCCAGGGTGAAGTCCGCCTGTGAACGGGCAGCACCCAGGGGAATGATGCTGGCGATCACTACAGCTCCCGAGAGCGCGAGCGACAAGGCATAGGGCGCCGAGGGTGTCTGGGTGAGAAGGTCCGTGATGAACACAATCAAGGCAAGCGCGGTTGAAACGATAGTGATCGACTCTCGATCGACGCGGTTAATCCGACTGGATCACCAAGTCGTCTGCGTCCGTCTTCCTTCTGGCTGGCTGAAGCGGGATTTGAAACGGGGTTGCTGATTGAAGATGAAGCTTCTCTGGCTATCCGTCTGTTGTCAGATCTCCTGTTGAGAGTGGCTTCAAGAGCATTGCTAACCTTCAACCACTAACGATTGTTCAATGGCTTCGTATTCATTTGATGTGGTCTCTGATTTTGACCGTCAGGAGTTGGTGAATACGCTTGATCAAGTTCGTAGGGACGTTTCTCAGCGTTATGACCTTAAGGATTCTGGTACAGAGATCGATCTTGAAGACGCCGCGATTGTGATTACTACGGCCAGTGACATGACCCTTCAAGCTGTTGAAGATATTCTGCGAGCCAAGGCGACAAAAAGAAATCTCTCTTTGAAGATCTTTGATTTCCAGCCGGCGGAGTCGGTGGGTGGTAATCGTGTGCAGCAGACCGTTCAATTGAAGAAGGGACTCAGTCAGGAACTTGCCAAGAAAATGAGTAAGATTGTCCGTGACGAGCTCAAGAAAGTTACCGTGGCGATTCAGGGAGACAGTCTCAGGGTGACAGGCAAAAGTAAGGATGATCTCCAGCAGGTGATTCAGTTGTTGCGTTCAAAAGAGGATGAGCTGGATGTGCCTCTTCAATTCGAGAACTATCGCTGAATCTCAGAGACTCAAATTGATCTGTAGGCCTCCGGCCCAGATTCCTGGGACTTTGCCTTCACCGCCTGGATTTATAATCCATTGCATCACAGGTTGAATTTGCAGAATTTCTGAAACATAAAAGGAATAATTCAACTCAATCATTCCCTCGTAGCTCAGCCCGGGGTTGATGGTCGGGCTGAAACTGGTTCGACCCAGGCCCAAAGCAAGCACGTCAAGTGGTCGGCCTGGAATGATGCCTTGACTCAGCCAGCCTCCTGCGATGAATGTTGGATAAGGGTTATTGGCAGGATCCAAGCTGAAGTTCCCACCAGCCCAAATCCGATTGTCCAGGCCGAGAGGCACATCAACAGGCCAGGTGAGCGATCCATAAATGCCACGGTTGATCCCTTCTCCCAGCTCACTTGCATTGTCAATCAAGAGACGTGTTGATGAGAAATAGCCACCAAGCTGAACTTCAGGGAGTGGTAACTGTCTGATCACACTCTCATTGGTGCCTGGAATGTTGATTTCTGCCGAAAGATCAGTTCTCGATCGCAGAGGATTGGTTGTCCATTGCAGAGCTTGAACGCCGCCCTGGACGTCGGGCACCCCTGGATCAACGCCAAGGCTTGCCGCAATACTGGTCTGAGGGTTCAGGTAGAAGTAGGCATATTCCAGGGACCCCAGAGACTCTGAATGAGCCTGAAGCTTGACGCCAGGTGCCACGAAGGGATCAATCGGCACTCCCACAATCAACAGGTTCAAAGTGTTGTTGAGGACTGAGCTGATGTAACTGCCCATGGCAGGAGCAGACAGAAAGCCTGGTTCTCCAGCCATGACTGGATCCAGCGACATCACGCCCAGTTCCGCTTGCCACCAGCTCTCGCCGCGATTTCTGACCACAGAGGCTTCGGTGATCCAGGTCCCCACTGGATTCACCAGGGTCTGCAATGTGAAGGCAGATCCCAGCTCGGTATTTAGGTCGGGGTTGCCGGCATCATTGGTCAGCTGCAGATTGAGCTGCCAGTGGTCCAATTCATTCCACTGCTGTTGGGTTTTCCCGAACCCGCTGCTCAGGGACAGATCGAGCACCACAGCCTGATACCAGCTTGCTGCTGAAGGATTGGCACCACCGCTGATCCGGGCCATGGGCTCAGCCGTGTAGTCGATGCTGAGATCAAGCCATTCAGGCAGTTGCAGCCATGTCTGCAGGGGCCCTGCCCGGGTTGGAGAGCTCTGGAGTGATGCGACAACGAGGCTCAGCCCGATCAGCACCTTTTTGAACTGGTTCCCCATGCCGATGCTGGGATGTGGCATAGGGAGTGACCCAGATTCAGAGTTCAGGTGATCCCAGCGAAGCTGTCGCGGAACGCCTGAATCGTGGCTTCGATATCTGCGTCCGAATGGGCCAGTGAGGTGAAACCTGCCTCGAAGGCTGATGGAGCTAAATAAACACCACGCTCAAGCATGGCGCGGTGCAGTTTGCCAAAACGTTCAGCATCCGTCGCTTTCGCTTCTTCAAAGTTGCGTACAGGTCCTTCGCAGAGGAAGAATCCGAACATGGCGCTCACACTTCCACTCGTGATCGGAAGGCCTGCAGAGGTCGCTGCTTCCTTGATGCCAGCGACCAGTTTTTCAGTTGTGGCGGTGAGCTTTTCGTAGCTACCGGGCTGTTTCAGAAGCTCAAGTGTCTTGATGCCCGCTGTCATGGCAAGGGGATTTCCGCTCAGGGTGCCGGCCTGGTACATGGGGCCTGCAGGAGCCACCATCTCCATGATTTCGCGTCGACCGCCGTAGGCCCCTACGGGAAGCCCTCCACCGATCACCTTGCCCATGGTGGTGAGATCAGGAGTCACACCGAAATGGGCCTGGGCACCGCCGTAACTGATGCGGAAGCCTGTCATGACCTCGTCAAAGACGAGCAGAGCGCCATTTTCCTTGGTGAGTTCGCGCAAACCCTCGAGGAAGCCAGGCTCAGGCTGGATAAACCCTGCGTTGCCGACGATGGGCTCGAGGATGACGCCTGAAATGGCATCAGGGTTTTCAGCGAACAGCTGCTTGACGGCCTCCAGATCGTTGTAAGGCGCGGTGAGGGTATTGGCGGTGGTGCTGCGGGGGACGCCTGGTGAGTCAGGGAGGCCGAGGGTGGCCACACCGGAACCGGCCTTCACCAGGAACATGTCCGCATGGCCGTGGTAACAACCTTCGAACTTGATGACCTTGTCGCGACCTGTGAAGGCGCGCATCAGACGCAGCACAGCCATGCAGGCTTCGGTGCCGCTGTTCACGAAGCGAACCATCTCCACACTGGGGACGGCGTCGATCACCATCTCCGCCAACGTGTTCTCGAGTGCGCAGGGGGCTCCGAAGCTGGTGCCCTTCTCAATCGATTCCTGCAGCGCACTAATCACTTCTGGATGGGCATGACCGCAGATCGCGGGTCCCCAACTGCCGATGTAGTCAATG